>CAZGMQ010000034.1:0-33872 GCA_964526745.1 uncultured Verrucomicrobiota bacterium
GCCGTCGATAGATCACCAATATTTTTCATTTATTTTCTGACGTTGAACGTCACGGGTCAGGCTCGACCCACACGGGGAGAGACTAACGTTTGTAGCGAGCCGAGGCCATCGCATTGCGAGAAGTTGTGGGTCGTAGTCTGGACCCGATTGTTGGGATTTTTCTTTTTGGTCATTTTGGCTGAAACTTATCAATTACTTTTGGGCGGCGTTTTCTTCTCATATTTATGTATTTTTGCCGATTTTATGCCGAGGTAAGCTATGAACATTCCCAAAATCATGTTCAGGCATAGAAGCGGAAGTAGACTTCCGTTTCCCTCACCAAGTAAGATCATTACCAGAGATCCGCCGATCAATCCCCCGCCTGTAATCAACCGGGATAAGTTATATACGGTTAGCTCAAATGTTGTCTTGGTTTTCATATTGTATTATTTCGTGATCCCAACGTAGTATAGGACAACCTAGTCATTTGTCGGGTTTTGGCACCTTTTGCCGACAATTCCCCGGCGTTTTCTTGAACTCAACAGTAGACTTCTGCCAGATAGAGCGCAATAGAAAACGAGTAAAGTCTGACGGGCATACAATCCATTTTCATAAAGCAGGGCAGGAGGATGCAGGGGATTTCTTCTGGAGTTCATGACGCAACTGAATGATTTGAAAGCCCGATTCAGGCAAAGGGCACTTTCGTGTTTGCTCGGAATTCCGGGATTAGAACAAGCTTGTCCTATCCCGGGTGGGATTTTAGTGAAATGAGGAAATATCTGAAGAAAACATGAGTCATTGGGTCGGTTTTCCCTAGGTTAGAACAATGTTGTCCTAATCTGGAAATAATGATCTGACGGGTTGGTTCTAATTGCAAGAGAATGGGATGGAAAGTGCAAAGTGCGCGGGAACTTGGTTCAAAAGCGCAGATGGAGCGCGGGCTTACTTTCAGGATTCAAAATGACCCTGTTTGGGGAAAAATGATGAAAACCATCAAAAACAGCCCCAAAACGGTCAAAATGGGCTGAAAATGGGCTTTTGAGGCCCCAAAACGGGAAAATTGAACCTCTGTGGGCGGAAATGGCTGTTTCGGCTTTTTGGGGGGAGCGTCAGGTCACTTTATGTCTTCTGATCCAGATGTCCTGCACGGATGATTTCATATTTCCCAGTTTCGGTATCCAGGTCATAAATATTGAAGTTGGTCTGGATGTTAAATCCGTCATAGCGAACTGCAAAATTTACGGAGCCGGATCCTTCTTCGGGAGAACTCAAAATGCGGTGAAAAACACCACAGGGCCAGACCAGCATGGCGGCTCCGCGGTAGCACACGTCATCTCCATGACAGACCTTGTCCGCGGTCACCGAGAAGTGCTCCACTTTGCCATGCGCCGGGGTATAAATATCGATGGTCCGCGTTCCGTATAACACCATCAGATTGTCTTCCTGATGGGGATGCATATACCAGGGACGCTCAACCGTTCCGACGCTGCCGGGAGACAAGGCCCCCGGAGCATGGATGACCCGGTCAAAACTGTCGATATGGGGGATCAGATCCGTGTCCAGCACATCAAACCGCACATTTTTTGTCCGGCGTATTTCTTTCAGGGTTACAATCTTGTACAGGTTTTCTACTTCTTCAAGGATCATGATGTGTTCCTTTTCTTGTCCTGACGTCCCGGGTCCCGGGCGCGCCGAATTCTCATCCACCTTAGTGGAACAGCCAGCGTTGGACCAGCTTGGTGTAGCGCGGCATGACAAAGTAGACCATCAGGAAGACAATAGCCCCGGTAATAAAGAGGGTGTCAAAATACCGCGCCTCGGGGATGCCGACGTGTCGCAGGAGAGGCGACACAGCCAGCGGTATCACGAAAGCCAGGGGATAAATTGCGGACCAGGTAATCAGGACTTGCTTCCAGCGCACCGGCACCTGGGCTCTGGCGCCTTCGGGTGTAAACCAGAAATCCAGCCCGCTGCGGATGTAGAAGTCATTGCGGCCAGCAAGAAACGGCTGCACTTTTTCAACAAGGCGTTTCCGACACTCGGAATACATCCACTGTTCAAGATGCTCCCGGGTATCAAATCGAATAATGACCGTATAAGTCGCCGTAAGGCCGGGAATCGGATGAATCGTCTGAACATCCAGATGCCCGGGGTAGGTTTTGCAGACCGGGCTGATTTCGCGCAACCATTCGTTGTATTCAGCCTGATGCGTGTCCTTCACTCGATAGGTCGTGACCGCTGTGGCCCCTTGTTCAATCTCACTCAAGTCGGTTTCTTCATTCGTCACAGGCTCCACCTTTTGTTCAGTCCGGAATGTTGTTGCGCCTAACAGGTTGTATTCTACAATCATTGCGGCTGATTCACCACGCGAATCCAAAAAATGAAAAACTGACTCAAAAAAATACGCATCAAAAGAATAATTTTGAATAAAAAGGACGTAAAAGTGGCTTTTGGAGAGCTTTATCCAGCATCTCTCTCGATTTTTGACAGCCTTTTGCTTTCCGAGTATATTTGTCACATGAAATACGGGTGCGGTTGATTTGGATAGGACGTCCGTTTCAGGTTGTGGCGTCAGGCGTTCTATTCATCATAACATAGAGTAAACAGAGTACGTGGAAAGGACCGCGAATCAGAAAAGACATGTGCACATCAGGCTATCCTGTCTGACGGTTTTTCTGGCGTTTTCTATCTGCTTGGCGTCGGTGTCGTTCGCTCAGGTCCAGTCGATTGTCATCAGCGAGATGATGGTTCATCCGGTGAATGGAACGAATCCAGTGGATGGTGACCTGTATGAGTTCGTGGAACTCCAGAATACGGGCCCCCTCGCGGTGGATCTTAAGGATGCGGAATTCACAAAGGGCATCGGCTATGTCTTCACGAACTCCCTGCTGCTGCCAACGGGTTCATTTGTGGTGGTGGTTCGCGATCTGGAGGCCTTTACCAATCGGTATCCCGCGGTTACCAATCTGGCACCCGGTTTGTATTCGGGGGGGCTGGCAAACGGGGGAGAGAAGGTCACGCTGAAGGACAAGGCCGGGACGACACTCTTTTCGGTGACCTATGGCGGTGAAGCTCCCTGGCCGGTTCGGGCGGATGGATACGGCGCTTCGCTGGTGCTGGTGGATCCTGCGGTCGATCCGGATCTGGCCACAAACTGGTGCGCGAGCGACCTGCTGAACGGCTCTCCGGGAGAATCCGGCACCTGCGCGCAGCCCGACATCGTGCTGAATGAGGTGCTGACCCATACGGACCTGCCGCTGGAGGATGCGATTGAGCTGCACAACCTCACAACGAATGCCATCGATGTGTCCGGCTGGTATCTCAGCGATGATGTCGTAATCCGCAACAAATATCAGATGACCAACACGGTGATTGCCGCGGGTGCGTATGCCGTTGTGCTGGAGAGCCAGTTGACCTCCGGTGTGCCGCCGAATGTGGCCTTTGCGCTGAGCGAACTGGGGGAGGCGCTCTTCCTGACGGCGGCGGACCCCTCGAGCAATCTGACGCGGTTTGTGGATTTCGGGGTGTTTGAAGCGGCGGAGAACGGCGTGTCTTTTGGCCGCTATCCAAACGGGACGGGTGATTGGGTGACCCTCGCTGCGCGATCACTGGGTGCCGCGAACGGGCTGCCGAAGACAGGGCCGCTGGCAATCAGCGAGATCATGTATCATCCACCGAACGACAGCGCGGAGGATGAGTATATTGAGCTGCTGAACACGCAGGCGACCAACGTGTATCTATATGATGCTGACTTCCCGACAAATACCTGGATGTTGGATTCGGCGGTGGAGTTTGCTTTCCCGACGGGTGCGGTTGTGTCGCCGGGCGAACGGATCCTGATTACCGGAGGGACCAATCTGGCAGCCTTCCGGGCTTCGTACGGACTGGATCCTTCCATTCAGGTATTTGGACCCTGGAGCGGCCGCCTCAATAATGCGGGGGAGAGTGTTCGCCTCTACCGTCCGGGAGCACCGGAAACGAATGTGGTGCCGGCGATTCTGGTGGATTGGGTGGATTACAGCGATGAGGCGCCCTGGCCAACGGCACCGGACGGGAATGGGCCATCCCTGGAACGGATTTCTTCGACGAACTACGCCAACGATGCCGCGAACTGGTATGCGGGACCTCCCGGCGGAACGCCGGGTGCGGCACCGGCGGGCGGGTTTGTGAATCCGGTCTTTTCCCCGGCTGAACCCATTGCCGGTTCAATCTTCACGGTGTCGGTTTCCGTGGTGGCGGCCACACTGCCGACCCAGGTGGTGATGCGCACCAGCATCAGCAGCGTGACCAACGATCTCCAGATGCTGGATGACGGCGTTCTGCCGGATGACGTCGCCGGTGACCAGATCTATACGACCACGGTTGCCGGTCAGTCCGATGGAACCTGGGTCTATTATCTTTTCCGGGCCACATCGGTAGGTGACGGCTCGTTCTCCCTTCCATCCCCGGGGATCCGGTATGAGCCGTCCCCGCCGCTGACGGTCCGGATGTCCGGCAGCGGACTCATCACCAATGTGCAGCCGACGGATGTCTGGCAGACGTTCGAGGTGTCCGGCGCGGCGACCGATCCCAAACTGGTTTATTTCTATCTGGATGCCGCCGGTGAGGCCCTGCTGGATGATTTCTCATTCCTGGATGCCGCGACCGAAACCCAGCATGCCCAGAACGGCGACTTCGAGTCGCCGCTGACCTCGGCATGGCGGACGAACGGAAATCACAGTCAATCATATCGTGATCAACCGCTGGGCGAAGCCAGCAATCATGTGGTGCACATGGTAGCGACCGCGGCAGGAAGCAGCTATGCCAACTCTGTGAACACCGACCTGAGCCCGACGGTGACGGTGGGGCAGGCCAGCAGTCTGTCGTTCCGCACCCGAACTGTGAGCGTGGAGAAGGAGGCGTGGACCTGGTTGATCGTAGGGGAGGCGCCGCCGGCAGTCGTGATCAATGAGGTGATGTATCATCCGCCCGAGACCAATGAGGCGACCTATGAGTATGTGGAACTCTACAACCCGGACGCTTCTGCTGTGGATCTGTCGGGGTGGGAGCTGAAGGGGGCGAGCTTTATGTTGCCGGAAGGCGCTACGATTTCAGCCGGTGGGTATCTGGCCTGTGCTTCGGCGACGAATCAGATTCAGGCCAAGTACGGCATCACCAATGTGCAGAGCGGCTGGCTCGGTTCGCTGAAGAATGGTAGCGAGACCCTC
The DNA here is from genome assembly GCA_964526745.1 of uncultured Verrucomicrobiota bacterium. Classification (GTDB taxonomy): domain Bacteria; phylum Verrucomicrobiota; class Kiritimatiellia; order CAIQIC01; family Lenti-01; genus Lenti-01. The sequence goes on from CAZGMQ010000034.1 coordinate 5,187, forward strand.
TCGCTGATCAATTCGTTCGGCCGGACGGTCGACCGTGTAGCATATTCAGACCGATCTCCCTGGCCCGCAGCGGCAGATGGTTATGGGCCCTCTCTGGAGCGGGTAAGTAGCGAATGGGCCGGCGACACCAGTGTGAACTGGATGGCGTCCTCTGCCTCCACAAACTGGCAACAGATCACTTGGACGGGCCAGATCGATGCGGCTAACAGCGGGGTGATTCTGTTCCTTGATTTTGATGGGAAATGCTGGGTGGATGATGTGTCGGTCGTGCCGGTGGGTGGCTCGGGCGAGATGGTTCCGAATGGCGACTTCGAGTCCGGCACGAATGACTGGCAGGTCCAGGGCAATCATGCCCGGTCCCGTGTGGAGGCCGGGATGGGGCGGGGCGGAAGTGCGGGACTCGCACTGGCGGGAGCACTCTCCCGGTGGCTGACCAAGAGTGTCTCGGATCCGCTTCATCTCCGTTATGGGGATGCGTTGAGCAATAATGTCTACTCTGCAGCCCTGCCGACAACGAACGGGGAGGATTATGTGGTATCGCTATGGGTGCGCCGGAGTGGGATCTCCGGGAGCTTGAATGCCGTGGTGGATACAACAATCCACACATTGGACCTGTCTGCCCCGGGTACGCCGGGCGCTCCGAATGCGCTGTTGCCGAATGCCTGGCCGGTTGGCATCCAGGAGGTGACACAGGAGTACAGCATCTGTCCGGTCGGTACGCAGAATGTGGTCCGGGCCGACTTGTCCTCCTCCGCAGGCATTACAAATGTGCAGTTGCGGTATCGTTCATTCACAACAAACGGGTATGAATTCACAGATGGGAACTACACCGATCTGGGCATGGCCGATGACGGGATCTGGCCCGATGGGACTGCCGGCGACGGGAGTTATGCGGTGTTGCTCCCGGCCTATCCCACCAACTGGGTGTTTGTGCGATATCATGTCTTGGCCCAGACGACCAACGGGTTTGCCGCCCGCTATCCCCAGTGGCAGGACCCGAGTGCGGATTTGGGCTACTGGGTGGACCTGGAGACCCCCCAGCAGAACACGCTGCCGAACTGGTATTTGCTGACGGATGGCGGCCCGGAGTTCTATCCGGAGGTGCGCCGGGCCTGTGCTGTCAGTCCGACCGGGCAGGCGTTTGTGGATGTGAAGGTTCGTCACCGCGGGAACCCGGACAACGATCCTCTCCGGAATGGACTTGCGCTGCGGGTGAATCGGGACCACCGGCTCGACACATGGTTTGCGGGCAATCAGGGCGGCATCAACTTCCGTCATCGGGGCAACAACTCGCAGTACTGGTATTTCCGCGTGGTGAATGAGTATCTATCCTACTGGCTGCAGGACCTCATCGGGTTGCCGTCTCCCCGCGTCCGGCATGTCTGCCTCTGGATGGATGGCGTGCCCACGGTCACGATGTCGCTGGAAGATCCCGAAGAGTCGTTCATGGATGAATATGACATCCTCGACAGCGACTATCTGGCCCGTGTCGGTTGGCGGGGGCGTTCCTATGTGGGAGGGGACGGGGCCCTGAACAATGTCCAGGGCGTGATGGATACGCTGGACGCGGTCGGCAACCCCGGCAAGCCGGATGCGATTCGGACAAATGTGGCGATGGAATCGGTTCGCTACTCCATGGCGCTGTTCTCCATCACGGCCAACATCGACCAGTTCTTTGATTGGAACGTGTTCCAGCATCGGAGCGGCCTGGATGGCCGCTGGCGCCAGTACCCGTGGGATGTTGATAAGAGTTTCTTTACCCAGTACACCAATCTGCATCCGTACTACCAGACGGTGTTGCACCCCAATCAGGTGAATACGAACTACTACAACCTGCTGGGCCAGACGCTGTACTATCCGGAAAGCGGGACTGGCTCCGAATACACGCTCCCATACCGCTCGCGACAGCAGAGCACCCTCTGGCGCTATTGCCACACGATCTATACCACGAACTTCCTCTCCCCCTTGCTCGATACGCTCTATACGGATGTAGCCCCCGCCTACAGCCAGATCGGGTATCACGCCGGCCTGCTATCCAATCAGGTACAGACCGTGAAGAATTTCATCTCCACCCGCCGCGACTTTTATATGAACGGGTCCTGGTCCGACTCCGATACGAACCTCTGGGCCGTAACGAATTTCTATGATCCTTCCGGCCTCAGCATCAATGAAATCATGTCGGATCCGGTCAGTGGCGGAGAATATCTGGAGCTCTATAATCCGGGTCTACAGACAATTGACTTGAGTTGGTGGCAGCTGCGGGTGGGGGATGAGAGCTATCGCCTCCCGCATGAAACGATGCTGGGCCCCACCTCTTATCTGGTGGTGGCGGATGCTCAGATCCAGCTTACCAATGCCTATGTCGAGCTGTCCGATCCGGCGGAGCTGGTCGAGCGCTATCCAACGGTCCCGCTGTGGGATTATCCGGTGGTGTGGACTTCTGCCGCCGACTATGCCACCCGGGTGGTCCAGGTGCCGGAGATTACGCTGCCGGCCTCCGGGGCGGTGATCGAGCTCCTGGACCTGCGCAGCAACCTCGTGGACAGCGTCGCCTACAGCAACACCGCGCCGTGGCCGGTCGTGTCGGGATCCTCGATCGAAGTCATCGATCCCTCCAGCGATAACCAAGCGGCAACAAACTGGCGCGTCAGCGCGTTTGTCGGTACGCCGGGTTGGGAAAACTCTGCGACTCTTGACACCGATGACGACACCATGGCCGACGAATGGGAGTGGCGGATCATCGATGCGTCGGGCGGCCTTTTCTCCGATGTGCTGGAGGTCCTGCCCTCCGACGATTTTGATGAGGATGACCTCTTGAATTTGACGGAGTGGATCATCGGGACCGACCCGACCGTGTCGGACCGCGAAGCCGCATCTTTGTTGATCGATCGAACTAACGGAGTGAATGCTATCCGCTTCCATGCGGCCGGCGCGACGGGGACGCCGTATCAGGCCTATAGCGGACGTTATTTTACATTAGAGGGGGCGGGCGCACTGGAATCCCCGCAGATCTGGTCCTGGGTGACGAACTATGTAGATATTCTAGGAGCGGGTCAGACAGTCATCTTTACTAACGGCTCCATCACGCTGTGGGAATTCTATCGCTATAAGATCCATTTGCAGCCGATTCGGCCTTAAATATCTTGCATTACCGATATCCTTCAACCCGTTGATATGAGGGAAATGACCGAAACTGGGAAAAGGGGGGTAAAATCTCAAATGATGAGTCAAACCAACTGATTATTAGGGTTTTATACCCAGCGCTGGACGCGCTTTTTGTAAGCGGTGAATTCGTCGCCAAAGATCGACTCCAGGGCCCGTTCTTCGGGCTGGATCTGGAACCGGTTCATGTAGATCACAAACAACCCGCAGCCAAGCAGCGTGAAGGCGTTGTCCAGAAGGCAGCTCCAGGCAAGAAGTCCCAGTAGCAGGGAGAGATACATGGGGTTGCGGCTCCATCGGTATATGCCTCCGGACACCAGAGTCGTAGTATGGCCGGGATGGATGGGATGGATCGTGGTCCTGGCTTTCCGGAAGTGGGCCAGGCTGGCCACTCCGATGAGGCCGCCCGCCAGCAGGAGCGGCCCGGCAAGGATGACGCGAAGCCAGAGGGGGAGTCCGATTTCACCGGTGACGGACCGGAGGCCATACATGAGGCTGGCCATCAGCAAAAAGACGGCGACGGGCGGGATTCTGCATTCCAGGAATTTCATTCCGGCGTCCGGGCGTTGGGTGGCTTACTAAGCAAAGGAGGCGCTGGCATCAATAGCCAAAGGCCTGCCCGCCGCCGCCGTACTGCGGTTTGGATGGAACCGTTTCGGCGGGTGGGGAATCGGCGGGTTTGGGCGGGGCTTTCCGGATCCGGTTGGGATCAAAATGGGTCCGGTCAGATGTCATGGGCCGGGAGGGGCCCCAGGTCTGCTGGGGTAGGGTCGCAAAGGGGTTGGGCGTCCGGTTGGGCACCACATGAACGGCCTGCGGCGTGATGGCCTCCTGCTGGGCAGCCGCGTTTTGGACCCGGGAATTGTGCTCGTTCACCAGGTCCAGATAGCTCTGGAGGGCTGTAAAATATCGATCCCGCAGGTTGTCGCACTGGGCCTGGATGACATCGAAGGAGGCGCGCCCAATGGCATCCCCTTGATTGACGTGATATCCCTTTGCCAGCAGGCCTGCAACGCACTCCCGCGCCCATTGCACCTTTTCTTCTGCTTCCCTGGCGGCGTCAATCAGCTTTTGCTTTTTTTCTGCCCGCGAGGTGAGCTCTGCGAGTTTCGTCGCCGCCTGGGTATAGACCTTGTTGTGTTCAACTTCCCGCTCCCGCCTCGGTCCGTACACATTGTCACGGAGGTTCTCGGCCCTCTTGCAGGCTTCGGCGTCGCCCTGATTGCAGGCATCCCATTCCTTGTCCATCAGCGCCCAGGCTTCGCCGGCCGCATCCGAGACTTCCACATACTCGGTCTCCAGCTTTTTCTTTTGAATGTACAGGTCACCCATCTGCTCATAAAGAATGTTTTGTGCTTCGAGCAGCTCGCGTGAGGATTTCTGGCTGGCGGGTCGCTGGCGGTATTCCTGGAGCACGCGGAGACATTCCGGTCCCAGATCGTTTTCAATCTCCCACCGGTTGAGCAGTTCTTGGCACTTCTCGTACTCTTTCAGCAGAGATTCTTTCTGGTTGAAGGAGGCTTCAATGTCCTGAAGGGATGGAGAGGCAGAGCCCGTGAGGGGTAGGGCCAGTCCCATGAATAGGGCGACAGCTAGACTCCGGTATCCACGACGAGACGGGAATGGATTTGCTTTCATATGCAGGGTCTCCTCATGTTGTCCGGTTGTTCTCCAGCTCTTCATACTGTTCGGGCAGGAAGCGGGGGGTGCAAATGGCAAGAAACACGAGGTCGCTCTCGCCCGGATTGGCAATGCGCTGGCGGCAGCCGGGGCTAATGGTCACGACATCACCGGGGGCGATTTCTTCGGGGGGGCGGTCGCCGACTTCGACGCGCCCGTGGCCTTCCAGAATGACATAGCGCTCGGTGGTTCCGTTGACCCGGTGCCACCGGGTTATGATACCGGGTTCGACGCGGGCCCGGGCGATGGATACAGCCGGATCGTCGGAGGTGTTGGCCAGCTCCAGAATATGGCATTGCTCCGAGGTGAAAAACTCGGCCTGTTCGTCGACGTACTGAACGATGTCCTTCATAACTGCTTCATACTCTTTTTAGGCGGCCCCGGCAATGAAATCGGGCATTGATTGAGGTGGATGGGGAGGATAGAGTGTCGGTTTCATTCATTTTGAGGTATTTGTATGGCTTATCCGCATTCGGAAATCGAGAACAAGTGGCAGGACTTCTGGGAGACGAACAAGACGTTCCGGACTCCCGATGAGGTGGACGGCGACCGCCCGAAGTTCTATGTCCTGGATATGTTCCCGTATCCGAGCGGGCAGGGCTTGCATGTCGGGCATCCGGAGGGCTACACCGCCACGGATATCCAGGTGCGCTACAAGCGGATGAAGGGGTTCAATGTGCTTCATCCGATGGGGTGGGACTCCTTCGGCCTGCCGGCGGAACAGTATGCCATCAAGACGGGGGAGCACCCGCGCAAGATCACGGACCAGAACATCGACAACTTCCGCCGCCAGCTGAAGATGCTGGGCTTTTCCTATGACTGGGATCGCGAGATCGCGACGACCGATGAAGACTATGTGCGCTGGACGCAGTGGATTTTCCTCCAGCTCTTCAAGCGCGGGCTGGCCTACGAGAGTGAGATGCCGGTGAACTGGAGTCCGGACCTCTGCGCCGTGCTGGCAAATGAAGAGGTCGAGGAATGGCGCGCCAAAGGGTTCTCGGTGGAGCGCCGCTCGATGCGCCAGTGGGTCCTGAAGATTACACAGTATGCGGACCGCCTCCTGACCGATTTGGATGATATGGATTGGCCCGAGAGCATCAAGGAGCAGCAGCGGAACTGGATTGGCCGCAGCGAAGGTGCGGAAGTCGACTTCAAGCTGGGCGAGGAGACCATCCGCGTGTACACGACGCGCCCGGATACGCTTTTTGGGGCAACCTATATGGTGCTGGCGCCGGAGCATCCGCTGGTGGCACAGGTCACCACACCGGAGCAACAGGAGGCCGTCGAGGCCTATCGCCTAGCGGCGACGCGCAAGAGTGATCTCGAGCGTACGGAACTGGCCAAAGAGAAGTCCGGGGTCTGTACCGGCGCCTTCGCCATCAATCCGGTGAACGGGAAAAAAATTCCCGTCTGGGTGGCCGACTATGTCCTCTGGGGCTATGGTACCGGCGCCATCATGGCGGTCCCCGCCCATGATACGCGCGACTACGAATTTGCGCAGAAGTTCGACCTGCCGATCGTGCAGGTGGTCCAGCCGCCCGAGGGCGTGGACTGGCACGGATTTGTCGACGACGGCATCGCCGTCAACTCGGGCGAGTACGACGGACTGACAACGGCGGAGTTCAAGCAGAAGATCACCACGTGGCTGGAGAAAACGGGTCAGGGCGAGGGCAAGGTGAACTTCAAGCTGCGCGACTGGCTCTTCAGCCGTCAGCGCTTCTGGGGCGAGCCGTTCCCGCTGCTTCATTGCGAGAAATGCGGCGTGGTGCCGGTGCCGGAGGCGGACCTCCCGGTGCGCCTGCCGGAGATGAAGGATTACCGCCCGACGGCGGATGGCCAGCCCCCGCTGGCGCGCGCGACCGAGTGGCTGAAGGCGACCTGTCCGACGTGCGGCGGCGAGGCCACCCGCGAGACCAACACGATGCCGCAGTGGGCGGGCTCGTGCTGGTACTACCTGCGCTATATCGATCCGACAAACGCGGATGCGTTTGTGGACCCGGCCAAGGAGAAGTACTGGATGCCGGTGGACCTGTACGTCGGCGGCGCGGAGCATGCCGTGCTCCATCTGCTCTATGCCCGCTTCTGGCACAAGGTCCTTTTCGATATCGGCGCCGTCTCGACAAAAGAGCCGTTCCAGCGCCTGGTCAATCAGGGCATGATTCTGGGTGAACTGGAATATCACGCCGATCCCGCTGCTTTTGCCGCGCAGGCCGACGCCCTGGCGGAGAAGGACATCATTGGCACCGAAAACCGCAAGGATGGCGAACTCGTGTCCATGATTCTGCATGCCAGTCGCGATGGCCGGACCCATGGCCTTCCGGATGACCTCGTGGAGAAGCGGCAGGGCCAGACGTTTGTGAAGGGCACCGATCTGGAGATTTTGGGCAAGGCCGAAAAGATGTCCAAGAGCCGCGGTAATGTCATCAACCCCGACGACATCGTGGTGGAATATGGAGCCGACTCGCTCCGCCTGTATGAAATGTTCATGGGGCCGCTGACCCAGGTGAAACCCTGGAGCATGAAGGGCGTGGAAGGGGTGCATCGCTTCCTGAGCCGTGTGTACCGTCAGGTGCTGGATGTGGAAACCGGCGACCTGTCCTCCCGGGTCTCGGATGGCGAGCCGACGAAAGATCAGCTTCGTGCTCTGCACACCGTAATCAAGAAGGTGACGTCCGACATCGAGCGGATGGAATACAACACGGCGATTTCTGCGATGATGATCTTTGTGAATCACGCGCAGGGCTGGAATGCGCTGCCGCGGTCCCTGCTGTCGACCTTCGTGCTGCTGCTGGCCCCGTTTGCCCCGCATCTGGCGGAGGAGATGTGGAGCCGTCTCGGTCATGCCGACACTCTGGCGATGGAGCCGTGGCCGGCCTGGGACGAGGAGGTGCTGCGTGAGGACGAGATCGATATCCCGATTCAGGTGAATGGCAAGGTGCGCGGGCGCATCCGGGTGCTCGCCGAAGCGAGTCAGGAGCAGGTGCTGGAGCAGGCGGTGGCCTGTCCCGAGGTGCAGCCCTTCCTAGAGGGCAAGGGCCTGAAGAAACAGATATATATTCCGAAACGGATGGTCAATTTGGTCGTGGCGGGCTAACGTCGGGTTTGAGGAGAGAGGCACACACATGAGCGATATCTCGAAAGCGCTGCAAGGAAAAATGAAAGGCCGGAACGGGCATATCAAGGATCTGCCGGAGTCCCAGTTGGATCTGTTTTCATCGCTGTCTGGCCGCGCCGCCTCCATGCCGGCGCGCCCGGCCCCCAAGCCGATTGCTTCCACGGTTCAGGAGGCCCCGCCGGAAGTGGATTTCGTTCTGCCGCCTCCCGGTGATCCGCCGGATGTCTCCGCCGAGGTCCGCTCCGTGCTGTCGGATTCCAGAACGGTTCGCCCGGTGCAGCCTGTAGATTCCTCCGCAGACGGCCGTCCGCTGCTCCGGACGGGAATCTATCGCCGCCCGAAAAGGCCCATCGCGCCCCCCCCTCCGGTGAAAGAGCCCAAACCCCCGCGTGCTGCGGGGTCCCTCTCCTCCATTCTCTCTGCCTTCACCGGCTTTCTCTCCGGGGTGGAACTCGACCGGCGGCTGGTGTCGCTGGTGCTGGTTTTAATTGTGCTCGTGGCATTGATCGCCACCTGGACCTCCTGCCCCCGCCAGCCGGCGGGGGATCGGCCCGGCACGTTGCTGGATCTGTCCGCTGTGGAGCCCGTGACCCCGGAGATGTCGGTACCGGTGGCCGCGGTCGTCCCGGTTGTGGTGGTGGAGCCGCCATCTCCGCAGCCGTCTGTCCCCGCTGAGAACTGGAAGGTGAGGGGAACGGTCGCCACGCGGCAGGGCACGGCAATCCATGTCCGCTTCGAGGATGCTGTTTTTGTTTCCTCCGAGAAAATTTCGGTGAAGGGCATGCGCGCATTGAAAGCCGTGGCAAAGAAGCTGCTGACGATGAAGTCAGGCGCCCAGGTCACGGTCATCGGCTATACAGACAATGTCCCGCTGAGCAAACCGACCCTCCAGTTCCGCAGCAACAAGGAACTGGCGGAGCTGCGTGCGAAGGTGGCCGTGGATCATCTGACCTCCTTTTCTCGCGCCAACAAGGCGCTTGAGTTCGTTCCCCAGGCCGGTGCTCCGGAAGAGGCGCCCTATCCGAACGATACCTCGAAAAGCCGCCGGCTGAACCGGACGGTGACCTTACAAGTAACTCCGGCGCCCTGAACGGCACCGATTCCAACTCCAAGAGGATCCCATGGCTGGCGAATATGTTTTCAATCTGAATCACCTGTCTAAGCAGTATGACCGCCTAACGGTGCTGGACGACATCACCCTGGCCTTCTATTTCGGCGCCAAGATCGGTGTCATCGGCGGCAACGGCGCGGGGAAGTCCTCGCTCCTGAAGGTCATTGCCGGGCTGGATAAGGAGTTCCACGGGGAGTGCTATGTCGCGCCGGGCATCCGCGTGGGCTATCTCTCCCAGGAGCCGCAGCTGGACGAGACCAAGGATGTCGCTGGCAATGTCGCCGACGGCGCCGCCGCGGCGCAGGGAATCATCGATCGCTATGACGAGCTCTGCGACAAGCTCGGGGACACGATGTCGGACGAGGAATCCGAAAAGCTGAACAACGAACTGGGCCGCCTGCAGGACCTGATCGATTCGCGCGATCTCTGGAGCCTCGACAGCCAGATCGAACGGGCGATGGATGCGCTGCGCTTGCCACCGGGCGATGCGGACGTCAGCAAACTGTCCGGCGGAGAGAAGCGCCGCGTGGCCCTGTGCCGCCTGCTGCTGTCGAATCCGGATGCGCTGCTGCTGGATGAACCAACCAACCACCTGGATGCGGAGACCGTCGCCTGGCTGGAGGAGTATCTCAAGAAGTTCAGCGGCACGCTGGTCGTCGTGACGCATGACCGCTATTTCCTGAACAATGTGACCGAGTGGATTCTCGAGATGGATGCCGGGCGGGGCACCCCCTACAAGGGCAACTATGAAAAATGGCTCGAGGCGAAGCAGGAGGTTGCATCGCGGCAGAGCAAGCAGGGCGCGGCCCGCCAGAAGATGCTGCAGCGAGAGCTGGAATGGATTCATCTGAATCCGAAGGGGCGCATGTCCAAGAGCAAGGCGCGCCTGTCCCGCTATGAAGAGCTCGCGGCGCAGCAGGTCGACACTCGCGAAGACACCCTGGAGATCCAGATCCCTTCCGGGAAGCGGCTGGGCGATCTGGTCGTGAAGGCCGAAGAGCTTCGCAAGGTCTATGGGCATCGCCTGATCATGGACAAGGTCTCATTCAATCTGCCCCGCGGCGGCATTGTCGGCATCATCGGACCCAACGGCGCTGGCAAAACCACGCTGTTACGCATGATCATGGATGAAGAAAAGCCGGATGGCGGCTCGCTGATGGTCGGCGAGTCCGTCGAAGCCTCTTATGTGAATCAGTTCCGCGATACCCTCGATGCAAAAAATACGGTTTTTGAAGAAATCACCGGCGGCCAGGAAACGCTGGATCTGGGAGGGAAGCTGATGAACAGCCGGGCCTACTGCACCCGCTTCAACTTCCGTGGCACCGACCAGCAGAAAAAGGTCGACCAGCTGTCCGGTGGAGAGCGCAACCGTGTGCATCTGGCCAAGCTGCTGCGTCGTGGCGGCAATCTGCTGCTGCTGGATGAACCGACCAACGATCTGGATGTCACCACACTGCGGGCGCTGGAAGAGGGGATTCAGTCGTTCGGCGGGTGCGCGGTGGTGGTCAGCCATGATCGCTGGTTCCTCGATCGCGTCGCCACGCATATCCTCGCTTTTGAGGATGACGGCACAGCCACCTGGTTTGAAGGCAATTTCGACGGCTATCATGAGCAGCGCCGCAAACTTCTGGGCGATGCCGCCGACCAACCCAAACGGATCCGCTTCCGCCCGATCTAGGCCCTGTGATGTCACCGACTTTCACCCATCGTCCTGCCCGAGCCTGGCTGTGTCCGGCGTTGGGCGCGCTGCTGTTGTGGGGAGGGGGCGCCGTCTCCCTCGCACAATCGGATACGCCAGGCGAAGCCGCTCTCCGCCGCGTGGGGCGGAGCGGTCGTGCGTCCATCTATAGTGCCGACCGGCGCTTTATCGTCTCCGGCATGACGTCGGCTGAGAATCTGGTGCTGGTGAAACAGCTGTCCGAGCTCGCCTCCCAGGTGGAAGAAAAAACAGGGATGACGCTGCCGTTCCAGCACGACCAGGTGCTGGGCGTCATGGTGCAGAGCAACCCCAAGCCGGACGCTCAGATCCTGAAGATCCAGGGCTGGGATGGCGGGAAGTTCTATCAGCGTCTCGTGGTGCCGGGCGGCTCCCGGTTCGATCCGGAAGACCTGAAGGATGCCGCCTGCTGGCTGATGCTCAACCGGTATGTGGCAGAATACACGTCGCGCAGCCATCGGTCGGGCATGGGGCCGGCTGTGGCGGATTGGATTTCATCTGGGGTTGCCCAGCAGACGCAGGCTTCTTTGATCTCCCGGAACCGAGAATGGATTTCCCGGGAACTGGATGAGGGGCGGATAATGCCGCTGGCCCAGGTGATCAAACAGGAGGTGCTGCCTCCGGGACGCTGGCGGGAGAAGGCTTACGCGGCCACGGCCGTCGAATTTTTGTTTCCGGCGGGGGATTTCACCACCTGGGCGATGCTGTTCAAAGCGGTGGGGGCTCGGAAGCCCGTGGATGCCGCCTGGCTTCGCGCTCACAGCCCGGCCTTGAAGGATCAGAATCCGGAGGCGGTCTGGCGCACCTTTCTGGAGCAGCAATCCAGAGGGAATGACGTGGAGGCGTGGAGTGATCGGGGTCTCCAGATCGAGGCCAAGCTCCTGCAGGCGCTCAATTTCAACCCCCGCGACCTCGTCACCGGGGTGCCTGTGGATGTGCCGTCTGACCTGTATGCGCGTGACCTGATCGCCTATCGCGGACAGAAGTGGGCCACGCTCACCGCCTCGTCCCTGTCGCTGCAGATTCAAAGCATGAGGCTGGGCGCTCCGCCTTCTCTGCAGGGAGTGCTGTCCTCCTACACCGCCTACTTCAATCAGGTGGCTACTCCGCCGGTGCCGAAGCGCTCTTGGTGGCGGCGGAAAAAGAAAAATCCGGATCAGCTCAGCCCGCCGGATGATGACACGTGGCAGATTGCCCTCGGCCAGCTGTGGACGCGGGCAGAACGGGCGCATCAGACCTTCCTGGAAAGCCATCAGAGCCGTAAACGCTATGTCGACGCCTTCGATCATCCTTCCCGCACCGACTTCACCGATGTGCCGGCCGAAGACGAAGGCCCGCGTACCCGCCTGCAGCAGGCCGTGGATGCCTTCGAGGAACAGCGAAGCCGCGAGCCATTCTAGTCCACAGAATTGAAGAGAAAAGAGGCGGAATAGTGGGTCCGCAGATTCCGCAGATTAACGCAGATTTAAAACCATGCGTTTATGCTGAAGACTGACTGAACCAAAGTTTAAGAGTAAGCCACGCTTGATCCCGGTGGCTTTCAAATAATTGATGAGTTGTGATTCATCAGGTCCCGTCAGGGATTGAATCGCCTTGAGTTCAACGACCACCTCTTCAAAGCAAATGAAATCAGCCCGGTAAGCCGTAGTCAACGCTTGGCCTTTGTACTGAATTATCAGCGTCTTTTCTGATTCGAAGGGAATCCCGCGCGCTTCAAATTCCCGCGCCAGAGCTTCATGATAAACGGCCTCTAAAAACCCGTGCCCCAACACCCGGTGCACTTCCATTGCAGCACCGATAATTTCATACGTCTGAGGATCTTTGATTTCTTCAGTCATCACGTATTCCCTTTTCTAAATCTGCGTTAATCTGCGTAATCTGCGGACAAAATCTGTTCTCTTCCCAGATCTGAATCTGTGTCCATCTGTGAAATCTGCGGATAAATCCGACTTCTCTGCGGACTACTTTTCTTTGATCATGACCAGCGCCATCTTGAAGGCCTGGGCCGCATGGAGTGCGTGGGGGATGTTCGCCGGCATAATGACCATGTCGCCAACGGTGGCCTTCAGCTTTTTCTTCTCATCAATCGTGATGCGCGCTTCGCCTTCCAGAATCCAAACCATGGCGTCGTAGGGCGCGGAATGCGTGCTGAGCCCCTGTCCCTTATCGAAAGCGAACAGCGTGACCGTGCCCGCTTTTTTGGTAATGACCGTTCGGCTGACTACCGCATCGGGCTGCACGGTGACCATGTTGGCCATATTCAGGGCCTTGGAAAGCAGGGACGGGACGGATTTTTTTGCGGGGGCCTTGGCCATGGGGTTCTCCTGTTTGGGGTTGGGTCTCAACCTACTCCAGGAAAAGGGGGTTGTCATATTCAGGGAACAGAAAAGAGCGACCCGGAACCGTTTCTCGCCAAGTACGCAAAGACCGCAAAGGGTTCGATTTCAGGATACACTGCGAATATGCCGAATCGCGCGAAAAGGGGTGTCAGGAATTTTTACGCTCATGGAGCGTGAAATCAAAGAGGGCTGATTCTCACGACGGACACCCGCTAACGCGTGCCCACTCGCAAGAATTCAGCCCTCTTGATACCTCGCAGAGGCATCTCTTGACACGTCTCCTTATCTCGAAAATAGACGCGTGCAGAGCTCGAGTTCCGTTTTGGAACGACGAGTGAACGCGAGATCTATAGCGTTTCGTCTCAGGCGAAGCGAATGCGGGAGCAGAGCGACCAGAATGCCAATCTTGTTCATCCTGTCAAATTCTCTTCTTCGTGCCTTGGTGGCTCTGTGTGAAAATCGGCTGTTGTCTGGTGTCCATGCAAAAGAAAAAGACCGAAACATTTCTGTTCCGATCCTTTAAAGTGGCAGCGGGGCTTGGATTCGAATCCGCCGTCACAGGTCGCAGGCTCCCCGTTATGGCGGACAGGCCATCAGGATCCTGAGGGTATCAAGCGTTTGTTTGCGAAAGCTCGTCCGGATCCGCTTTTGAGATAGGTTTCAAACGTCAACGCCATTTCCTTTTCAGGAAATGCACTGCTCCAAACCAACTTCCATGGGCGGTAGCGTTTCGTTGCAGGGGTTGTGCCTTCATTGTGGCGTTGCAGGCGCAATTCCATATGCTTTTCTGTGAATCCGACATAGTGCTGATCGGGACGTGAGAGGCTTTCGAGAATATAGACGGTGTACATCAAACTCATTCTCCCATATCTGGAGTGTCAGCTGAAGCAAAAGGGCAGACAATATGTCCGGCCTTGAAACTTGGCGTGCCAGCTGAAGCAAAAGGCCGGACAAAATGTCCGGCCTTCTGCGTAAGATGGTAGCGGGGCTTGGATTCGAACCAAGGACCTTCAGGTTATGAGCCTGACGAGCTACCGGGCTGCTCCACCCCGCAATGTGTTACACAACAAGTTGTGCAATGCGTGGGGGAATCTACGGGCAGACCCGGATAAACGCAAGGACAAAAGCACAGGTTCTGAAAAGGATTGAAGAAGAGGGGGGCTTTCGCCATCCTTTTCCCATGAAGACGACCTCCTGTACGGATCGGATATTCGAGTTCGGAGAGCGGCCGCTCGGGACGGAAGCCAACCGTCACATGGCGGAGTATCTGCGGACAGAGGCGAAGCGCATGGGCTATGCCGTAAGGCGCCTTCCGTTCAATTGTGTCCGGTGGGAAGCCGGTCCTTCGCTGGCGGCGCGCGGCGAGGTCCATGTTCCGGTCTTTGCCGGACCCTATTCTCCGGCCTTCGAGAAAAGCCGGGATGTGGTGGCGGTGTCCACGCTGCGGGAACTCGAAAAGGCCGAGTGCGAATGGAAGATTCTGCTGATGCATGGGGACCTGACGAAAGACCCGCTGATGCCGCGCGATTTCCCTTTCTATTTCCCCGAGGAGCACAAAGCGATCTATCAACTGCTGGAGGAAAAGAAACCCAAAGCCATTCTGACGGTCACCGGCGCGCATCCCGCCTGTGGGCTCGATCCCTGCCCGTTGTTCGATGACGCCAACTTTCAGATCCCGGTGGCCTATGTCGGGGCCGAGGCGGGCGCCCAGCTTCTCGAAGCGAAAGGCATGATGGGCTTGAAGATTGATTCAGAGACCCTTCCGGAGACCGGCGAGCAGGTGGTGATCCAGAAAAAGGCGAAAGGCGAGTCTCAGGGGAAGATCCTGGTCTGTGCCCACATGGATACGGCCTATGGGACCCCCGGCGCCCTGGACAACGCAGCGGGTGTGGCGGCGATGCTGGAAACGATGGACCGGCTGAATACCCGCGCGCTTCCGCTGGATCTGGAATTTCTTCCGTTCAACGGCGAAGACTCGCCTATGGTGAAGGGACAGCTGGCCTATCTCAGTCACTACGGGAATGAGATGGGGCAGATCCGCCTCGTGGCGAATATCGATGCGGTCGGCTACAAGGAGTCGAACATTGCGGTGTCCGCCTACAATCTGGACGAAGCCAAGCTGAATTGGCTCGATGCGGAAATCGAACGCCATGATCGGGTGGAGCGGGGCCCGGAGTGGGCCGAAGGCGATCATTCCATTTTTGCATTCCGGGGCGTTCCGACTCTGGCCATCACGTCATCCAATCTGCGCGAGAAGGTCATGAAGCTGTCGCATACACCGGGTGATACGCCGGATCTCGTGGACCCGGAGCTGTTGAAAGAGACCGGCGACTTCATCGCCCGGTTGGTCGAGACGCTGTAACTCGGACGTGAATCGATGAACAAAGCCGTGAATCACACCCTGTTTCGCCCGCCAGCGGAGGCGAACAGCTTGATTCTCCGCGTGGCGGATGGCTGTCCCTGGAACGGGTGCACCTTCTGCGGCATGTATAAAGGGGTCCGGTATCAATTTCTCGGCCTGGAACACGCGGTGGAAGAAATCGCCGCCGGGGGTCAGGAGTGGCCCGAGGCCCGTCGCATCTTTCTCGCAGATGGTGATGTGATGCATCTGGATTTCCAAACGCTGGAGAAGATCCTTTTACTGCTGAATGACACATTTCCCGGTCTATCCCGTGTCGGCGTCTATGCCAATGGCGCCTCGATTCTCGCCAAAACAGATGAGCAGCTCCGCCGCCTGAAGGAACTCAAACTCCACACGCTCTACATGGGGCTGGAGAGCGGCGACAACGATACGCTGAAACAAGTCAACAAACACGAAACCGCCGAAGAGATGGTCGAAGCCGGGCAGCGCGCTCAGACCGCGGGTCTTCGGATGTCGGTCATGATACTGATCGGCCTGGCCGGGGCAGGGGGCTCCAGTCAACATGCGCAGGCGACCGCCCAGGTTCTCAACGCCATGCAGCCGCGACTGCTTTCTGCGCTCCGCGTCATCCCGGTTCCCGGCACGCCGTTGGCCCAGACGGATTTTCAGATGCTGACCGAACATCAGGCTGTCGCCGAAACCCGTGAACTGATTCAAGACCTTGAACTCGAGTCCACCGTCTTTCGTGCCGACCACTCCTCGAACATTGTCCCGCTCGAAGCGCGCTTTCCCAAAGGCAAACAGCGCCTGCTCGAGCAGCTAGATGCGCTCCTGGCTTCCGGGCAGCTCGACACCGATTCTCCCGGCGCCATGCCGTGGAGCTTGTAGAAGAAGGCGATTTAACGCAAAAGGCGCAAGCGCCGCTACAGATCGCAACAGAAGGAAATTCGAAGCGTTTGACAGGATGGACACTCCGTTCGTTTCATTCACTCGTTCGCTCCACCTGTGAAGGTGGATCGCTATAGAATTCGCGTTCGTTCTGCGCCTTCGGCTTGAACTCGGCACTCATCTGTTCGTGTGTTTTGTAGTCTCATCTTTCATTATCCAGTCTATCCAGTTAATAGGCGAGTGCAGAGCTCAAGTTGCGCTGGAGAACGACGAGAGAACGCGAGATCTATAGCGTTTCGCCGCAGGCGAAGCGAATGCGGGAGCAGCGCGACCAGAATGCCAATCCTGTCTAATTTTCTTCCCTTTCCCTGCGGCGCATCCCATTTTTACCTTCTTTCTCTGAGAATCTCCGTGAATCTCTGTGGGAGATATTGCATGTTTTCTATTCTTTTCTCCGTGCCTTTGTGACTCTGTGAGAGAGAAATCCTTCAAAATGCCCATTTTCGACCGTTTTGAACTCAAAAAAGCCCTTTTGGGCCTCCAAAACGATAAAAATGCCCCAAAAATCACTTTTTGCTGGCCAAAAAGGGGAAATTATGGCGTTATAGGTAAAACGTTTTAGCGAGGAGTCGAGATGCCCCGAAGAGACGATATTTCAAAGATTCTGTTGATTGGTGCGGGCCCGATTGTCATCGGGCAGGCGTGCGAGTTTGACTATTCCGGTGCGCAGGCGTGCAAAGCCCTGCGCGAGGAAGGCTATGAAGTCGTGCTCGTGAACAGCAATCCGGCCACCATCATGACCGATCCCGGGTTTGCGGATCGCACCTATATCGAACCCCTGACCGAAGAAGCCCTCACGGCGATTATCCGTCGCGAACGCCCCGATGCCTTGCTGCCGACCATGGGCGGTCAGACCGCACTGAATCTGGCGATGAAGCTGGATGCCTCCGGCGTCTTGAAGCGCTACCGGGTGGAAATGATTGGCGCGACCGCCGAAGTGATCGAACGCGCGGAAGATCGCGGCCTCTTTAAGGAAGCGATGGCCGAAATCGGCCTAGACGTCCCACGCTCCAAATCCGCGCACACGATGGAAGAAGCCCGCGAGATCCGGAAAGAGATTGGCTGGCCGGTGATTCTGCGTCCGGGATTCACGATGGGTGGCGCCGGCGGCGGCATTGCCTATGACGAAGACGATTTTGAAGCCATCTGTTCCAATGGTCTGGCCCTGAGCCCGGTCAGCGAGATGCTGATCGAGGAATCCATCCTTGGCTGGAAAGAATTCGAGATGGAGGTCATGCGCGACCGCAAGGATAACTGCACCATCATTTGTTCCATCGAGAACCTGGACCCGATGGGCGTGCATACGGGCGACAGCGTAACCGTCGCTCCGGCCCAGACACTGACCGACCGTGAATACCAGACCATGCGCGATGCGAGTCTCGCGGTGATGCGCGTCATCGGCGTGGAGACCGGCGGTGCCAATGTTCAGTTTGCGGTGAACCCGAAAGACGGCCGCCTGGTTGTCATCGAAATGAATCCGCGCGTGAGCCGCAGTTCGGCGCTGGCCTCCAAGGCCACCGGATTTCCGATTGCCAAGATCGCCGCGAAGCTGGCGGTGGGATACTCGCTCGATGAACTGCCCAATGACATCACGCGCTCGACCCCGGCCTGTTTTGAGCCGTCGCTGGATTACATCGTCGTCAAGGCCCCCCGCTTTGCTTTTGAAAAATTTCAGGGCTCGAATGACACGCTGACGACCCAGATGAAATCCGTCGGCGAAACAATGGCGATGGGGCGCACGTTTAAACAATCGATGCAGAAAGCCCTGCGGTCGCTCGAAATCGGCCGGACCGGCTGGAATCGGAAAGAAGACCAGGAAGGGATCCTTTCCGACGAGGAACTGACAAAAGCCGTAGCCCGGCCCAGTCCGATGCGCCTGTTTCATCTGCGCGAAGCGCTGGCCCGCGAGTGGGGCGTCGAACGCGTCGCAGAGCTGACCGGTGTGGATCCGTGGTTCCTGCGTCAGTTGGAAGAATTGATTGCCTACGAACAGGAAATTGGCTCAGCAAAGACCCTGGAAGGCCTGGAAGCTGATAAAGCGCTGTTCGCCCAGACCAAGGAATTCGGATTCTCCGACAAACAAATTGCCGCACTGCTGAATGCCACCGAAGACGATGTTCGCGCCGCACGAGAACGCATCGGTCTGACCCCGACCTATGGCGTGGTCGATACCTGCGCCGCTGAATTTGCCGCGGCGACCCCGTATTTCTATTCGGCCTACGGCGATGAGCCGGAAGAAGCCCTCGCAAAATCGGACAAAAAGAAAATCATGATTCTCGGCGGCGGTCCCAACCGGATCGGGCAGGGGATTGAATTTGATTACTGCTGTGTGCATGCCTGCCAGTCTCTGCGCGAAGCCGGATACGAGACCGTCATGGTCAACAGCAACCCCGAGACCGTCTCGACCGATTACGACACCAGCGACCGGCTGTATTTTGAGCCGGTGACCCTGGAAGATGTCCTGGCGGTTTATCGTCGGGAAAAATGTGATGGCGCCATCGTGCAGTTTGGCGGTCAGACGCCTTTGAATCTGGCGATGGGGCTGAAAGAAGCAGGCGTGAATATCATCGGGACCAGTCCCGAAGATATCGAGAAGGCCGAAGATCGCGAATTTTTCAAGCAGCTCGCCGATGAAGTCGGCGTGAAGCAACCGGCTAATGGAACCGCCACGACTGTCAAAGAAGCCCTGGAGATTGCGCGGCGTGTTGGATTCCCGGTGCTGGTGCGTCCTTCGTTTGTGCTCGGCGGCCGCGCCATGCGGATTGTCTATACCGAGCCCTTCTTTGAGCAGTTCTGCGAGGAAGCCTTTGAAGCCTCGGAAGGCCGCCCGGTCCTCATCGACAAATTCCTCGAAGATGCCATCGAAGTAGATGTGGATTGTATCGCCGACGGCGAAATCGAAGTCATCGGTGCCCTGATGGAGCATATCGAGAAGGCGGGAATTCATAGCGGCGACAGCGCCTGCTTCCTCCCGCCGCAGAGTTTGTCCAAAGACATCCTCGAACGCATCCGCGAGCATACCCGGGCGCTGGCCCGCGGCCTGAATGTGCGCGGTCTGATGAATGTGCAGTACGCCGTGCAGGATGGGGACGTTTACATTCTCGAAGTGAATCCACGCGCGTCCCGGACCATCCCGTTTGCGAGCAAGGCGACCGGTGTTGCACTGGCCGGCCTGGCTGCCGAAGTGATGGCCGGAGCGACCTTGACCGAACTGGGATTCACGGAAGAAATCGAACTGCATCATGTGGCCGTTAAGGAAGCCGTGCTGCCCTTTGCCCGGTTCCCCGGCTGCGATGTGCGACTGACCCCAGAAATGCGGTCGACGGGCGAAGTGATGGGTATCGATGCCGATCCGGGCATGGCCTTCATCAAGAGCCAGCAGGCCGGAGGCAATCCCATCCCGCAGCAGGGCGGTGTGTTTATCAGCGTATCCGGTGAACGCCATTCCGATCGCATCGAGATGGTGAAGTGCGCGCGCGAGCTCGTGGAGATGGGCTTCGGCCTCTGGGCCACCTGCGGCACCGCTACGGCCCTGCGCAATGAAGGCGTCGCCGCGCGCGCCGCGTTTGCGATTTCCGAGGGCCGGCCCCATGTCCTGGATCTGGTGCTGGATGACTCGGTGGGCTGGATTGTGAATGTCCCCTCCGGCTGCACGCCGCAACTGGACGAGGTGAAGATGCGCACGGAGGCCGTGCGGCGCGGTATCCCCATGACGACCACCATCCGCGGCCTGCGGGCCGCATTGGATGGCTTAAAAATTCAACGTGAACAGGAGTCCTTCGAGGTGCTTTCGCTCCAGGAATACAATCGAACGACCGCGCGGAAGGGAGGCCGGTCATGAGCCGCTCTTCAAACAACTGGGCCGCACGGCGCGAAAAGAAAGCCTTTCTGGCGCTGGCCGATGGCACGATCATCCGCGGCTGGTCCTGCGGAGCCAAAGTCGACAGGCTGGGGGAGGTTGTTTTCAACACCGGCATGACCGGCTATGAGGAAATCCTGACCGATCCGTCCTATGCCGGCCAGATGGTCACCCTGACGATGCCGGAAATCGGCAATACCGGCTTCAACAGCGAAGATTTCGAATCCGGTGCTATCCATGCGTCGGGCCTGCTCATTCGCGAAATGAATGAGCCCTCCAACTGGCGTTCGGAGGAAAGCCTCAAGGAAGCTCTGCTGCGGTATGAAGTCCCGGCACTGGCTGGGCTGGATACACGGGCCCTGACCCTCAAGCTGCGCGAAGGCGGCACCCAGAAAGCGTTCCTCTGCACGACCGGTGACGTGACCCCCGAAGAAGCCGTCGCCAAAGCCAAGGCATGGGAAGGGCTGGATGGTCAGGATTACGCCTCCAAGGTCTCCACGAAAGAACCGTATGATTTTGCATCCGATGCCAAAGCCGATGCCCCGCTGGTCGCCGTGCTCGATTTCGGCGTGAAGCGCAACATCCTGCGTCTGCTGGCTGGTGAAGGGTTCCGGTTGAAAGTGCTCCCGGCCAAAACAACCGCCGCTGAAGTCCTGGCTCTGAAACCCGATGGGGTAATGCTGTCGAATGGCCCCGCCGATCCCGCGGCGCTGCCGTATGCCGCCGAAACCATCCGCGGCCTGCTGGGGAAGGTGCCGTTGATGGGGATCTGTCTCGGCCACCAGCTGTTGGGTCTGGCATTGGGTGGAACCACGCGGCGACTGAAGTTCGGTCACCACGGCTGCAACCACCCCGTGATGGATCTGCGGACGCGCAGCGTGGAAATCACCTCGCAGAATCACAACTACATGCTCGATGCCGACACGCTGGATGCCTCACAAGTGGAAATCACCCACCGCAGCCTGAACGATCAAACCGTCGAAGGCCTGGAAGTGAAAACCCATCCCGCCTTTTCCATCCAGTATCACCCCGAAGCCGCACCCGGCCCGCACGACGCCTGCCCGGCTTTTAGCCGCTTCCGCGCCCTGATCAAATCGACATAAATCTCGGTTAAGGGCTCGCGGGAACGTCGCGGATCAATTGCTGCGGCGCTTGAGAAGTCTATCCTAACGTTGTATTTGGCCTAGACTGTGGGGTGCTAAATGAGCTCTTTATATAATAAATGATATAATATAATGAATATATTCATTAAAAGATGCATTAAACTATATATTAGTTGCAGAGCTAAAATAAGTAGTATATATATAAATATATAAATACATGGAAATATGATGAATACTATATCAAAGACTAGGCATGAGATTGGCCAATACTCAAGCGCTCTAAGGGACGCAAGGAAGCGCTTGGGCTTAAGCCAGAGAGAACTCGCGGAAAGGGTAGGAGCATCTCAGGCTCACATCTCAAGGATCGAGAAAGGTGCTGTAGATATGCAGCTCACAACGCTCTTGGACTTTGCTCGCTCACTCGACTTGGAGTTAATGGTCGTACCCAGAAAACAGGTCCGATCCGTAGAGGCCATTCTGGAGGCAAGTGGCGGGGGAAGGCCCGTATGGGACCGGGAATGGGCTCAGCGCATGGCGCGAGCGGTACGCCGTGTGCGAGACCAACTTGAGAAAAATCAGCTCCACAATCAGGATAGAGACCTTGCAAGGCAGGCTCTTGGCGATTTGTGGGAGATTCTTCCTCTCGTGCCGCATCGGTTGCAGTCCGAAGTGCAGAATCTAATAAGCGAACTCGGCGACAAGGATGTACAGACTGAGCAATTCAGGCAGATCGTGAACAGTTTACGGAGTGTTCGCAATGAAGTCGTACATCGCGAGCCCGCTGAGACTAGAAAAGCCTATCGAATAGACGAGGAAGGGTAGAGGAATCATGACTGGAGCAACACAATTATCAGTCCTTCTATATGGAAGACCCATCGCTACCATCCAGAGACTGCCGGATGATCGAACCATCCTGATCTTTGAGTCTGACTATGTTGAAGACACGGAACGTCCTACCCTTAGCCTTGGATTCAAATCTGACCTAGGGGATCTAATAACCGACTCAAAGCCAGCACGGCCACCGAAAATACATCCATTTTTTTCAAATCTCCTTCCTGAGGGTACCATGCGGAGTTACTTGGCCCGTAAGGCTCAAGTAAAGCCTAGCCGAGAGTTTTTTCTTCTTGGCGCCTTGGGGCAAGACCTTCCGGGTGCAGTGACAATAAAGTCTCATGAATTGGATGCAGAGTTAGGTTTTGACAGTGAAGACACTGCGGCCAGTAGTGATCACCAAGAAAATGTAGATAGCGACACAATCCTGAGATTCTCTCTAGCAGGTGTACAGCTCAAGTTTTCAGCAGTTCAAGAAGCAGCTGGCGGACTCACTATTCCAGCTAGAGGCGTAGGTGGCAAATGGATCGTGAAACTGCCCTCCGCAGCATATACAGGGGTTCCAGAGAATGAGTTTTCCATGATGGAACTTGCAAGGCAAACTGGATTGAACATCCCCAAGACAAAGCTTGTAGGAGTTGATAAAATCAAGGCGCTTCCAGAAGGAATGGGGACCTTAGGAGGCAATGCTCTTGCTATTCAGCGTTTTGATCGCCAGCCGGATGGTGAGTCTATTCACATTGAGGACTTTGCACAGGTATTTGGGGTGTATCCAGACGACAAGTACGAGAAAGTAAGCTATGGCAATATGGCTAAAGTGATTCTGTTGGAGGCTGGAGAGGATGCTGTGATCGAGTTTGTCCGGCGGCTTGTGTTTAATGCGATGATTGGAAACGCAGATATGCACCTGAAGAACTGGTCGCTGATATACCCAGATCGACGAACGCCAATGATCTCTCCCGCCTACGACCTTGTCTCCACAATCTCATATATGCCAGATGATAGAAAGATGGCGTTAAGTATCGATGGAATAAAGGACATGTATCAGTTCTCATGGGAAAGACTCGAAGCCTTCATATCTGATGCAAGACTACCTCGAACGCTCATTCTAAATGCAGTAGAAGAGACAGTAGCTCGCTTTCGAGAAGCTTGGGAACACAGCGCGGACCACTTGCCTCTAAGCAAGCAACATGTTGAAATAATCAATGGGCATTTTCCTAAAGTGCCTATTGCAACTGATAAGCGACCTCGATAGGTGTGAGCTTGTCTGGAAGTCAAAACCAACCCCGCCTTTCCCATCCAGTATCACCCCGAAGCCGCCCCGGGCCCGCATGATGCCTGCGCCGCCTTCAGGCGGTTCAGGGAGCTGGTCGAATCCTGACTAGATTGCAGTTGGGGGCGGGGAGAAGAGAGCGTCCAGCAAGAATGCTACAATGCAAGGACTGACCTTTTTACCCATTGAAGGATTCGGACGGGGTTTGACAGGGGAGGCGGGGGGGGAGAGAGTAGAAGCGTGAACTCGGAAGGCACATCCCTCATGGGGAAAATTGTATATTGTAAGTCTGATCTTTTTTTAAGACGAGTCCTGACATGGCTCATCCATATCAGTGTGGTTTGTTCGGCGATGGGGGTTTCGGCCCAATCCTGGTATGTGGCGACCAACAGCGCGAGCGATGGGCCGGGCACGGCGTGGTCGAATGCGTGGCATACCATCCAGAGCGCGTTGGATGTGGCTACGAATGGCGATACTGTGTGGGTGACCAATGGAACGTATGCGCCAGTCGCGGAAATTGTGATTACCCAGGCCATTACTGTGAGAGGGTTCCAGGGGCCGGAGTTTACCTGTATTGATGGCAGTGGCGGTCACTGCTGCTTCAAACTGGGGCCGGAAGCCTGCATACTGACCGGGCTCACCCTATCTAATGGGTTTGCCGTGATGCCGCCCACGGATTTCTACGGTGGCGGTGCCTGTTGCATCGGCACGACCCCGGTGGTATCCAACTGTGTCTTTGAGTATAACCGAGCCAGGTATTTCGGGGGCGGGATGTATCAGGGAACGGCATACAACTGTGATTTTACTGGGAATATTGCCTATCTTAACGGTGGGGGGATGGCTTCCGGAAGGGTGGATCATTGCACCTTCAGCGGCAATCAAGCTGAGGATTTTGGTGGGGGTCTTTATCAAGGCACGGCTACGGATTGCCTGTTCACGAACAATACCGCTTTCCGGGATGGTGGCGGGATGCACCAGGGTACGGCCAACCACTGCACTTTTATCGACAATTCGTCCCATGAAAATGGTGGGGGGATGCGTCTGGGTACGGCCACCGATTGCTTGTTTGCTGACAATTCAGCCCTTTCCGATGGCGGCGGCGCAAAAGAGATCACCGCCAACGACTGTCTGTTTTCCGGCAATACGGCGGACAACGGGGCCGGGATGACAGGTGGCACCGCAAACGATTGTACCTTCACGCTGAATCTCCCCACTGAGAATGGTGGCGGGATGTATAACGGGCAGGCCAACCGCTGCTATTTCAGCAGTAATTCAGCGGACAGCGGCGGCGGGGCAATGGGAACAATCGCCAATCACTGTCTCTTCACTGACAATTCAGCAAAATGGTATGGCGGCGGTCTGAATCAGGGCATGGCCAACAACTGTACCTTCACCGGCAATTCGTCTGACCGCTATGGAGGGGGAATGGGCGGCGGCACATCCAGAAACTGTATTGTGTGGTTCAACACGGCAGATAGTGGATCCAGCAATCTGTATCTGACGGCCGCGCGGTATACCTGTTCGCCGGAGCTCGTCAATGGGGTGGACGGAAACATTACGGATGCCCCGCAATTTGCCGTGTTGGGAGGGGCTCACTTGACGGCGGCCTCCCCCTGTCTGGATGCGGGAGACAATGCCGCCATGTCTGCTGGCCCGGACCTGGATGGGGTTCCTCGTCCTCTTGACGGCAATGCCGATGGCACCCACACCGTCGATATGGGATGCTGCGAATTTATCAGCTCTGTTGCGGACTCCGACAGTGACGGCCTTTCCGACAGCAACGAGTGGTATGGAACCGGAACCAGCCCGGTCCTGACCAATACCGATGGCGATTGCTTCGGCGACTACGATGAAATGATTGCCGATACCGATGGTGCGGATTCCAACGACTGGTTCCACCTCACAGCCCTCTCGAATTCCTCGCCGGTGAGTGTCTGTTTCGATTCCTCTTCAAACCGTCTGTACACCTTGACCGTTTGCTCGAACCTGCCCGAGGGGATCTGGGCCCCGGTCTCGGGGATCCCCACGCGCCGGGGCGTCGGGGGGGCGGATGCCATGCAGGATCCCGCTCCGCCGCCGAGAGATCGATTGTATCGCTTGTCGGTTGCCTTGCCGTAAACAGGAACCGGGCCGTCCTTATGCCTTGGAGGGGGGTCTCTGGCGTTTCCCAGGCTACGGCTCGTAAAGGGGTCATAAAGGGTGAAGGGGGTGAAGGTGAAGGGGGTGAAGGTGAAGGGGGTGAAGGTGAAGGGGTCAGTATCATTAATTAATGTTCTGGGTATTCCATTCTTCTGAAAAGGCTTACGGGGATCCACCTTCGCCAAGGCTACGGCGGACAAGAAATCGGGCTCAAATCGCTGTAAAACGGCCTAAATTCGGATTTATTTGCTGTTTTTAGGCTGTTTTTTCGGTTTTTGGAGGCGCGACGACCCCGTCGGGCTGGTTTTCGGGGTTTTCAAAGGGAATGAAGAGGCCCGACGGGGTCGTCGGGGCTCCATCGGAAAAGACCGACTGCAGAATGTGGAAACACATTTGACCCTATAAGCCAATGGCGTATAAAATTGTTGTTGGTTAAGGAGTCACCTAACCATCGGCATTCCAGGTGATTCATTATCATTGGAGATTGAAACAAGATGAAGATCAATATCACGAAAAAAGAATTTCGAAATCTGTTAGGCCTCCTTTACCTGGGGGAATGGATGGTCACAGCCCATGACGAACCCTCCGCCAATGCGGACAACCCGTATGTCCCGCTCATTCAGAAGTTCTACTCATTGGCCAAAGAGTTCGGGTGTGAAGACCTTGTTGAGTATTCGAAGGAGTTTCAGACTCACCTGCCAACTAGCGAGTTCGAAGAGAGTGAAGTGAAGTCATTTGTTGAAAGCTATGATGAGAATACGTTTTGGGGAGAACTTGTTTCACGGTTTATCGACCGGGACTTTGATCGAATTCCTGGGAGTGAAGACATGGAGCTGGAGAAGCGATTCAAAGTCATCACCGAGCTGGAGCAGAAGTACGCAGAAGAATTCGCCACAAATGGCCTTCTGTCGCTGGAGTTATCGGAATCCCAACCGGACGTAAAGGGTCAGTAAAGAGGTAAGTCCATGCATTGTAGCATTATAAGTTAATGACACGGTCTGAATCGGGATCGGTTTCATAAATTAATGTTATGGGTATTCCATTCTTCTGAAAAGGCCTACGGGGATCAAATTTTGACGATTTTTGATAAAATCGGCCTCAAATCGCTTTTCCCGACCTCCATGGGAGTCGGGACGAAGCAAAATGGTCTAAAATGCCATAAAAACAGCCAAAAACGTGATTTTCAAGGGTAGGGCTGGCTCGCTGAGCCTGCCGCGCAATTTTGATATTTCGGACGGCTCGGCGACCCGTCCCTTCCTGAACAGCCGGAAAATCGGTCAAAACGGGCTGAAAATATGACTTTTCGGGCGTTTTGAGGGCTTTTGGGGCCTCAAAAGTCCGTTTGGGCAGCAAAATCTGTGTAAATCGGACTCAATCGAACAGCCGTTTCTCGCCAAGAACGCGAAGCCCGCAAAGAAGGGCTCGCCAACCCGCAGACGCTTGGCGTCCTCCGCGTACATTGCGTGAGAACCTCTACCTGGGTCATCCTGCCGCAGTTAAACGGCCTGAGGTGAACTTCCGTCTTCTATCCGATTCCGGTCCTGGTCCGGATGATGTGTTTTCAGGCATTTGTCACAGATGCCGTGACTGAATTGGGCGTCCGAATGTTCGGTGATGTAGGCTTCCAACTGATTCCAGGAGCCTTTGTCATCGCGGATTTCTTTGCAATACATGCAGATGGGAATGATGCCTTCCAGGGTCTGGATGGTGTCGAGGGCGGTCTGCAGTTTCTGGATGAGTTTCTCTTTTTCCTTTTCGGTCAATTTGCGTTCGTCGATTTCCTGATGCAGTTGCGCGTTGAGCTGCTCTTTCAGGATGAGGACTTCGTTTAAGTCTATATTAAGGGCCTCGTTGTGGATGCCGAATTCAAACGTACGGAGACTGGCGTCATGCATTACTTTCCCCGCCCGCAGCAGGATCAGAATGAAAATAAGAGCCAGAATCCCCAGAACACGTAAGGAAAATCCGCCTTCAAGAAAGAACCGGAGGGAGATCGGTACGACACTGATGAGGACAAATGAAACATATGAGGAGGTCCATGTATAATAGGTGGCAACAGCCGAAGCGCTCATGGGCAGAATAATCAAGGGCCAGACCAGATGATAGGCAGGAGTTCCGGTCGGCCATAAGAACACCAGCGGGATGGCCCATATCAAGGCGGAAAGGGTAACGCCGATGACATGGAGGGTCGCCCATCGATTGATGTCGGATGAAAACGGGGCTCTTCGTTGAAACGCAATGAGGCTGCAGCCGCGTGCCAAGGTGAGGAGAATCACCAATCCTGCCCACAGGGTCAGTTTCCAATGAGGAAGAACCGGCCAAAAAATGATGCAGGCCGCCAGGGCCACGATAAGAGCCCCGCTCAGGCCCACCCTGGTTTGCTGATACAGCAGTTGAATCTGGGCCTCATGAACTTTTTGATCGGGGGTGGCGGATTCTTTCGTGACTCGTTCGCCACTTCTCTCCGCTTTCGCCTCATCCTGCATGTTCGGGATTCCGTTGGAAAGCCAATGCATGGCAGAAGCGCGATCCGTGTGGACCGATGTATTTATCCCCCGGTTCGACTCGACGGTTTCCAAAAACTGGCTGGCGGCCTCCGTACCGGGACGGTGGAGAAAGGCCATCCGAACCCCATGAAAATTCGGATGCGTTGATATTTTCTGAGCGAACAGGAACTCGTCGGTCGTGGACATCGTGACGTCCGCATTCATCAGGTCCACCAAAATGCCGGAGACATGCGTATTGGCGCTGGCTTTGAGTCCCGCCTCTACGGCGGCATAGCGGTCGGCGGCATCCACTGTGCCGGAGTACACCACTTGCCATAGGGTGGGGATCTCTGTCTCGGATAAGGTGTAGCTCATGATCTCTTCTTCAAAGGGTCTGTGTTCAACGACGATCTATTGTGTAGTTGGCAGCTGGAAGATTAACATAATCTTAATAATATAAGATAAATCACCTTCAGGGCGGGGTCAATCGGAATTTCGATAAAGTTGTCGCATTGCCTCAAAATAGATGACACCGAAGGCCGAGGGTGGTGAGGGAGAGAA
>CAZGMQ010000035.1:0-32498 GCA_964526745.1 uncultured Verrucomicrobiota bacterium
AGCTCATTGGCGAGATCTGCCTTTTGGCGGCCCCGCCATACCATGGAAACTTTTTGAAGCTCATGCCGCAAGCAAACGGCATGACTCCGAAACCCTCCTTACATTGCTTCGAGTTCTTTGCCCTTGGTCTCCTTGACCCAGCGGAATACGAAGAAGAACGAAAGCAGAGCCATGGTGGCATAGATTCCGTAGGAAGGCCCCAGTCCCATCCCTTTGGACATCGGCGGGAAGGTGGTTGAGACGGCGAAGTTGGCGAGCCATTGCGCGGAGGCCGCGACCGCCAGCGCTGCGGCGCGGATGCGGTTGTTGAACATTTCACCCAACAACACCCAGACCACCGGTCCCCAGGAACAGCCGAAGAAAAAGATGTAGAGGTTCGCGGCAATCAATGCTCCCCAGGCGCCAGCCCCTTGCAGCATCGGGACCCCGTCCTGCAGCGGCGCCGACCAGAAACAAACCGACATCGTGGCGAGAGCCAGCACCATCCCCACAGAACCAAACAGCAGGAGCGGGCGGCGACCAAATCGATCAACAGTAGCGATGGCAATCAAGGTCGTCAGAATATTCACCAGTCCCGTCAGGACATTCAGCGCCATGGAATAGCGCTCAGAAAATCCAACGGCCTCCCAGAGCGCCGTGCCGTAATAGAAGATGACATTGATGCCCACAAACTGCTGGAAGGCCGACAGCCCGATTCCGATCCAGACCATCGGCAGCAGTCCCCAGCGACCGCGAATGTCACTAAAGCACGGCGGCTTCTCGCTCTTGAGGCTTTCACGGATTTCCTCAATTTTGGCAAGCGTATCCCCGCCTAACACCTTATCCAGCACGATCTTAGCCTCTGATTCCCGCTGCTTGGCGACGAGATAGCGCGGGGACTCCGGAATCAGGAGTGCAGCAGCTCCATATAGCACGGCTGGAATGGTTTCCATCCAAAACATCCATCGCCAGGCGGCCACACCGAACAAAAACGGATTCAGGGCTGAGCCCGCCACCCGTGCAATGAAGTAGTTGCTCAGGAGGGAGATAAAGATACCGGTGACAATCGCCAACTGCTGCAGCGAGCCGAGACGCCCACGCATATGGGCCGGCGACACCTCCGCGATGTAGGCCGGGGCAATCACACTGGCCATGCCGACGGCG
Source organism: uncultured Verrucomicrobiota bacterium (assembly GCA_964526745.1). GTDB lineage: Bacteria > Verrucomicrobiota > Kiritimatiellia > CAIQIC01 > Lenti-01 > Lenti-01. The sequence continues at coordinate 1,144 of CAZGMQ010000035.1, forward strand.
ATACCGCCAAGGATCCGCCAGAAAATAAAATCCCAGATCGTGATGGGCAGACCGGATCCGATGGCACTTATGAGAAACAGGACGGCCGCAATCACCATGCAGCGGGTCCGTCCCATCCGGTTCGCCAGCGGGCCAGCCGCAAAGGCCCCCGCTGCGGAGCCCAACAGCGCCAGAGACACCGCCAGCCCGGTGACCCAGGCCGTGGAGTGGAACGTGCTCTGCAGGGCCAGAACGGCGCCATTGATGACGGCGGTGTCAAAGCCAAATAAAAATCCACCCATCGCGGCGGTGGAGGCAATCAGGACCAGATAGACCGTGGAAGCTTTCTGAGGGCGGGTGTCTGACATGGCTTCAATCCTCTCAGGTTGGATCAACTCATTGGACAATGTCTTCTTTTAGCATATGTGGACGGCTTGTTTCCAGCAGGAAACAAGCCGCAAGCAAACGCATGGGAGGCCAGCGTCAGAAATCGAATTGCAGGGAAACCAGTGGCACCTGAGACAGGTCCGGGCGAAGGCGGCGCTCGCCCCGGATTTCTTTCACAGTATTGTCGAGGCGTCGCTGGTTGTGACGGTGGGCCGCATCGATGCCGCCATAGATGCTGCCGGAGTACCAGGTGAACTCTACGAAGGTCACCACACCAAACACCCCCCACAGATCCTCATCGGCCGACTCCACCATCCCCCACATGAACAGCCCATTCAGAATAAGGGAACGCAACCCATTGGCAACCTCGCCGGAATAGACATAGCCCAGACCCGGTACCAGTCCCAGCACGCCGCCGACCCACGGCTTCTTGTCACGCCCCCCTGTATACCGCGACAAAGCCTCACGGGCCGCCTCCAGATCCCCCGCGATGGCCAGCGAACGCTCCGCACCGGCAACATCCTGTTCGTTCAGTCGGGCCGCAGCAGACCCGCGGGCGGCAAATTCCCGCAGGTCATCGGCCTTCACCTTGAGCTGCAGACTGTCAAAGTGGAACGCCGCCGAGGTCCAATCCTTATCCTGCATGGCATTTTCGGCCCGAAGCCAAGAGACCGGGATCGCCAATGCGAACGGGGTTACATCTTCTGTGCGATCCAGCATTCGGTTGGACAGGTCCTGATTCTTCTCCATGGCGTATTCATACGCCGCCAGCCAGAACCAGTTGCCGCTGACGTCGGGCATCTCTTCGTCGAGGGCCAGGCGACGAAATTCCACAGCGGCGGCATCGCCCTGCCTTTCCGCATCCAGCTCCAGCGCCAGACGGGCGGGGGCTCCGGCCATTGCGGAGATGGAGAAAACCACAAAATATCCGACGAGGGCGGACCGCGCCCAGCGGGCGCGGCTACAACAAGGGACGCCGGCTGACGCTTTCGGCACAATACTCAAATGAGGATTTGTCATGGGTTCTTCCTTTTCATCCAGGAATCGTGATCGGACAACGGGTCAGCATAGCGGATGTGCCCATCGAGCATAACCACCGGTTTGGCGGCGGCGGTGACCACCGAGGGCTCCCGGATGAACCGGTCGGCCATGATGGGAATGCCTAGCAGTCCGTGAGCTTGACTGGCCTGTTTGAAATACTCCGAACAGCTCGGAAGCAGGTCGCAGCGGGAGCCGATGGCCGGACTAACCTGCGATCGGTAGAACTGCACCAGCCACTTGCCCGGAAGCGAGGCGATTGAGGTGCCTGACTTTTTGGCGGGACGGCACTCACGCCAGACCTCCAGGGGCCAGGCATCGCGGCAGCTCTCTAAAGAGCGCCAAAGGGTCGGGGATTGAACCCGAAGAGGTTTATGTACCTTAAGAAAGAAAAAGAGGGAACAGCCTGCGCGCCAGAACAGAGGGGGTTGCATCGCATTCAAATAGGAAAATTTCAACGCGGCAAAGGCGTTTGTTGTATTCGCATCCGCCCACTCGGCGAGCCCGAGCTCATAGGCCGCCATGCTGCGCGTCTCGAGATCCACAGCAGGCGTCTGCCAGAGGAGGGACAGTTCATGCATGGCGCCCTCACGCCCGGCGCCCATCCGCAGGGCGGAAACCGAAGCCAGCAGGCGCGCGCGCGCGACATCGGGCCCCGGAGTCTCCAAGCTGACCCGGAGGCTTTCGGTACGGGCCGCCAGCCAGTCCCCTTCCCCAAACAGGTCGGCGGCCAGATCCATCGACCCGCCGACCGCATGGGAGGTCAGGAGCCAAAGAAAAAAGATTCCAGGCGCAAGGCCCGGAATCTTTTGTGCGATAGTCCGCCAGACGGACATCGGCTTAGTAGTACATCGCGCCGTACTGCCTGGCCAGATCAGCCGTCGTCGTACCGCCGGAACAGGTCACACCATTCATAATACCAACCACAAGACCCACCACGGGGATAATCATGCACCATTCACGCCAGTGGAGTTCTTTGCCATCGTTATAGGCCGCACCCGAGCGGATACCGAAGCAGCACCCGGCGATAAAGCCCATGAATCCACCACGATCCGGGTTTGCAGCCGAAGCCGCGGGCGCAATCGCCAGCAGCATAAACATCATAATCAACAGACTCGCGACCAATTTCTTCATGCGGAATTCCTCCAGTTTTGTTTCAGTTATCGACGACTCACAAAGTATTCCATGGACCCGATGGATTTGTCAATCTACTGCGGGCTTATTGAATCATCTTTTCAAAGGAGTCGACAAACTCGATCCCCGGGAAAAAGGCATCTGCGACAAAAAGGGAAGCGGGTATTTCTTCATTCGCGACCGCATTGTCGATCCGCAGGGTCTGCAGGCGCTCCACACTGCCAAAAATCACCTGGGTCTTCTGAAGACAGGCGATCCAGGTGCCGGGAAGCACCTCCTGAAAGGCCGAAAAGTCTGTAAACGTGGAGCGGTCCGTCATGGATTGTGTGCCAAAAAGTTCAAAGCGTGCCAGCCGGCCCTTCTCATCCAGAGATAAAACCGCGAAGGATTTGCCATTGTCATATCCCGCGCGAACGGGAAACTCATCGGTGCCTTCCAGCATCACTTCGGTGGTTCCCTCCAGGAGGTCCAGCATATCGGCCCCCGAGCCGGGCACCATCTGCAGGTTGCGCAGCATCTCGGCGTCCAGTTCAGCCACCGGCTGCGAAAACCCCTTGGCCATCCCCTCCGTGTAGCTGCGGAACACGATGCCATCGCAGACAATACGACGTTTCATGGGGCTGAAGCGCTCCACGTGGAGACGATTGGGACGCTGGTAATAGACCCGGCTGAGCATGCGCAGGGTGTCCCCCTCCGGCAACGGAGTATCGCGCCGGATTTCACAGCTCAGGGTTTGAATGGGATCATAGGACTGCAAGACGCGTTCCCGAACCGTTTCGCCCTGAGCCGACCCAGCCAGCCAGCCGACCAGTATGATTCCACAAATCCATCTTCGCATCGTTCTCTCCTTGTTCATCGAGAAATACTGTCTCACAGTCCGATCGGGGCTGGCAAGGGGTTGATATCCGCCATTGGAATTGAAGCGTCCGGAGACCACCGCAGGCTCAAGCGGAAGGGCCGGCCCACCGCCGCCGCAGCGATGCCCAGGTCCGGTCCAGATTCACAATCTGATTCAGCAGCACGGCCAGAATGGTGGCCGTCGGAAGCGGATCCGTGAAAAAGGCCTGTATTACACGCGGGGCGCGGGCATACAGTCCGGGCTGAAAGGCGGTGCTCAATCCGAGGAAGAGTGCGATCCCAACCACGAAGGTACGGCGGACCTCCCACTCTCCGGCGAGCATTTCCTGCAAGCCGGTCACAATCATGAAACACCCGGCAAAGAGAATGGCAGCACCAAGGACCGGTCGGGGCATCTGGGACATCAGAACGGTGAACTTGGGGAAGAAGGCCAGCAGGATAAAGATGACACCCGCGGCGACCGCCAGCCAGCGACTGAGGACCTTGGTGGAACCGGCCAGCCCGATATTGCTCGAGGACGTATCCACGGCCAGACCGCCCAGCAGACCGGCCAGTACCGTGGACAGGCCATCCGCCATCAACCCGTTGCGTATCGGCTTGAAATCCGGCTCCTTCAAATCCGGCTCGGACAGATGCTGCGCCGCCAGCAGATTACCCAGCGACTTCAGCGAGCCGCTGATGCCGATGACCATAAATGGCAGCAGCAGCTTGGGGTCAAAAGCCAGTTTACCCACCTTCCAGGGCATGCGGGGCCACGCAAACCAGGCGGCATCGCCGACGGCTGACAGAGCGTGACGGGCCTCCGGCAGCACCAGCAAGCCCACCACCCAGCCCGCCAGCATGCCAATCAGTAGGCAGTACATCTTCACGATTCCCTTTCCCCAGACATTGCACAAGACCATCACCGCCAGCGTCAAAAACCCCACAGACACCACCACCGGCGAGATTCCATCCCCTTGGAACGCCAGACCGAACATCGAGGTCACGGATGGATTGATCACACTCACCCCCACCAGTGCCACTACCAACCCCACCACATAGTTCGGAAAGATGTGCTTCAACTTCTGCACCACGGGCGCCAGCGCCACCTCCATCAGACCTGCAATGATGATCATGCCCCGCATCAGCGGCATGCCCCCCATCCACATAGCCGATAGCGACAGGCTGAAATAGGACGGCCCGCACACATTCGGACAGAGATAACCCGACCCGATGAAGCGGGTGCGGATTGCTTGGAGAATCGATCCGATTCCGGCGGCGAGCATGGAGAAGGTGACCAGCGCCGTGGTAAATTCCACCGAGGCATTGATCTGGCCCGCAAAAATAACCGGCAGGCTCACGGAGACAAACATCAAAAACACGTGCTGAAGTGACAGCACAATCAGGTGTCGGAACGGCGGAACCTCATTGACGCTGTATTCATATTTCGGAGGCATGATGACTTCTCCCTTACGGTGTCTGGGGCAAATCGGTGATGGCGCCGACATACAACGGCGCTCCATTCAGTTCGGTCTTCCGCAAATACAGAATCTTTTTTTTCAGATGCCGACTCCCCCGGCTTTTGGCGGTGAAAATCTGCCAGGAGAGCGACTCGTTCTCCAACTGCTCCATGGCCCGACCGAAGGGCTTGTGACCGACTTCGTCCTCACAGTCAGCGAGATCCATGCCCAACCGGGTATCCCCCAGGACGGGAGAAATCTGCATTTCCACACCCGGCTGAAAGGCGAACACCCGCACATCGCGGTATTGATAAGGAGAGGCCGGATCGTCGATTTTGTCAAAGGCCGCCTCGCCTTTCTCCTCGATCAGACGCACGGCGCTGTCCACCGCGATCCGGACAAATTCCCGCTCCTCGTGCGGGAAATCCAGCCCGCCGCCGACGAAGACTTCGCGTCCATCGGGAAGCGTCACCTGAAAATGGCAGGAGGATTTGGGCACCGGATAGAACTTGCCCGGCCGCCACCACGTATAGTGAATCCAACCATGTGGATTTTTGGGATCCGACAGCGCCTCATGCACCAACTGCAAAATCGGTTTGTCATCAATGTCGGTGACCGTGGAGAGGTTTTTCATCTCCAGTTCCGGCATCCCGCCATGGAACAGACAGTTTCCGTCCATATCATAGACGTAGAGATAGCTGCCGGCATCATCGCCACCCCCTGCAAACTGCGCCTCCATCGTCGCAAGCCCATCCTTTTCAAGCACCTGCGATGCCTCATATACCCAACGCAGGAGATTGCGCGTATCCCGAAAATCATACCGCTCCACTCCCGGCACGGCCACTGGGCGGCCGCAGCCGACTCCGAAAAGCAGACATCCCAGCAGAACCCCACAGGCCCATTTCATCCCTGTTGCCCTGAACCCAATTTGCCTCATCATGTGAACTCCTTGAATCAAGGAGATTTTATACATAGGCCGGCCATAGATGCAAGCCACCGGCTTCGATGCAGGTCTGTCCCACAAATTCTGATTGCCATTTTTCGTTATTCCATGCTCAATCCGTTCATGCAGAGAAGGCCCTCTACAAGAAAACAACGACGGGTAGCGGCACGAAAAACGTCCGACTTCCCAGTCCGCCTGTCCGGGGTTCTCTTCCTGGCTCTGTGGATGAGCCTTCCCGCTCACCTACAAGCTGCCGCCCCCTCCTCCGAGCAAATGGAATATGACATCACCTGGATCGGGGTCTCGGTGGGCACGATGACCGTGAACAGCGAAACCCTCGACGGAGGGGTCCTTCTCCGATCCATCCGGATCCGGAACCGCCCCTGGATTTCGGCAATCTATTCCGTGGATAACACCGTTGAATGTGTTATTGAACCCACGCCGGAGGGGCCGCGCCACACCATTTCCAAGCAGATGACAGAGAAGAATTTTGACCAGGACGACACGCTGGTGATCTGGCCGGATGCCGGCAAGGCGGTCTGGAGCAATGCGGTCAGCAACACCGTCCACACCTTCACGGTCCCCAAAGGGGCGCGCGACTTCGTCTCCTTTTTCTTTGACCTGCGTGAAGCGGCGGCGGGCGGACAACTGAAGGCGGAGGGCGACTATCAACTGGTCATGGATGGGGCCGTTCATGCCCTTGAATTGAAAACAGGGGAACCCAAACGCATCCGGACACCGCACGGACGCATGCAGGCGATCCGAGTGAGGGCGATTTCGAAATCTCCTACCCTCTTTACGCGAAACCGGCCGAAAGCCGTCTGGGTGTCTGCCACAGAACCCCTCGTCCTTTTTGCTGATGTGAAGACCCGTTTTGCCACGGTCCGGGCCACGCTGGTCAGCCGGACGGTGGATGGGGAGCCTGTGGCGATCGCACCGCCTCCAGCGCCGCGCTGACCCCTTGCTCAAGCCCAAAGGCGGCAAAGGCAAGGAACGGGACCAGTCCCGGCAGCAGATAGCGCGCCTGCGGCCAGGCCAGCGCATGAGCCGCCCAGAGATACCCCATCAGAACCCAGACCGGCCACGCTTCCCAGGGGACCCGCGGATCCTTCCACACGGCCAGCAAACTTCCCCACAGACCGAACAGCAGCAGCGGCCACTGGATGCACATCAGAATGCGTGTGCTCCGCCAGGTCATCTGGAGTACCGGCGTCCAGAGTAGATTCCGGACGGTCTGTCTCAGGCGATCCCACGGAGCTCGCGCCGCCAGGTCGCGAGCCCGGGCCCGGAAGGCCTGATCGAACGCAACCTCACGAGCGATGGGAGACAGATCTGTCGGGAGCGTAGCCGCTATACGCCGTTCCAACAGTCCGATTTCAGTCAGACAGGTCTGATCCAGATCCGTCAGACTTTTCTGTCCGGACAGAAAGGCATCCAGATGACGGGACACATAGGCCCCCTGACAGAGCGGCTGCCCCACCCAGGTCTGCAGCACCCACTTCCCGTCACACTGGCGTCCATTCCGGACCAGCCACGGGGCCAGCACCAGGGCCACGGTGGCCACTGCTGCCGCAGTCCAGGCCAGACGGAGGCGCCACTGTTCCCGTCCCCGGATGCACCAGATCAGGAGGACCAGTAACGACAACCATGCCAGCGGGACCAGCGTCTGCCGGGTCAACAGAGAAAGTCCCATGGCCAGCGCGGCTCCCAACAAGGGAGCCAGCTTTCGGATTCTCAGGAACAGGACCGCCTGATGAATCAGGCCCATCAGCAAAAAGATATAGAGGGTCTCGGTCGCGCACCGGAACACAAAGTTATTCACCTGGGGGTGGAAGATGAAAACCACCAGCGCAATCATCGCGACCCGCCGGTTCCATAACCCGGCAGTCAACCGGAAGAGCAGGACTCCCGTCGCGATGGACAGCAGCGCCTGAAGGCCCATCACGACCCAGAGATAGGCCCCGGGCGCCACAACTACGGCTGCCGCAATCAGCGCGGGATAGAGAGGAAGGCGCAATGCGGTGGGCACGCCCGCCTCCAGCGAAACCACTCCCGTCTCCACCCAGTTGACGGCGATGGTGTCATAGCCATCGTTGTTGGCCCAGGCCCATGCGGGGCTGTGTTCCGCCAGGAACGGATAGGCCAGCACCATCCCCAGGCGCATTCCCACCAGCAGGAGCAGCAGGCACAGCGGAACCTTGAAGCGGCGGCTCTCAGCGGTTGAATCCCGATCCATCGGCAACACCCCTTTCACCCCCGGCTTCATGATTCGTCCAGATCCTCTTCCACCAGCGGGAGACTGGGGTCAGCTTCTTTCGCCAGCGGATTGCCTACACCCGCCAGCTCACGTAGCCCCGCGGCCGCTGCAATCATGGCCGCGTTGTCGGTGCAGTAGGCCATGGGAGCGAGCCGCAGCTGGGCTCGATGACGCTGCGTCACGGCCTCGAGCTTGGTGCGCAGAACGGCATTCTTGGCCACGCCGCCCACACAGGCCAGCGTACGGGACCCCGTCGCGCGCAGCGCGCGATCGGCACGCATCGCCAACGAATCCATTACGGCTTCCTGATAGGATGCGGCCAGATCGGACAGATGCTCGTTCCGTTCTTCGGGATGCTTTTTCAACCAATAGAGCAGGGCGGTTTTCAGGCCGCTGAAACTGAGGCACAGTTCGATAGCTAGGCCATTGTCAGTGAAGCGGTTCCTGGCGTGCTCCATCCCGCGCGGAAACTTCACGTAGGCGGGATTTCCGCCTTGCGCCGCCTTCTCGATAGCCGGGCCACCGGGATAGCCCAGCCCGAGCAGATTCGCGCCCTTGTCGAGGCATTCACCGGCGGCATCGTCGAGCGTCTGTCCCAGCAGACGGTAGTCCCCCACTCCACGCATTTCGACGAGGCAGGAGTGCCCTCCAGAGACCAGTAACACGAGAATTGGGCAGCATTCCGAGGGGGGGGGCGTCTCCGGATCCAGAAACATGGCGGCAATGTGGCCCTCTAGATGATTCACCCCCCACACGGGTCGATCCAGGGCCTGCCCCAACGCCCGGGCACCCGACAACCCGATCAACAGGGAGCTGACCAGACCGGGACCATGCGTGACCGCAATCGCATCGATCTCGCCCCACTGGACCCCCGCCTGTTCCAGCGCCTGCGTCACGACCACGGGAAACTGGCCGACATGCTCGCGCGAAGCGATCTCCGGCACCACACCACCATAGGGGCGATGACTGGCAATCTGACTATGAATGGCGGACGAGAGGACCTCCCGGCCATCGCGGACCAGCGCGGCGGCGGTTTCGTCACAGGAAGATTCAATACCCAGGATCAACATGGCGTTGGATCTCCGATCTCCATCGGCACTCCATCTGGTTTACGGATTCTCGAAAACCAGAATGCCGCGCAGCATATCGCAGGCGCGATCCAGCTGCGGATCCGCCACGTTTTTGAGATCGAGTTCTTCATCCGATTCGATCCCGGTGCGGACAATGGGGATCACCACCCCTTCACCGTCCACCCAGCCTTCATCCGTCGCATTGTCCGACCCGTTGATTTCCTCGCTACGGTTACGGGAGACAATGATGTTGCGCCAGTTTTCGGCTGACAGCGGCACAACCACATCCGGCTCAATCCCATGTTCATGGATCACGCGCTCGCTCGGTGTGTAGTATTTAGCGGTCGTCAAGCGGATCGCGGTGCCGCCATCCTGCGGCAGGACACTCTGGACGGACCCTTTGCCAAAACTCTTTTCGCCGACCAGAATCGCGCGCCGGTTGTCCTGCAAGGCGCCAGCCACAATCTCCGAAGCGCTGGCGCTGTAGGGATTGATCAGCACGACCATCGGCACCTTCGGGAAGGTCTTGCGCGCCCGAGCACGATAGGATCGCTCCATACGGTTGTCCCGACCCCGCGTAAACACGATGAGCTGTCCGCGCTTGAGAAACTTCTGTGCCACTTCCACTGCCGCGGTCAGCAGGCCGCCGGGGTTGCTCCGAAGGTCCAGCACCAGCGCTTTGGCACCTTCCTTCTCCAGCACATCCAGTTCCGTCTGCAGATCGTCCGCCGTGTCGGCCCCGAACTGCAGCATGCGGACATAACCAATGTCCCCATCCAGCATTCGGCGGTCCTTGATGCTGGGTACGTTGATGATGGCACGCTCGATTTCGACTTCCTTCACCAACTGGGTCTTGGGGCGGAAGATCTTGATTTTCACGGTCGTGCCGGGATCGCCGCGCAGCTGTTTAACCGCATCCGTCAGCGATAGGTCGGTGGTGCTCTCGCCATTGATTTCGATGATTTTGTCGCCCGACAGAAGTCCCGCGCGGAAAGCCGGGGTGTCTTCCATCGGCGCGATGACGGTCAGAATGGCATCCTTGATGCCGATGGTGATGCCCAGTCCGCCGAACTTGCCTGCGGTGTCTTCGCGCATGGCCGTAAAGGCTTCTTTATCCATGAATTGGCTGTGGGGATCCAGCGACTGGAGCATACCTCGAAGGGCGCCTTCGATCAGGTCCTGATAATTGCTTTTTTCGGCATCCACATAATTGGCGCGAACCTGTTCAACCACCTTCGAGAAGAGCGTATACATCTCGTAGGGGGAATCGTTGCCGGCCGTTTCTTCGGGAGCGGCGGCCACTTCCTGAGAATACAGACGGGCTCCGACAATCAGATTGCCTGCCAAGACCGCTGTAATCAGCAGCCATTTAAATCCATGAGTCAACTTTTTCATTTCTACCTTTTGGGATGGCACACGCCGGAAGCGGCGCGGGAACTAAATTGAACCTTCCATGTCCGGGCGATAGCGGAAATACACCGCGCCCAGCGGCGGGACAATCACCGGAATCGACTGATCCCGGCCCTGCCACGCCTGCGACTCCGCCTTGATGAACCGGGGGTTCCCCACACCGCTGCCGCCATAGATGGTGGAATCGGTGTTGAGGACTTCCTCCCAGGTGCCCATCCGCGGGACGCCCATCCGGTATCCAGTATAGGGAACCGGCGTGAAATTGAATCCGCAGACCATGAGATCGTCGGGGTCCTTGCCCTTGCGCAGGGTGAAGAGCATGCTGTGCTCCCAGTCGTGCAGATCGATCCACTCGAAGCCTTCCCACGTGAAATCGATCTCGTGCAGACAGCCGAAGCCCTGCAGCATGAAGTTGAGGTCGCGCGCCAGGCGCTGTAGCCCGGAATGCGAGTCATGTTCCAGCAGATGCCAGTCCAGGCTCTCATCGTGCTGCCACTCGCGCCACTGGCCGATTTCCATGCCCATAAACGTCAACTTTTTGCCTGGATGCGCAAACATGTAGGCATAGAGCAGGCGCAGGTTGGCAAACTGCTGCCACATGTCACCCGGCATCTTGGCCAGCATGGAGCCCTTCCCGTGCACGACTTCGTCATGGGAGAACGGCAGAATGAAATTCTCGTTGAACGCATAGATCATGGAGAACGTCATCTGCTGGTGATGATATTTGCGATACAGCGGATCCTTTTCCATGTAGTCGAGCGTGTCGTGCATCCAGCCCATGTTCCACTTCATGTCAAAGCCCAGGCCACCCAGATACACCGGGCGCGACACCATCGGCCAGTCTGTGGACTCCTCCGCAAAGGTGACAAAGCCCGGATACTCCTGATGGACCAGTTCATTGAACTCTTTCAGGAAACTAACGGCGTCAAGGTTCTCTCGACCGCCGAACTTGTTGGGAATCCATTCCCCCTCTTCTCGGGAGTAATCCAGATACAGCATCGAGGCGACCGCATCTACGCGCAGACCGTCGATATGATACTCATCCGCCAAGAAAATGGCATTCGACAGCAAGAAGGCCCGCACTTCGGCGCGGCCATAATTGAAGATATAGGTGCCCCAGTCCTTATGCTCGCCCAGGCGCGGGTCATCATGCTCGAACAGATGCGTTCCATCAAAGAACGCCAATCCGTGGCCATCCTTCGGGAAATGGGCCGGAACCCAGTCGATGATCACGCCGATGCCCTCCTGATGGCAGGCATCCACAAAGAACTTGAAGTCATCCGGGGAACCGAACCGGGAGGTCGGCGCAAAATACCCGATGGTCTGATAGCCCCAGGATCCGTCAAAGGGATGTTCGCTGATCGGCAACATTTCGATATGCGTATAGCCCATCTTCTTCACATAGGGGATCAGGGAGTCCACCATCTCGCGATAGGTCAGCATCCGGTTGTCATCGTTCGGCTTCCGGCGCCAGGAACTCAGATGAACCTCAAAGACGCTGATGGGTTCATCCAGCCAGTTGATTTCCCGACGATCGGCCATCCAGTCCTCATCCTCCCAGGCGTAGCTGTTCTGATCCCACACCATCGATGCGGAACGCGGGCGCAATTCAGCAGCAAAGGCATAGGGATCGGCCTTCTGCGCCAGAAAATCCTGATGCCCCTTCACCTCAAACTTGTAGAGGTCGCCGGGCTTCATGTGCGGCAGGAACAATTCCCAGAGCCCCGAGTTGCCGCGCTGCTGCATCGGGTGAATCCGGCCGTCCCAGTTGTTAAACCAGCCCACCACGCTCACGCGCAGAGCATTCGGCGCCCACACGGCAAAATGCACGCCGTCGACGCCATCAATCGTCATCGGATGCGCACCCATCTTCTGATAGGCGCGATAGTTGGTCCCTTCGCCCAGCAGATACATATCCATGTCCGTCAGCTGAAGCGGGAAGCGATACGGATCCTCCAGTTCGGAGGGTTCCCCCTCAAACCAGGTCAGTCGCAGGGTGTAGGCAAATGGTTTTTCTTTCGGGAAGAACAGTTCATAAAGACCGTCCTTGTGAATCTGGTTCATCTCGAACGCTTCGCCGTCCGAGGTCCGGATCACTTCCGCCTTTGTCGCATACGGACGAAACACGCGCACCACGACCCCCGACTTCTTCGTCCCCATATCCTGCATGCCCAGCAGCGAATACGGAGCCCCATGCATTCCGTAGATAATGGCGTTGATTTCCGGCTTGGACAAAATCGGCTTCATGGACAATCTCCTGAGGTTTCGGCCCATCCAGCGACAGGCCAACTTTTCGGGAGTTTCCCACAGAAAAAACCCATCGACAAGGCGGAAGTCAACCGCTGTGCCGGAGGAAATTCACAAACACCGCCCGCCGCCCCGACAAGACCCTCATGGTGTTCAGCTGCGGCATGAGGAAGAAAACTGACGAAGAAGGCCTCTCACAGAGTTCACAAAGCACCACGAAGAAGAAAACGAATATTTTCCCACAGAGATTCTCAGAGGGAAGATAGATTTTCACTACGAACGTCACTAAAAACACGAAATATGAAGAAAATTGGCCACAGAGAGCACAAAGAACACATAGAAAGGCAGAAGATTGGGCTGCGCCGCCGGAAGAGGGAAATTGGACGGAATTCATAATTTTGAGGCCAAAAATGCCATTTTTAGGCCTTTTCAAGCCATGTTTTCTTCGAAATTTGGGTTTTGGAGGCTAAATTTTGTGTTTGGGGCTCTTTTCCTGCGCCGCTTCCTCTTTTTCTCTCTATGTGTTCTTTACGTTCGTGGCTAATCCTCACTTCTTCTTTTCCCCATCCGGTACATCCTGATCATCCTGTCAAAATTTCTCCCCCCATCCGTCCTTTGGCTTGCCACCGTCCATCCCGGCAGATAAGCTGGCAACGTCGGCAGAGCCAAAATGAAACCACATAATTCAAACGGAGTGAGGTACAGATGAAGCGACTGATACATTCTGGGATCCTCTTACTTTTGGCCTGCTGCTGCATGATGTCCTGTTCAAAAAAAGAGAGTGCACCGGCAGAAGTGACAGCAGAAGTGATAGTAGATCCGGGGCCCATGCGTATTGAATCCACCCTCAATCAAACCGAAGTGGATCAGGACTACATCGTGAAGGGACAATACTGGTACGCAGACGACGAGGATACCGTTGTGATGGTCTGCTATGAGGGGAATTACGACATGAAGCTAGACTTCACCCCTGAACAGCAGGCCCTCATCGACGGCCTGGATGATTCCCTCATCTACGATATCACCTTCAAGGCTACAAAGTTCTCCGGAGAGCCCACGGAAACCGAAGGCGTTCTGATCGCCGTTGAGCAGCTGCCCGCGGAGGAATAACCGGCCTGTTGATTGCGGGACCGCTACAACAGCTGGTTGCTGGCCCCTCTCTATGCCGCTCGGATTCCCTGCGGCAAGTCCCTACTTCCCCTGTCGCCGATTCATGAACCGGTAGCAACCGACAATTCCGAAACGGACAATGGCATGGATGCCTGCCTGCGGCGACCAGCGCCCGGCATCAGCGACGGCGACTTCCCACTCCTCCTTGAACTGTTGCTCAAAGAACGTCCCGCTGATGGAGCCGGGGTGCCATAGAAAATCCGCCAGCGGTTCGCCGGGAATTTTCTGTCCCCCGCCCTGACGCCAGAGGCGGAGCATCAGCTCATAGTCCCAGGCCGCCTTCAATTCAGGCCTGAGCTCTCCACCGATGGCCTCCAGTGCCGAGCGGCGGAACCAGGAGGCGGGCTGCGACACATAGTTGATGCACTGAATGAGAAAGTGGCTCGAAAATGGGAAGCAGGCATTTTTGACAAAGGTGGGAAATCCGCGGCTCTCCTGCCCCTGTTCATCCACGATGCGGCACTTGCCGAAAAAGAAAGACTTCTTCGGATGCGCCCGCGCGGCCTCTGCCGCCTTCGCCAATGCGCCGGGCTGATACACATCATCAGAATTGAGCCATCCGATCAAGTCGCCGGTGGCCCGCTGAAAGCCTTTGTTCAAGGCATCCGCCGGACCCGTATCCTTTTCGCTGACCAGAGCCGCCATCCGATCGCGTCGGGCTTCGGCGATGGCGACGGAGTCATCGGTGCTCGCACCGTCCATGAAGAGGTATTCCAGTTCATCCCCGGGGGCGAGTTCCTGCGACAGCACGCTGTCCATGCAGCGCGCCAGCCAGCGTGCGCCGTTATAATTGGGGGTGATGATGGAGATTTTCATACGACTGGAGTGAGCCTATCACGGGGTGATTCAATTAAGAATTAAGAATTAAGGATTAAGAATGAAAGATCAGATCGACCTGACAACTTCTTCATTCTCAATTCTCAATGGCCTTTTCTTTTTCCTCCACCGCCGGCGGTGTGGGCTGGATCATTTCGATGGATTTCCAGCGGCCGCTCCGGAAACGGAACCAGAAGCCGATGGACAGCAGGAGGACGAACACCGTCATCCAGAGCCAGGCCGCAACCAACCCGGCATTGAACCAAAGGATCAGGGCGGCCTCGCCGGGAATCCAGATCAGCCAGGTCGCCAGCGACGTACAGATCAGAACAAATCGGGTATCCCCCGCCCCTTTCAGCGCACCGCCCAGCACGAGATTGATCGCATCCAATGCCCCCCAGAGACTCAACAGCACCATCAGGAATCGTCCCTGTTTCAGGACCTCCTCAATCGGCACCATATCGGGACCGGTGCCTGTGAAGAGCGAGAAGTAGGGCTTCGTGAAAAACACGAAGGTCATCGCAACAACAGCCATATAGATCCAAGCCATTTTCAGGGCAGTGAATCCGGCCCGTGCGGCGATCTTTGAGTTGCGGGCCCCCTGATACTGACCCACCAGAATCGAAGCGGCGATCCCCATGCCCATCAGCGGCATGAAGGCGACCATGTTGATGCTGAACGCAATGTTGCTTGCCGCCATATCCGCAGCCGGCAGGCGACCCAGCAGCACGATAAAAAAGGTGAAGGCCCCGACATCCTGCAGGGTCTGCAGCGCAGAAGGAGTACCGAAGCGCAGCAGCGGCTTCATCAAGCTCCAGTCAAACCGGATGCCGCTCCACGTGCCGTATTCACGCCGGAAACGCGGACGGAAATACTGGAACAACAGAATGCCAGCTTGGATGGCCGCGGAGATCACCGTCGCGACCGCGGCCCCGGCAATGCCCCATTCGGGGAATCCCCACTTGCCGAAGATCAGGGCATAATCGAGCACGATGTTGATCAGGTTGGCGATGAGGCTGGCGCGCATCGGCGTGCGGGTGTCTCCGCGTCCCGAAAAGAAGCCAGAGATCGCATGGGTCAGGGACCAGAATCCACAGCTGACCATCAGGATGGCCAAATAGATCTTTTCGGCCTCAAATACTTCAGGGGGATGGCCCGCTACCGCCAGAAACCAGATTCCCACCGGAATCAGTGCGAGGCCGATCGGCCAAGTCAACAAGCTGAGCCAAATACCCTGGGCGGTGGCCTTTCCGCACTCCTTCTTGCGCCCGGCGCCGTGATACTGCGCGACAAAGGTGCCAGCATAGCCCGCCAGCATCTGGAAGAAAGAGGTCAGGGTGAAGGCCATGATGCCGGCGGGAAGCGCGGCTCGCAGCGATACCGATCCATGTCGTGCCAGAAACACACGGTCGAAGAACTGCATCAGCGTGAAGGATGCCATCGTTACAATGATGGGAGCGGCAATCCGCCATACCTCGCGGTAGCCGCCGGCGCGCGGCGGAGCAGGCTTTAATATAGAGCGTCTGCCAAACAAGGGCGGGACTCCTTTCGGCCAGAAACGGTTAGTGCGTTTCCGGCAGCTTGACCCCATGGCACGAACGATAATTCAGCACCAGCGGAACGCCGGCCATGTCAAAAGCCTCACGCAGACGGGCCGTCAGGAATTTCTGATGGCCCGGCGTACTCAGCGTGGGGTCGTTCACAAACAATCGGACACGGGGAGGATTGTGCCCGGTCTGGGCTGCATAGAAAAACTTGAGCTGACGGCCATTACGGAGAGGCGGCTGCGAACGGGCAAAGGCATCGCGGATCACGCGGTTCAAAACGCCGGTGGGCAACTGGATCTGCAGCCGGGCCGCCACGGTATCGATCACAATAAAGCTGTTTTGAATATCATATCCGTCCAGGGCCGACACAAACACAATCGGCGTGTCCCCGAGAAAGAACAGTTCCTCGCGCATGCTCTTGGCATAGTCTTTCGCCTTGATGCCGGAGCCTTTTGCGAGGTCCCACTTGTTCACCAGAATTACGCAGGCTTTGTGGTGATCGCGGATCAAGCCCGCCACCTTCTTCTCCTGCACACCGGGGCCATCAATCGCATCCATCACCAGGACCACGATATCCGATTCTGTGATCCCCTGCTCCGCGCGGAACAGGCTGAACTTTTCGACGGATTGATGCACCCGCACCTGTTTGCGCATCCCCGCCGTATCTACCAGCGTGTAGTGGCGCTCGCTGCCATCCTTCAGCTTGAGTGTGAAGGGCACATCAATCATGTCGCGTGTCGTTCCCGGCACACTGGAGACGATCACCCGCGAGCGTCCGGTCAGGCGGTTGATATACGACGATTTGCCGACATTGGGCCGGCCCACGACCGTCACCTTCAGGCGCGGCAGGTCCTCTTCATCCACCTCGGGAGGCAGATGCGGCAGCACTTGCTCCATCAACTCTTCAATGCCGCGATTGTGCGAGGCCGACACCGGAAGGACCGGGAACCCCAATTCCTTGAATTCGGCGCTCTTGTCATCCCACTCGGGCAGGTCCGCCTTGTTGGCGGCCAGAATCACCGGGCGGCCGGCTTTATGCAGCAGCTGGGCCACCTCGCGATCCAGTGCCTGCAGTCCCGCTTTGAGATCGACGACCAGCACGACTGCGGTCGCATCCTCCAGCGCAGCATGCACCTGATCGGTCGTCGCCTGCATAATCTGATCGTTGGACTTGGCGCGGTCCATCAGGGCCAGTCCACCGGTATCCACGACCTGAAACCGCTGGCCCAGCCATTCGGCGCGCGCCATCAGACGATCCCGCGTGACGCCCTCTTCCGAGTGCACGATGGCGAGACGACGACGGACAAGACGGTTGAACAGAGCGGACTTGCCCACATTGGGCCGTCCGACAATGGCTACCACCCGCGCACTATTCTTCGACTCACTCATATTCTTGTCCTCTGTTCCGCCGATATACAAGGGGCCGAGCCTCACCGGCCCGGCCCATTGCGCAAGTGGCTTTTCCGGGTTAGTACTGAAAGAAGCTCTTGCCGATAAATTCGCGGATCACGCTCGTCGGCGGGACGCGGTCCGACGGAATGACCAAAAAGTTCGACAGAAACTGCTGCATGCGAATGGCCTCAGCATATTCCGGCATCGACGGCTTGATCTCCGCCAGCAGGGCATCTGCGTAGGGACGCAGCACGGCCAGCTCATAATCCAGCGCCGAGTTGAACGCCACATCGGCTTCCTTCTGGAACGGAAAGATCCAGCGCTTTTCACCCCGACGGACTTTCGGCCACATGGCCAACGTCTTAATCGCGCTGTGACTACGGAAGTTGTTGTCGCGCACCATGCGGCGGACCAGACGGTTATCCGTCGTGGAAATCCGGTTGTTGCTGTCGATATTCAGCTGCGTCAACGCACTGATGTAGATGCGGAACTTGTGCTCCGCCGGAATGGCTTCCGTCAGGCGCGGGTTCAACCCGTGGATGCCTTCGAGCACCACGACATCATCCTCGCCGATGTGCTTCATTTCGCCCTTCCATTCGCGTTTGCCGGTTTGGAAGTTGAAATACGGCAGTTCCAGGCGCTCGCCCGAATCCAGCTTGGCCAGATGATCCTGAATCAAGTCCAGGTCCAGCGCTTCGAGATGCTCGAAATCGACTTCGCCATTCTCATCTTTCGGCGTCATCTCCCGACCCACGAAGTAATTATCCAGCGAGACCGGCTTGGCATTCATGCCGCTGGCCTTCAACTGCAGCGACAGACGCTTAGAGAAGGTCGTCTTTCCGGAGGAGGACGGGCCGGCAATCAGAATCCACTTCACCTGGCCGCGGCGCTGCACAATCTGCTCGGCTAACAGGGCGATGCGCTTCTCCTGATAGGCTTCGTTCACATCGATGAAATCATTGATCTTCTTGTTGGCGATACGCTCATTCAGATCGCCAACGGTGCGCACATGGACAACGCGGCCCCAGTCCTTGTGGCCTTTGAAGACATCATAGATGTAATGCGCGGGGGCGAATTCCGGAAAGACGTTGCTGTCCATCCGGTCCGGACCCATCACCACAAAGCCCTCTTCATAGGGAATCAACTTGTAGTTCACCAGCTTCGAGGCGTTATTCGCCAGCGGCTGATTGGCCAGGTCCATGAAGGACCCGCACTGATGCATGCGGACCTTGGCGGTGTTCTTGAAGCGCAGCAGGTTCAGCTTATCCTTTGCACCCGCTTCCTCAAAATGGGCGATGGCTTCATCAAAGGAGACCTTGATGCGGTCAATGGGGGCCTTTTCATCCAGCAGTTTGCGGAGCGCGGCATCAATATTCGCCAGCTGTTCCGCCATAATGCCCTTCTCATCGCCGAGACGGAAGCTGCAATACAAACCGCGATTAAGGGAGTGTTCCACCGCGAAATCACAATCCGGATACAGCTCGTGCGCCACTTTGGCCAGCAGGAAGGCAATCGTATGACGATAGACCCGCTGTCCGTAAGAATCCCGATAACCCAGAATCCGCACCTGGCTCTCGGTTTCGATACGATACTCAATCGAAACAAATTCATTGCTCACCAACGCGGCCAGCGGGGTGAACCCCAGTTCTTCTACAACACTCGGGTTGTTATCCAGAATATGGTTTAACGTAATCCCCGACTTCACTTCCAGTTCGGGCCCGTGCTCAAACGTTACCTTAACCATCCTATTGGTCATGCTTTTATCTCCGTATATTTGAATCGTACACTTTATCCGTGCGAGAGGCTCTGAGGCAAGCTATATTGATACCCATGATTGAACCGTTTCAGCCTGACTATGAAGACTATCTGCACGACGAGTCCCGCCGTGTCGGCCGTGCTGACCAGATCGCCTTCCCGAAAACGGAGGCCGAGGTGCTCCAAATTCTTCAGGAAGCTCAGGCACAGTCCTTGCCGATCACCCCGCAGGGCGCCCGCACCGGCATTTCGGCCGGCGCCGTGCCGGAAGGCGGGCTGATCCTGAATCTCTCCCATCTGAATCAGGTGTCGCCCCCCGAAGGCCAAACCCTGCGCGTCCAGCCGGGCGTCACGCTGGCGGCCATTCGCGAAGCTGTGCCCCCCACCCATTTCTTTGCGCCAGATCCCACCGAGCCCACCGCCTCCATCGGCGGCATGATTTCCTGCAACTCCTCCGGGGCCCTCTCCTTCCTGCACGGTCCCACCCGGAACCACATCCTCGGCCTGCGGGTCGCCACCCTCTCCGGCGAAGTGCTTGACCTCCAACGCGGCCGGGAACGCGCCGACGGGCTGCAGTTCAAGATGGGCTCGACCTCCGGCACCCTCCCCCGCCTACCCCAGCCCGCCGTCAAAAATGCGGCCGGCTATTTCGTGAAACCGGACATGGATCTGGTCGATCTCTTCATCGGCGCCGAAGGCACACTGGGCGTCGTGACCGAAGCCACCCTACAGCTCCTGCCCATGCCCGGAGCCGTCTGGGGGCTGATGACCTTTCTGCCGTCCACCGCCTCCGTGGTCCAATTCGTGGAGACCCTGCGCCAGACGCCCCTCGCCGAAGGCACGCAACTGGCCGCATTGGAATATTTCAATGCCCGGGCTCTGGATTTTCTACGCTCGAAAGCCGAGACACTGGCTGGACAGGAAATTTCAGTGCCGGATCTGCCCGAAGGCACCTCCTGCGTCTATGCCGAGTGGCACGCCCCCGACGAAGCCGCGGCTGAAACCGCGATGCTAGTGGCCGCCGAGCTGCTCCCGGAGCTGGGCGGCGACCCCGACACGGCCATTCTGGCGGACAACCTCCACGACATCGAAAAGCTGAAGCACTTCCGCCATGCCCTCCCTGAGTTGGTCAACGCCACGGTCGGCGAACGGCGAAAAGCCTATCCCGACCTGACCAAACTGGGCACCGACATGTCGGTTCCCGATGCCCGCCTCGCCGATGTCCTTTCCCTCTATGAACCGGATCTGGCCGCCACCGACCTGGATCACCTGACCTTCGGCCACATCGGCGCCAACCATCTCCATGTGAATATTCTTCCCCAAACGCCCGCCGACTACGATGCCGGCAAGGCCCTCTATCTCCGCTGGGCCGGGTCCATCATCGCCTGGGGCGGCAGCATCTCCGCCGAACACGGCATCGGCAAACTCAAGCGCGAACTCTTTCGGCAGATGGTCGGCGACGAGGCTCTCGCGAAGATGCACGCCTTGAAAAATATATTTGATCCCCACGACCTGCTCAGTCCGGGCAATCTGTGGGAACGGCCCCTGTCTTGACAGACCGCTCAGCTTGTCCATACTCCCTGCTTCTGAATGAGTGCCTCTAAAAACAGATTAGAACGCTGGGAACACCAGCTCAAACAGATCTTCGACGAAATCGACACCGAATTCGAAAACGAAGGTCGCGGCAGCAAATTCCATCGGCATCCCCGACGCCCCCCCGCCTTCGCCACCAGCAATCGCGAAGACGACGGCCTCTTCGATCTTGGTGCCGCCTTCAGTGTCGGCATCGGCTCGCGGCACGGCCCGGGCTATGTCATCCAGGCCCGAATCGCCACCCTCGACAATGTTCCCGCCGACATCCAGCGGAAATTTGAAGACGAAGTCGTCCGGCGACTCAACGAAAAGCTCCCCCGGGCCTTTCCCAGCGGCAAACTGCATGTGGATCGCGACGGCAACATCTACAAAATCCACGGCGACCTCTCCCTCGGCAGCCTCTGAGCAGGCCCCCTTCGCTGCCTGTTCTCGCGGGCTGAGCCAACCCCCACCGTTTTCAGTCCCCAAAAGGCCATTTTTTGTGATTTTTGGCCCATTTTTGCTCAAAAAAGGCACTTTTTATCCGTTTTGGAGGGTGTTGCCACTCCGTTCGCGCTGCTCACTCGTTCGCCACGCTTTGTGTGGCGCTATAGAACTCGCGTTCATCCTGCGCCCATCATAAATGGGACTTGGACTCTGCACTCATCTATTTTCAGGATTTTGGACAAAAGAACGCCAAGGACCAAAACAAGACACTTTTTACTCATTTGCATGCGATTTGGAGCCAAAAATGCCGTTTTGAGGCCATTTTGGGTGTTTTTTGGTGTTTTCGGGGTCCTGTCGCCGACCCCCGAACCCGGACAGCAAAAATCCGGAGCTATTTAGGCTCCGGATTCTACGTGATCGCACAGGAGGAACGACTAGTGCTCGAGATCGGTTCCGGCCACTTGCTTGCGATAAGGCATCCAGCGGTCCAGGATCCGCTCCAGCAATCCGCTTTCATGCCAGCGGTGTAGCGCCGCATCCGCCTGTGAACGAAGCGACGCATTACCGAGCTGCACCGCCCAGGCCAGCTCCTGCGTGCCCAGCGGAATCTGTATCAGTTCCAGCCGGGTTTCATTGCGCGTGATGATCCCCACCGCGGCGGCCAGATCATCGACAAACAGATCAATGCGCTGATTGGCCAGATAGAACACAACATCCTCGCGCGAACTCAGCGGCATAATCTTGGCATTGGGAAAACTGCGGCGAGCAAAGGTAGCGGCCGAGGTGTCTTCCAACACGCCAATGCTGCCGGTCCACCTCAGAATCTCATCAGCAGAGCCGAAATTGGAGCCTTCGCCTCTTCGCGCAATCGCAACCAGAGGATTGTTCATATAGGGCTCGCAGAACGTCGCACGCACCTGCCGCGCAGGCGTAATCGTCATGCCGGACATCACGATATCAATGCGCCCCTCCTCCAGTTCTTCCAGCTGAAGCTCCCAGGGCACCGGGATCAGCTGCAGCGGGCGTCCCAAATCACTGGCGAGCTGCACGGCAAAATCGCACTCCACCCCCGCCGCCTTCTCCCCCTGCATCATAATCAGAGGCGGGTAATTCGGCGTCACACCGACACGGAGAGGTCCCAGCCGCCCGCTCTTGGTGGTGGAGCAGGAAGAGATCATCAAAGGGAGCAACAGGGCCATCAGCCAACGCAACCGCATCATAGGACCTCCTCGAATCGAAAAGCGCATATTCATGTGACCCAAAAGGTATCAAACAACGCCGGAAAAGCAAGAGAGGCATTTTATTGCGGGATCCACCCAAACTCCACTCCACTCAGCGGCCCCATTCTTTCAAATCCCATGCGCGCCGCTGAGCCAGCCTGGACGGCTGTGAGGGAAAACCCTCCTGATCTGTCAAGGCCTACGGGGCCGTTGTCGAGGCATCCGGCACTGTGGCAGGGGCGCTTCCATCCTCTGCGGCTCCGGTTTGAACCTCCTGGGCCGATTCCACGGCGGCAGCAAGAGGTCCATCCAGCTTGATGGTCGCCTTTTCACGCAGTTCTTCCACATAGTCCGCAACCACCTGCTGGCGGGCACGTGTTTTCAGGACCATAGCCAGTTCCTGCTTCATCTCATCATCCAGCGGGATAAGCTCTTCCTGCTGCTCGCCGGTCACCTTGATAATATGGAAGCCGATCGGGGACTGGACCGGCCTGAGGCCTACAGCACCGAAAAATGGTTCGGCACCCTTTTAGGGGTGAAACCTCTCCTTTCGGTCTGAGCGGCCAAGCGAAAACTTTGCATTGGCGAAATCGCGGTGGATGAACCGGCCCGCATTGGTGGAACCCGCAAACTGGAGCCTTTCCGCTGGGGTGGGGCCTATATGGCCCAAATCTGGCGCGAGTGCCGGTTCTGGTAAATAAGCTCTCCCGCCCGGTTCACCGTCTTTTCTCTTTCCCAACGCCGCCTTCTCGACTAGATTTTTACTTATGTCCACTCGCTTGCATCTGTTTTTCTCCGAGCATCGCACCCTCCTAATCCTGGCGGCTCTTCTCTCCCTGCTGACCGGCCTTCTGTTCTGGCCAGCCGTCCATTACAACCTCGTCAATCTGGACGACATCGCTTACATCTCTGAAAATCAGATGATTCAAAACGGCTTGACGCTGGACTCCCTCCGCCAAGCGATTACCTCCATCTACCAGGTCATGTGGGCTCCGGGCCTGTGGATTTCCTTCATGCTGGACATCGATTTGTTCGGTCCCACCACTTGGGGAATGCATCTCACCAATATCCTCCTGCACGTGGCCAACGCCTTGCTGGCCTTCACCTTGTTCTGGCGCTGGACACGTAAACCATGGCGCGCCTTCTGGGCCGCCGCCATTTGGGCCTGTCACCCCCTTCGCGTGGAAAGCGTCGCGTGGATCTCGGCCCGCAAAGACGTCCTGAGCGGCTTGTTTTTTCTGGCCTGCCTGCTGTTCTATGACCTGGCGTTTCGTCGGCCGGCCAACCCCTCCTCTGTTGACTTGGTCTCCACCGACGCCCCCCCCCCATTGCCACCGGATCACCGGATCCGACCTCAGCCACAAGCGATATGGAAATGGGCCAGCGTGGCGGCCATGGCTCTCGGCCTGACGGTCAAGCCCATGCTGGTGACCACCCCCGTCGTTCTGCTCCTGCTGGACCTGTGGCCGCTGGGACGAGTCCGGCTCAACCTCCGTGATGGACTCCGAAAAGGGCCCCGCCTGATCGCCGAAAAATGGCCCTTTTGGCTGCTCGCCGCCGCCTCTGCTTTCATGGCGGTCTATGCTCACGCGCAGGGCACCAGCTTTGGAAGTGTTCCCCTGCT
This sequence comes from uncultured Verrucomicrobiota bacterium, assembly GCA_964526745.1. Classification (GTDB taxonomy): domain Bacteria; phylum Verrucomicrobiota; class Kiritimatiellia; order CAIQIC01; family Lenti-01; genus Lenti-01. The sequence goes on from CAZGMQ010000035.1 coordinate 25,449, forward strand.
GGACCGAATTCGAACCATTCCGCTGAATTATGCCTTCTACCTGCTGAAAACCGTCTGGCCGCAACACCTGACCGTTCTCTATCCCGGCTTGTTGTTCCATCCGCTCGATATACTGGTCGCCCTGTTCTACTTGCTGATCCCCACCCTTTTGGTCTGGCAATACCGTCGGTATTCGCTGGCCCCGCTCATCGGCTGGCTTTGGTTTCTTGCCGTCATGCTCCCCACCAGCGGCCTCATCCATTTCGGCGTCCAAAGCCTGGCCGACCGCTTCACCTACCTGCCCGCCCTGGGCCTGTCCATCCTGGTTCTGCCTCTGTTCTCAATACGTCGCCCCCTCGTGCGCGGCGTCCGGCTGGCTGTCTGCACCGGCATCCTCATGGGCCTGGCACTGCTCACCCACCGGCAACTTCCCGTCTGGCGCGATACCAACCACCTCTTCAGCCATCTGCTTCGCTTTTCCCCCAACCACGCCTTCGCCCTGGCAAACCAGGCTGGCCATCTGCGGCAGGAAGGTCGGTTGCAGGAGGCCGAAGACCGGATGGCCCGCGCGTGCGAATCTCCGGCCCACGGCGATATCCATCAGATTGTCTACGCTGAAATGATGGCCTCGCAGGGAAAGACGCAGCAGGCCCGCGACCAGCTTCTCTCGATTAACCTGCTGTCTCCAGGCAGTTTCTCCGGGCTGTACCACTTCACCTTCGCCATAGTGCTCAACCAACTGGATGATTTTCCCGAAGCCGCCCGAGAGGCCCGCCTCGCGGCGGATACCCTGTCCCCCTATGACCTGATCCGGCACGATCTCAATTTGCTGGGCATGGTCATTGCCTTCCGTATGGGCGACCCCGAATCGGCGCTGGAATGGGCCCATCAGCTACCCCATCTGCAGAACCGGACCCAAATCGGATTGGACGATCTCCTGCCCTACTACGTGGGCCAGTGGAAACGCTTCCAGCGGATCGAAGCTGTCGACTATTTCCGCGACTATCTTTCTCGGAATCCTAGCCAAGTCGAAGCCCTGAACAACCTGGCCTGGCTGATGGCCACCTCCGAATGGAGCCCGATTCCTGCGGATGAAATCGTGGGCTATGCCCGGCGGGCCTCTGCTCAAGGCCCATCCAATCCGATCCTGCTGGATACACTCGGGGTCGCGCTGGCCCATGCCGGCGATTTCGAGGCAGCGCTGGAAGCCGCCGGACAGGCCCGGGATATCGTGCGCGCTGCCGGGCAGGAACCGTCGGACCTGTCCAAGGCCATCGCCCGTCACATCAACGCCTATCAACGCCAAACCCCATGGCTTGATGACAAAGCCGCCGATCGCATCGGATCATCGTTTTATGCCCCCTGAAGTGCCGACACGGCCGCAAAGGGATTCCGGAGTCCGACTGACTCCAGGTGTCATTCTTGGCATTGGGCTGCTTCTCCTGCTGATCCATATCGTTGGCTTCACCCTCCACACCGATCGCGCCGCCCGCGCATTCGATGCCTGCGCCGTCCCAGCCAACACCATTGCCGGCATGCCCGAGCCACGCTTCTTCATCGACAACGACGCCTACGCCTGGATGGCTCACACGCGCGACCTCATGGCCTCCGGCTTCTGGCGTATCCGCTACACCTTCATGGACAACGCCCCCCAAGGCCGGGAGATGCACTGGAGCCATCCGCTGATTTGGACCCTGCGCGGCATGGCTACCGTCATCATGGCAGTTGAGCATTGGCCGGCGGCTCGCGCGGTGGAACTGGCCGGGGTCTGGGCCATGCCATTTCTCCAGTTCCTATGTCTGGGGCTTGCCTTTGTCGTGCTGAGCCGCAAGCTGGGCTGGGTGCCGGCGGGCCTGTTCTGTTTCTTGTTCCTTTCATTGAACGGATTGTCCGACGCTTTTAATCCCCTAAAGCCCGATCACCACGGCCTCCAGCTTTGCACCTCTCTTTTCGCTTTTGCCTGCTTGCAATTCGGCGGCATGGGGTGGACAAACCTCCAGATTCCACCGAAGCCGGCAAGCCGGTTCCGTGCTTTTCTCCCCCTTGCCCTGCCCGGTCCGGAGGAAGCCCGTCGCTGGTTCATCGCCTCTGGCGTCTTCGGCGGGCTGGCCCTGTGGCTGGGGGCCACGGTTTGGCTGGTTGCCCTAGCCGCCATTGCCCTGTCGTCCCTCGTCGCCATGCCGGCCTTGTTCCATCCCACCCAACCCGGCGTCAAATACCACCCGGAGCTTTGGCGGATCTGGGCCTTCGCCGGCACCGCGGTGGCTGCCGGGGCCTACCTCCTCGAATATGCTCCCTCCCACTTCGCGATGCGCCTCGAAGTCAATCACCCCCTCTACTGGCTCTGTTGGCTCGGTGTCGCAGAATGTCTGCTTTTCGCCGGTAAGAGCGCTTCCATCCGTTTCTGGAAACACAAACACCCTGCCGATTGGACCTTCGCCATTTTGGGCCTTCTCGTGGCACTCGCCCTGCCGATGGCTGTGCTCTGGGGGCCGGCGAACTGGCATCACCTGCGCGACCCCCTCCTACAGCGCCTCCACGCTGGATTCATCGACGAATTTCAACCCGCATGGACCCTCATCCAAAATCGCCCCGTCGGGTTTCTTTTCGAACAAATGGGCCTGTTGCCTATATTGGCGATCCTGTCAGCCGGAGCCCTGTTGCGATTCTACAAGCCGCAGGATGCCCGCGATGTCACCGTCCGCTCCGCCCTGGTGGTCGCCATACTCTTCCTCCTCCTGATGCTTCTCCAGATGCGCTGGGGTTTCTTCGCGGTTGGTGCTTTGGTCTGGTTGGGAATTTTGTCCCTTTCCGTTTGGAGCGGACCTGACCTCACCACTCGAAAATGGATCTATCCCGCTGCCGCCGCCCTGCTACTGAACGGCATCGCCGCCGACGCCCTGCGCTGGCGTTCGGAAAACGCCGCTTCCATCGCCCGGGAAGTCCCCTCCAGTTGGATCCAGTCCTCCCTGGCCAAACGAAAGGTGCTCCAATGGGGGCTCGCGGCCGGAACCAATCAGTGGCGCATGGTCGGACTGGCCACCGAAGCCCCCATGCTCTATTACTTCACCGGCATCCGCACCGTCGCCTCCTATTATTGGGAAAACGCTGAAGGATGGCACGCCGAAGCCGCTTTCTTTGCCGACACACCGACCGGTGAAATGGCGCACGAAATCGCCCGGAAGCGCGGCCTTACCCACGCCTTTGCCTTGCCCAGTGAGGCCTTTCCCCGCCTGTATACAACTATCCAAGCTGGACGGAACAACCCCGTTGCCCTCCGCCCGACGTTGGCCGGCCAACTGGCCTTTCCGACCGACGCCACCCTTCCAGCCTGGATCAGCTTAGACACCAACTTGAGCGCCATTTCCAGCAAACTCTATGCATTTAAAACCCCCGAAGGACTGATTGGCGAAGTCACAACAGGCCAAGTGTTCCTTCTTCACTCATCTGTGCCCCTCCCTGCACCGTGATGCAATTTGCAATTTCCCGACGGCTCCTTTTCTCTTCTCATGTTACCGGCCTTGGGCTAGATTTTCTCCATGACTGAACGCTCGCGCCAATCTTTCCGCCGCGCCCTGCTGGCCGGCTTGGCTGGCCTTTTCGTGCTGGCCCTCTGGTTCGGCGGCATCTCCTGGGCCACCGATGCCGGTATCCGGACCTTCGAGGCCCACACCGTGGTGAATCCGGACCGGCCGGCCGACCCCCAACCCTGGCGAGCCCAGCGCTTTTTCGTCGAACCCGATTCCTACTACTGGCTGGCCTACGCCCGCGACCTGCGCGCCTCGGACGCCTGGCGGCTGCGGTTCACTCACGCCGACAATGCCCCCTACGGGCGTGAAATGCACTGGGCACACTTACCTATCTGGGGCCTGATGGGTATCTCCCGAGGGCTGGAAGCAAGCGGCCTCCCTCCCGCCCTGGCGCTGGAACTGTCAGGACGTATCCTGATGCCCCTGTTCGGATGGCTCTTCTTCTCCGCTCTCTATCTCCTGTTGGGCACGCGCCTCGGCTGGCGCATGGCCACCTTGGCCACAGCCATCCTGGTGACCGTCCTGCAGTGGGAGTTCCACACCCTTCGTCCCGATCATCACGGCTTCCAACTGGCCTTTTCCATGCTCATGTGGCTGTGCCTCATCTTCGGCGGAACGGGGTGGGTCCGGAAAGATCCGACCACCCCCGGAGCCGGCCGTCTTCCCACCGTTCAGGCCGCCCGGCGCTGGTTCATGGCGTCCGGCATCCTCGGAGGTCTTGGCCTCTGGCTGGGGGCCACCACCTTCCTCTTTTCCCTGGCCGCCCTGTCTGCCGGTGCCGCCGCGACGCTTCTCTTCCTCCCGACCCCGGCCAACAAAGACCCCATGGCCATCCGTCCGGATCTCTGGCGGCTGTGGGGTTTTTCCGGCGCGATCACCTCGCTGGTCTTCTATGCCGTGGAATATGCGCCGCATCACCTGGGCATGCGCCTCGAAGTCAACCATCCCCTGTATGCCCTTTGCTGGCTGGGCACCGCCGAATGCCTCCGCGCCATGGCCGTCTGGCGCACCCGGAGCCTCCGATTCCCCCGGGACGCCATTCCAGCCGTACTCGGCCTGGCCTCGGCCGCACTGCTTCCCCTCCTTCTTTTCTTTGGCCCGGCCGATTGGTTTCTGCCCCGGTCCGGCATCATGCTGCGTCTTCACGCCCATCATATTGTTGAATTCCGGACCCTGTTCACCACCGCCGGGGCGCAATCGCTGAAAGTCTTTCTCCTCACCTTCGGGGCCACGGTTCCCGCCGTGCTCTGCGCCGTCGTCCTCCTGATGCGCCGCCGGTTGCCGATCCATCGCCAGGTCGCCCTGATGCCTTTGTGCGTTGCGGCCATCCTCTTCACCCTGCTTTATGTCTGGCAGATCCGCTGGGAGCCTTTCGCACTGGCCGCCGCCTTTCTGCTCACGATCTTCCTGCTGTCCGAGCCCAGCGACCTCACCGACGGCTGGCCCGCCCCATCGATTTGGAACCGCCTGCCCGCTCTGCTGGTCGCCCTCCTGTGTCTCCACTTCGCCTACAGCGCCTTTCGCATAGTTCATCCTCTACGCCAACTCTTCCGCGTGGAAAAAATGGATGAACTCTGGCTGAAAGCCCTGCTCCAGCGCAATCTGATGTTCCAACTGAAAACGCATGCCCCCGACTTGCCTCTCCGCCTGGTCCTCCCCGCCGAGATGGCCCCCGCCGTCTACTATTTCGGCGTCGGCGACACCCTCGGCTCCCTGTACTGGGAAAATCCAGACGGGCTGACTTCCGCCACAGACTTTTTCGGAGATCCCCTGCCCGGCAAGCGCGCCCGGGAAGTCGCTCGCAAACGCGACATCACTCACGCCATCATGAACAACGGCGCTGGCGACGCGCTGATGTTCTACCAGCTTGCTACCGGACGCTTCGACCAGCTCGGAGCTTCCCAGACCGTCGGGGGCGCTACCGCCCGGGCCGGGACCCCGGTGCCTTCGTGGCTCCATCCGGAACCTGAACTGACTGCTGCGGCGAATTCAACGTACTACGTTCTGGTTCCCAGTATCGGACAATGGGTTCCGCTGTCGCTTCAACTGTCGATCTACCGGCCGGTGCCTTAACCCCGCCCGGACTCCACGCCTCATATTCACAGGCCCCAAAATCCGTCCCCAGTTCCGTCCCCCACAATACATCGGAAGCCACCACTCGATAGCGCCCTGTCCGGGCCCCGAACGCATCGAACCCCAGCGTGTAGTCTAGGGTGTTGCCAACGTTATCGAAAAATTCAAACTGCGTGCTGTTGGCCGTCCGTGTCCGCCAGCGCAGTCCGGTGACGTTGCCAGAGCCCACAGTCATCCCGTTGGATACTGTGACCCAGATTCCCGTGGCATTTCCCCACGCCCCTCGCAGATCCAGCTGATACTGATGGATTGTCGTGTCGCTCCATTCCGCCGCAAAAATCAATCCGTCGCCCAAGGGAATGGCGCTGAACACCGGATAATGCGACTGCTCCGCATGGAAGAAATAGTTCGATCCAAAGCCTGCGGCCGAAAAGCTGTTCGTGATGCGCATGCCATTCGTCTCAGAATGAAACCCAACGGAATCCATCCCCCAGACCGGGTTCAACAGGCTCGGGGTATGGACAACAAAATATTCGCTCTGCGGCGGCACGTCATAGGCAATGGAGGAGTTCGCTCCGCCTGTTCCCATCGTGAGGGTCACAACCGATGACGTCACCTGCGGCAATTCCCACGCCAACAGATCAAAGGCCTCGGCCGCGCTACCCACCCGGCGAATGGCAATATTAGTCACCCCCACCTCCACCGTTGGGATGCCGTTGGACATCGGGACCCCGGCGATCGCTTCCACCACGGCCATGTTCGACACCACCTGCCCAAACACCGTCTGCTGACCATCCCAGTAAACGGCTGCATTGGTGCAGGTCACCAGAAACTCCGAAGCCCCGGTATGCGGTCCGCTCTGCACCATGGAAATAGCCCCCGCCAAATGGCTCAGCCCGTTGGTAACCTCGTCCAGAATTGTGTAGCCCGGTCCTCCCGTCCACGCCCCCCCGCCGAGCCCGTTTCGAACCCAGCGCAATCCGCTTTGGATCGCCAGGCGATTGGTCGTTCCGGGCACCGCCGTGTCGTCGTAGCGGATCTGGTGGACAGCCGTCCCTGCATAAAACCGGTTCGTACGGATGGCCACCGTCTCCGGATCGCGCCACGCCTGCTCCCCCGTTGCCAGCCCTATGAAATTCGCAGCCGTCCGCGGCGCCTTCACGTAGTCCAGTTCCACCGTGAACACCCCCATCGAAGTAGATACGTCCGCAAATATCCCGTTGCTCTGCGCCGCGGCCGGGAGCCCGTGCAACAACGCTGCCATAGCGAAGGAAAACATGGCGCGATGGAGCTTCATACTTCTTTTATACCACGCCCTACCTCTCCCCGCAACCCGCCAACTGCAGCTTGCCGCCCCCTGTGGCTGCGCTCGTTGTGCGCGGCGGCTGTTAGAGCGGTTTCATATTTTCTGTAGCCATTGTGGGTTGATCGGATGGGGTCACGGGGAGTTGCACCCCGTGACCCTTCC
>CAZGMQ010000036.1:0-31084 GCA_964526745.1 uncultured Verrucomicrobiota bacterium
CTCTCCCTCACCACCCTCGGCCTTCGGTGTCATCTATTTTGAGGCAATGCGCACCTGCTTTCAACCTGTCCCAATGTATTGACGAAAGCCATCATCCTGCGTATCTTACCCCCCGATATGAGCAAAAAACACACGCAATCCAAGACCCACAAGCCTTCTCACAAGGATAAGGCCGATTTACCCATTACTGAACCTATTGTGCCGGATGAAGAAGCAACGGATTCCCCCCCTGAGGAACAAGCCCCTTCTGAGGCGGTTCTTCAGGACCAAATGCTTCGTTTACAAGCCGATTTCGACAATTATCGCAAACGGATGGCCCGGGAGAAGAAGGACTGGATCGCTTTCGCCAGCGAAAATCTTGTCATGGAGCTGCTTCCGGTTCTTGACCACTTCGAGCTGGGCCTGGCCGACAGCGAGCAAAATGGAGCACCGGAAGCCCTGACAGAAGGCTTCCGCCTCATCTACACCCAGTTGTGCGCGGCCATTGAAAAATCAGGCGTACAAGTCATCGATGCCCCGGCCGGGGAACCATTCGATCCTCAGGTGCACGAAGCCATCAGCCAACTGCCTTCCGAGGAGATTCCCGAGGGCGAGGTGGTCGCGCAAACACGCCGCGGCTATCAAATGGGTGACAAACTCCTGAGGGCAGCTCAGGTCGTTGTATCCTCCGGCCCTGCAGAATAACCCCTTTTCAGGATCCCATGAGTAAAAAACGCGATTGTTATGATGTACTCGGCATTGCCCGGGATGCCTCCGATACCCAGATCAAGAAGGCCTACCGTAAGCTGGCGATGAAATATCATCCGGACAAGAATCCGGGTGACAAGGCCGCTGAAGAAAAGTTTAAGGAAGCCACAGAATGCTATGAAATTCTGTCGAACACCGATCTGCATCAGCGGTATGACCAGTTCGGCTGGGATGCCTTTGAGCGCGGCGGCGGCCGCGGCGGCGGGGGCGGATTCGGCGGCATGGGAAATATCGATCTCGAAGAGGCCATGAATGCCTTTGCCTCGGCCTTCGGCGGCGGCGGCATGGGCGGCGGCAGTTTCTTCGAAAGCCTGTTCGGAGGCATGGGCGGCGGCGGCGGCGGAAGCCGGGACGCCCATACGCGCGGCTCCGACTTGCGCTATGATCTGGAAATTGACTTTGAAGAGGCCGCCTTCGGTTCCAAGCGCGAACTCACCCTGAACATCGTGGAAGACTGCAAAGCCTGCCAAGGCAGCGGTGCGGATGACGGCAGCAAGCGGGAGACCTGTTCGAAATGCGGCGGAACCGGTGAAATCATCCGACATCCCTGTCGCGCTTGCGGTGGACAGGGCCGGATTAAGGCCGAACGCACCATCGGTTTGAATATCCCTGCGGGCGTCGACACCGGCTCCCGCATGCGCCTTGCCGGAAAAGGCGAAGGCGGCACCCGCGGCGGCGCCCCCGGCGACCTGTTCGTGGTCCTGCATGTAAAGGAGCACGATCTGTTCCAGCGCGACGGGATGGACACCTTCTGCGAAGTGCCGATCCCCTTCCACATCGCGGCGCTCGGTGGCGAAGTGCAGGTGCCTACCCTGCGGGGTGATGTTCCCCTCAAAATTCCAGAGGGAACCCAGCCGAACAAACGGTTCACCCTGCGAGGCCTGGGCCTGCCCTCTGTACGCAGCAGCCGCAGCATGGGCGATCATATCATCACCGTCACCATTGAGGTCCCTACCGGCCTTCCCCGGAAAGCCGACGACCTGCTGGCCGCTTTCGGCGCCAGCCTCAAAGAGAACCACCATCCCCGCCTGAGCGCCCTGCGTAAACGGGCCGCACGCTTTTTTAAGCGAAAAGAATCCATTGATGCCGCCCAAGGGAAGAAAGAAAATGCCTGACCCCACCCCCCCAGCCGAACATCAGCACTTCATCCGTGAAATCATCGCAGAAGATGCCCGCACCGGAAAATATGATGGAAAAGTCGTCACCCGGTTTCCGCCGGAGCCCAACGGCTATCTGCACATTGGACATGCGAAGGCAATCTGTTTGGATTTTGGCATGGCGCAAGAAAACAACGGGGAGTGTCACCTTCGCATGGATGACACCAATCCGGTCAAGGAAGACACCGAATATACCGAGGCGATCCAGGAGGATGTGCGCTGGCTGGGATTTGACTGGGGGGCCCACTTCTATCATGCCTCGGACTACTTCGAGACCATGCTGGAACTGGCCCGCGGACTCATTCGCGCCGGAAAAGCCTATGTCTGTGAACTGACAGCGGACCAGTGGAAGGAATACCGCGGTATTCCGACCGAGTCCGGCAAAGACTCCCCCTACCGCAGCCGGTCTCCTGAAGAGAATCTGGACCTGTTCGATCGCATGTGCGCCGGTGAATTTCCCGATGGTGCCAAGGTGCTGCGCGCCAAAATCGATATGGCATCACCCAATCTTCATATGCGGGACCCCGTCCTCTATCGAATCCTGCACACGCCCCACCCCCACGCGGGAGACAAATGGTGCGTGTATCCGATGTATGATTTCGCCCACCCCATCGAGGATGCCATTGAAAAGGTCACCCACTCGATGTGCACCCTTGAATTTGAGGTGCACCGCCCCCTGTATGACTGGGTCATCCAGGAATGCGGGCTGTTCCCCTCCCAGCAGATGGAGTTTGCTCGCTTGTCCATGACCTATACCGTCATGAGCAAGCGGAAACTGCTCGAGCTGGTCCAGCTCAAGCTCGTAAACGGCTGGGATGACCCGCGCATGCCTACGCTCTGCGGATTGCGACGGAGAGGCGTTCCCGCCGCCGCGATCCGGGAATTCTGCGAGCGGGTTGGCATTACCAAGTTTGATTCCCTTACTGATGTGGCGCTGCTGGAACACTGCATCCGCGATGAATTGAACCGGTCCTCCACGCGCGGCATGGCGGTGATGAACCCGCTCCGCATTGTCATTGAAAACACAACGGACCTGCCTTCCACTGTTCAGGGTGTGAACAACCCTGAAAATCCGGAGGCCGGAAAGAGAGAAATTCCATTTGGCGCTGAACTGTTTATCGAGCGCGAAGATTTCGAGGAAGTGCCGCCGCCCAAGTATTTCCGTTTAAGTCCCGGGAAATCCGTTCGCCTGCGCAATGCCGGCTTTTTTACCTGCACACGTGTGGAAAAGGATGATACGGGAACTGTCACATCGGTATTCGGCCAATTCACCCCGATGACAGAAAAGGTCAAAGTGAAGGCCACGATTCATTGGGTCGCCGCGCACGAAGCCAAACCCGTTGAGGTCCACCTCTACGACCGCCTGTTTACGGTGCCGGAGCCCGATGGCGACAAAGCCGTCGACTTCAAGACCCACTTGAATCCAGACTCGCTGAAGAGCATCCAGGCGCTCGTGGAGCCCTCCCTCCTTTCCACCGAGGCCGGGCAGCAGGTCCAGTTCGAGCGCATCGGTTATTTCGCGGCCGATCCGGACAGCCAGCCCGGACAGCCGATATTCAACCGGACCGTGACGCTTAAAGACTCCTGGAAAAACCGTTGATGGAGACCCGCGCATGAGCACACATCTCCAGCGCATAACCGTCCGACACGACTTCCCCGTTGTTTTCACCCGAAATCTGTTTTCGTCCAAAAATCCGGCGTTGCGCAAAGCGCTCTGTCGGAAAAAAGGACCGCGGCCACATCGATGTCTCGTTTTGATGGACAAGGGAGTGCAGAAGGCATTTCCTGAACTTCCTGCACAGATCTGTGACTATTTTGCCGCGGATCCCGACCGGTTCCATCTGGTACGATCCCCCCTGGTACTGCCGGGTGGCGAAATAATCAAACAATCCACCCAGCCCGTGCAACGAATCATTGACGCCCTGCGGGCCGGGGCCATCTGCCGGCATTCTTACTGCGTTGCGATTGGCGGCGGCGCCTTTCTTGATGCCGCCGGCCTGGCGGCATCCCTGTTTCATCGTGGCGTGCGTATGGTCCGCGTTCCGACCACCGCGCTGGCCCAGTGCGATTCCGGGGTCGGCGTCAAGAATGCCATCAACCATGCCGATTCCAAGAATCTCCTGGGCACTTTTGCCCCGCCCTATGCCGTGCTCAACGACACCGATTTTCTCGAGTCCCTTTCTATGCCCCTTTTGCTGGACGGCATTGCGGAGGCCGTGAAGGTGGCGGCGATCAAAGACGAAGCCTTCTTCCGCTCCATTGAGCGGGCCGCGCCACGAATCCATCAACGGGACATGACCGTTATCCGCCGTGTCCTCAAGCGCTCTGCGCTGCTGCATATCGACCATATTGCCACCTCCGGCGATCCCTTTGAACTCGGAACCGCACGTCCGCTGGACTACGGACACTGGGCCGCACATAAGCTTGAAGTGCTGTCCCGGCACCGGATATCCCACGGTCACGCGGTGGCCATCGGCATCGCTCTGGATGCGCTGTATGCCGCCTGTCTGGGCCTGCTGCCCGAAGCCCAGGCCGACCGGCTTCTCCGCACGCTACGCACCTGCGGACTGCCCATCTATTCTCCCGTTCTCTCCCGGATCGCCCCGAATGGAAAGCTGGAAATTTTTGCCGGTCTGGAGGAATTCCGGGCCCATCTGGGCGGCGAGTTGAACTTGACCCTCCCGGCACCGCTGGGATCACGCATCGAAATCCATTCGGTGGATGAGGCGTTGATGGCGGACTGCATTGCGACCCTTGCCGATGAGTCATGAAGAGCCCCTTTCCCATTCCGTATGGACTGAATGTTCACCCCGGAACGGATGGGTCTGCAGTTCGAAGGGCGCTGCGCACACATGTGCTGGCAGTGAAACAGTTGGTTGCTCCGGACCGCCCTTTCCCGCTGGGTCTTTATCTGAGCCGGCAGGCCACGGCTGACCTGCTCATCCCCCGCCGCCTCGCTTCTTTCAGGCAGTGGCTTCAAGATCACGACTGTTTTGTGGCCTGCGTCAATGCCTTCCCCTTCGGTCAATTCCACGGATCGAAGGTCAAAGCCCGGGTCTATCGCCCGGATTGGCGCAGTCCGGAACGACTGGAGTACACCCGATCCACGGCGCATCTTCTCTCGCACTTGCTCCCGGAGGGGAGTGAAAGCACTCTGACCACCGTTCCGGGCGGATGGCGGCCAGACTGGAAGGGCCGGAAGGATGAGAGACTTGCACGTCGCCATCTGGGTGAAGCGGCCGCTTTCTGCCGCGACCTTCGGGAACGAACCGGTCGTCGGATCCGCATCGCCATCGAACCGGAGCCCGGCTGCGCCTGGGAGCTGTTTGATCCGCGTCTGGAGGATCTCGCCCCAGAGGTGTGCTGGTGTTTGGACACCTGCCATGCCGCAGTAAATTTCCGGCCCATGACTCGGTTGAAGTGGAATCGCATCGGGCGGGTGCAGCTCTCGGCGGCCATTGAATGTGACAATACACCGCAGGCCCGCAACGCACTTCAGCGTTTTGTCGAGCCCGTCTACCTCCATCAGACCCGGGCGGCACTCCACGGGCAGGTCATTGGAGAATGGGACGATCTGGGTCCCGCCATCCGGGCCCTCCCCCGTCTTCCGGCCGAAGCGGTTGTCCGGACCCATTACCATGTGCCGCTCACCTGGACACAAACGGGCCCCCTGCGCTCCACGGCCCCTCAGCAGCTCACCCCTGCATTTTTCAAGCAGACTCACGGAACCCGATGTGAAGTGGAAACCTACACCCATTCCATCCTGCCCCGCGGCTACCGTCCCCGTTCTCTGGCTCAGGCCATCGCCGGTGAACTGCAGTGGGCGGCAGCCCGTCAGCGGTCGTCTTCGTCCACGAAACGGAAAACGGTCTCGCCGGGCTTGGCATAGCCCAGATCTTCCCGTGCGGTTTTTTCTATAAACGTCGGATCTTCCTGAAGCTTTTCCTGCTTCCATCTCAGCAGTCGCAGTTGCTCCGCCTCGTGCTGGAAATCCTGCTGCACTTCCTCCTTCCGTGCGCGAAGTTCCCGCAGCTGATGCAATTTAGGCAGGAAGAGGCGGATCACGATGCCCACCACCAGCACCACGATCAGGATTAAACAGATTCGTTGAATGAATTTTCCGACATTCATGATGCCCCATCCTAGCGGATTTCCCCTCCGCCATGCAATGCCCCTTGCGCTCCGTCCTGCGATGCCGTACTTTTTACGCACCATGACAGAGTCTCCCCAAGAATTTGATTTCTGGTATGCCGTCAACAACACCGAGGTGCTGGAGATGCCGCGTGGGCGCCTGGAAACCTTCGGATCCACGCTCATCAACTATAAACTCGTTACCGAACTGATGGATTCCGTCGGACAAGTGCGTGTCCGGGAAGGCCGGATTCAGGCCTTCCGCCCTGAAATCCTCACCCCTCAATCGCTCACGGAATCCCCGCTGGAAGGCTTTGAGACCGCCCCGGCCGATGATTTTGTCCGCTGGCTCCGCGACCATGAATCGGATCTGACCCTCCTGAAATACGGATTCAAGATCCGTCATGAAAATGCCACACAGTCCGTTGTACACGATTCAGTCGACAACGTACTGGATCGGGTCCGGGCCGACCTGAAATCCCGTGAGGACCCCCTTGCCGCGCTGGTATTGGGCGTGGATGAGCCCTGGGAGGTCTGCCTGCTCAAGCTACTGGTTGAGGTGGTCCGGATGTCCGCACCCGGGAATGCACGTGATCTGCGGGCGGATCCCGACGGAACCCGGCGCCAGATCGACCATGCCTTCCGGCAAGCCGCTCGCAACCGCGACCAGTTGGCACCGCTGGCGGAACTCTTAAAGAGCCTCGGAAAGTTTCAAGACTATGAGGACCGTTTCTATGCGCTGGTCCGGGCCCTGGGCCCGGGCTGACCCGGTTTCTATCCATACCAACCCCAACAATTCATATGACAAATAACTCAAAATCGATTCCGACGGAACCCGAAGGCGAATTGGTCATTCGAACGATTGCCCTGCCCAAAGACACCAATTACAACGGGGATATTTTCGGTGGCTGGCTGGTCTCTCAGATGGATATCGGTGGCAGCATTGCCGCCAAGGAAATCACGGGAGGCAGAGTCACCACCATTGCGATCGACTTCATGCGCTTCTGGAACCCGGTGCGGGTGGGCGATACCGTCTGCTGCTATGCCAAGCTGATTCGGATCGGCACCACCGCCATCACCTTTGAAATCGGGGCCTGGGCGACGCCCTTGCATCCTGTGAATCGCCGGTGTGTCACGCATGCCCGCTTCACCTACGTGTCTATTGATGAAAACGGTCGCCCCCAACCCATTCAAAAGGACGGAAAGACTCCCCAGACCTAGTGCGCCGCGATCCAGGGGATCGCCACAAAGGTCCCGATGCTGCTGCCGACATTCGCCATCACGACCACCAGCAGGATCCGGATCACCGGATTCCGGATGAAGCCGCGAAAGGTCTCCAGGGCTTCCGGCAAGGCCTCGAAATCCCCGACGGAAGGCGGACGGATCCATGCCTGAACCAGCCCCGCCACCCAGCCGGCGGCAATCGCCGGATTCAGACTGGTGAGCGGTGCAGCCACAAACGCCGACAACACAGTCAAGGGATGAGCCAGCGCGAGTGCTGCGCCGGCCGCTGACAGGAGGCCATTCACACCCACCCAGATGACAATGGAGTCGATTCCTCTCTCCGCCCCGCCTTGGACAAATCCCCACACAATTAATCCCAGCACAACCACCGGAATGAGCCAGGGCCAGACCTTGGACCACACCGAAGGAGGCGGAAGGCTCTCGAGCTCATCCAGGGGCACGGACGTATGGATGGACTTCAGCATTCCGGGCACATGCCCCGCCCCCACGACAGCCACAATCCGCTCACCCGGCGCATCCCGGAGCTTTTGAGCCAGATAGACATCCCGCTCATCAATCAGGCGCTTTTTAATTTCAGGAAAGGCTTTGCCCATCTCGCCCATCATACCCTCGAGTTGGTCATGCTGCTTCAGCGATTCGATATCCGCCTTGTCGATATCCTCGGATGCAAACAGGGCTTCCACCATCACGCCAAACAGTTTCATGCGATGCCAGAGTCCCAGATGCCGCCAGACTCGCTTGAGCGTGATATCGATACGACGATCAATCAACGCCAGATGTGCCCCGGACTCTTCCGCGCAGCTGATCCCGGCCAGCATCTCGGCACCGGGCTCCACTTCCAGTTGCTTGCCGAGGCGACGATAAAAGGACTGCATCACCAGCTGGGCCAGAAGAAACATCGCCTTTTTCTGACGAATGACCTGGAAGAGGTTGGTATTTTTCCAGGCGGTCTTTTTCACCAGCCCCTGATAGCGCGGCTCACACAGCTCCACCGCAATGGTGTCCGGCTGAACTGCGGCCACCGTGTCGCGCACATCCTGCACGCTTTGGGCGGACACATGGGCGGTGCCCACGATAGTTATGGTTTTGCCCTCCAACGCCACAACTGTGACACTGGAGGGCAAAGAGAGTGCTTCTGCCTCCATCGAACGGCTGACTACTCGCCGCCCTTACGGATATAGATGTCCGTGCGGCGGTTGTGCTGCATGTTCTCTTCGGTATCGTTCGGCATCACCGGTCGGTCAAAGCCGTATCCGGCCACCGTCATCTGATCGGCATCAATACCGCTTTGCTCAATGATATAGTCTGCAACAGCCTGAGCGCGCTTCTCGCTGAGGCGCTGGTTATATTTTCGGGAAGATTTCGGGCGCTTGTCCGCATGGCCTTCCACGCGCACGGTCGCCTCGGGATCACGCTGCAGGACTTTGATCACGGGAACAATGTCCGAAAAATATTCCGGACGGATGAAGGACTTATCGTAATCAAACTCAATCAGAAGGGTGAACTTCTGCAGGTCGTCTGCCGGGTCCAGCGGATCGGTGTCATCCTCAATCACTTCGTGGCCATCGCTGACCCCGCCGCCATCCGTATCCACATTCAAGGGGTCAGTCGTATAGGTCAGGACTTCAGCACCATCTTTCAGGCTGTCCATATCGGTGTCGGGATCCAGCGGATCGGTCTTGTACTGGAAATGCTCATCGCCATCCGACAGGCCGTCGGCATCGGTGTCCGGATTGAAGGGATCCGTTCCGATGATTGCCTCGTCCTTGTCAAACAGGCCATCGCCATCGCTGTCGATATCGCCGGCACCGGCTTCCACCATAAAGACCGGTTCCACCACGCGCACCGCACCAAAGCGATAGGTCGCACCCAGTTCAAGGAGACTCGTAAAGTCGGCATTGTTGCCCTGAACCCCGACCTTGGCATCCCCGCGGATACCCCAGGAGTCATTGAAATGATAGATCACTCCCGCGCCGCCAAAGAGGCCCAACTGTGTCTTGCCGCCGGTCAACTCATCGCCATAGAAGGTCAGGGAAGGTCCTGCGCAAAGGAAGGGATCGACACGGCGGTTGTCCACCCCGCGAAGATGGAGCAACGCGTCCATACTCAGGCGCAGGGCCGAGGTGCTGCCGTCCAGTGGCGTGATGCCATCGTTCAGATCTTCAGCGGAACGGGCTGAGAGAGAGGGCATATACGCGAGAGAGCCTTCGAGGTCCCACCACGAGTTGAAGCTGTAGCCGCCCTTGCCATGCAAGCCAAAGCCGGGTTTCGCCTGAATATCACCCTCCAGATGATAATAGGTCAGGCCAAACGAGCCAAACCAGGGGGCACGCTCAAACAAATCGGCATCGGATGCAATGGCCATCCCGGCCCCGCAAGACAGAATCAGGACTGCGGCCAACATCGTTTTCATCATTTTGTTCATCTACAAACTCCCTCTTAAAAGATTGCCGGAACGATACCGACCCTCCCCTCCTCGCGCAATCAAAAACGGAATGAAAAGGCGGGAGACCCGACGGCCTACTCCATCACCTGCATCCGGAGTTCCCGAACCAGGAGGACCCCCGCCTGATTCAGCTTCTTCCAGGGAATGAGATTCGGTCCGGGCTGCAGCTCCAGTTCAAAGGGTTTGGTGGAGAGCTGTCCCGCCGAAAAGGTCAGCGGAGCCCCCTGCCCGATCTGGACCACCGGATTGCCTCCCGAGGCCGCCGCGACCACTTCCCCGCGGACTCGAATGGAGGCAGACCGCAAATTATGGACCGTGAGACCCGCATCCCCCTCCAGGACATGATAATCTGTGAAGTCCCCCTGCTGCCAGGGTTTGAACAGACGCCAGCCCTCCCCGAAAAACCAGACTACCGCCTTGCCCTCACCTCGTGCGCGATTCGCGATGTCCTCATGCGTATCGTAGAAGATTTCCGTCTCCACCCGGTTGGTTAAGGTGTAGAACTCCTCCATCGGGGCAAACCCCGTATCCCGGAGCCAGACTCCGGCCTCATTGGAAACCACTGCGCGGTGGTGAAACCAGCGCTCAGGCCAGATCCATAGCCCCATGCGGGCTTCATGGTTGCGCGCAATCCGGATAAAGGCCTGAGCGCCATTCTGCTGGAACAGGTCCCGGGTCACCTTGCGCCAATTCCCATTGACATAACTCTCATAGGGCTCATCTGGAATAGTAAAGGTTACCGTCACATTCGAGGGCGCATACAGCGCCATTTCATTCCAAGGCTCAAACCAGCGATCGATCACCACAACATCTCCATTCGACAGATTGGCGTCCAGCCACGACCGAAGCGAACGATATGCGGTAGGCTTGCCGTCCAACTGCATCACTTTCACCGTGGGAATCACCAGCAGAACGAACACCAGCACGGCCGCGCCGGCATCCAGCCAGATCTGGCGCCGGGGGCCCGCCTGCGAAAACGCCTTGTCCAATGATAGCGTGGCCCAGACCAGAAAAACGGGGAAGTTCGCCAGAAAATAGGCCAATTTGGCCTTCTCACCCCCGCCCACAAAAAAGATATAGGCATAGGAAGACAGAATTCCGCACACCGTGATCAGCATGAGCGTGCTATACAGCGGATCCTCCCGACCGGGGCGCCCGCGACTTCGCCACAAAACCAGTCCTGCTGCGGCAAACACTCCGATCAGAAGAAGAAGCCCAAACACATTGGCTCCTCCAACAAAGAAGGGTAATACCCGGGGACCGACCCAATCAAAGGCCGACCCGATGTGGGCCGAGGGATCTGCAGCGGCTCGCTTCATCTCATAGAGGGCCCGCAAGACCCAGCGAATCATCCCACCCCCCATCACCAGAGCCACCAGCCCCATGGCAAGGGCATGGCGCTTGCGCTCGGCCGCTTTCAGCCCCGACCACCCCGATACGGCCAGCAAAAGTCCCATCATCGCCGCCACCACCCAGACTGACATATGGCTGAGACAGGCCAAAAGCGCCCAAGCAGTCCATTCCACATATTCCCGTGTTTTCAACGAACCCGTTTCCTTCAGGCGGACAATGAAATCGGCGCCGCGCAGCGTCATGCCTGAGGCAAAGAACATCACCAGCACATAGTAGTAGGCTTCTCGGGAATGATAGACATGCAGTGGAATGATCGCCAGCCAGACCCCCAGCAACAGGCCCGCCCCCAGGCCACGACGCCGAATCATCCATCCACAGCAAAACGCCACGGTCAGCCAGCCAATCAAGGCGAACGGTTGTCGGATACTTCCTTCATTCGCCGTCTTCACCTGCCCGGTCAGGCGCGCCCAGACCACGGGAACCGAATCCGCCAGCGGAATCTGATTGAACCACGGGGGGCTGGTCCATAACTTGACTAGAGATTGGTTCTGCGCCGTCCGGGACAGAAACGAAATTTCGTCACTGCGGACCGCCGCCTGCGACAAGTCACTGAAGCGTACCCATCCGGCCAGCATCAACACCGCCGCCAACACCCACAATCCTTTTAACCCGTTTTTCACGCTTTGCCCTTTTTGGTTCGAATGAGACTTGAGTAAATGAGATTCCGTTGCCATATTCAAGACATGAACACACTTTGCATCACGGGCGCAAACGGATTCATCGGCTCGCATGTCGCCCAACAAGCCGCCGAAAAAGGCTATCGTCTTCGTCTCCTGCTGCGAAGCGACCCCCAGCCAGCCGTCCGTAATCTGGACGCTGAAATCTTCCGTGGCGACATCCGCAATGATGCCGACCTGATTCCCTTCCTCGAAGGCGGTGATGCCCTCCTGCATGTGGCCGGCGTCAACACCCCCTCCTCCAGCCAGCGGGACAACATCTTCAGTAGCAATGTCGAAGGCACCCAGCAGATTCTACGGGCGGCCAAAAAAGCTGGAATCCAGCGCATTGTTCACACCGGAAGTACCGCGGCCCTGGGCTGTGCCGGACGCGGCCAGATGAACAACGAAGACACGCCATTCAACCTGTGGAATGCCTCCACCGACTATGAGCGCTCCAAGTATCTGGGAGAAAAAACAGCGCTGGAACTGTTTGCCACCGAAGACATCCCGGTGATGATTGCCCAGCCCGCCGCCGCGGTGGGACCCGGAGACCTGAAACCCACCTATACCGGCAAGCTGATTATTGATTATATCCAACGGTCCCTGCCGGGCTATTTCGACACTCGCCACAATTATGTGGATGTCCGTTCCGTAGCGGCCGGCCATCTGCTGGTGCTGGAAAAGGGTACACTGGGTGAGCGCTATCTGCTCTGCGGAGACGACAACCTGCTTCTTTCCGATTACTTTTCCCTCATCCGGGAGCTGACCGGAGTCGCCCCCCCAAAACTGAAACTGCCCTTGCTGGCGGTATTTCCTCTGGCCTATGCCAATCACCTCACGTTCAAGCTGACCGGCAAAGATCCTCTCATCCGGATCTCGACGGCCAAACGTGCATGGTTCGACCTCTACTACTCCAACGAAAAGGCCAAGGCCCAGCTCGGGTATGCCCCCCGGCCGCTCAAGGATGCCATGCGCGATGAAATTGAGTGGTTCCTGCAAAACGGCAAACTCGATCCCGCCATAGTCAAGCTGCGGGACTGATTCCGTGACCGTTAAAATCACCATGATCGGAGCCGGATGGGTGTGCGAGGCCCGCCATATCCCCGCGCTTCGCCGCATCCCCAATGTCGAAATCGTCGGTATTGTGGATCCCGATGAATCCCGGGCGCGCTCACTGGCCGCCAAATTCAATATCCCCCACTATTCGTCGGCGACTTCTCCCGCAGAGATTCCCTGGTTTGCTGAAACCACCGCGGTCAGCATCAGTCCCCCTCCCCGCTATCACCACGCATGGATGGCGGCCTGTCTCGATCTCGGCAAGGATGTCCTGATTGAAAAACCCATTGCCTTGAGCCGGGAAGAAGTGGCCGATCTGGATGCGCGCGTGCAGAAGAGCGGCGCCATGGTCGCGGTCATGCACAACAATCTCTTCACGCAATCGGCCATCCGGGCACGAAAACTCATTTCGGATGGCTCCATCGGACGCCTGTCCGCCATCCAGATCCGCCTTCTCAACAGCCCCCGGCGCCATCTGCCGAACTGGTACGAAGCCCTCCCCTTCGGACTGCTGTATGACGAGCTCTCCCACTTTCTCTATCTGAGCGACAGCCTGTCTTCAGATCTCCGGATATGCCAGGCCTCGGTCTTTTCCTCTCCCAGCGGAAAGGCCACCCCAGCTCTGGCCACGCTGGAACTTCTCTCCGATGGCTTTCCACTCGCATTTTCGCTGAACTTCGAGTCCCCCGTCTGCGAATGGCATATGACCCTCGTGGGCGAAAAGGGTCTCCTGATTCACGATATTTTCAGAGACAGCCTGCTTCGCCTCCCGGATGACCGGGAACACCGGGCGCTGGACCATTTCCGCACACTGGCGTTTGTGACCCTGGGGACATGGACAGGATTCGTCAACTCCGGCTGGCGCCATCTCACAGGACGACTTGATTTTGGGGTCGGGGAAGTGATGCGCCGTTTTGTTACAGCCTGCGAAACCCGTCAGGCCCCCGAACGCGTGGCCTGGTCCGATGCGAAGCGCGTCTTCGGCCTGTTGCAGGACGCCATCGACGCCCTCACCACCGCTTCCAAGAGATAAACTACAGCCTATTTCTTTTCGACGAGGCCCGCGCCCTTGCCGAGATAGCGCAGCAGCATCACAAATCCGGTCCCATAGCTCGACAGCAGAGACGGGCGGGTCAGGGATTGGCGAAGCAGGCGCGCAATGACATGTGGCTGGAAATAAAAATCTTTAAGCAGACGGTTGACCGCCGCATTCATCTCCGCCTGAGAGAGATCTGGATACTCCATCACCGCGGTCTGTTCGCCCTGCATGGCATAATCCGCCCAATCCTTGGCCTTGAGATATCCTTTTTCTTTCGCCAGCGTGTACAGTTCGGTCCCCACCTGTGGCATGACGGCTGAGGCCTGAATCGTATCCGTATCCAGCTCCTTCACAAACTCCAGCGTCTTGTTCATGCTGGTTTTGGTTTCCCCGGGGAGGCCAATCACCCAGCAGGAGTGTGTATTCAGCTTGGCCTTGCGAGCGGTCTCCACAAACTCCCGCGTCTGCTCGACACGGATGCCCTTCTTCACATTGTCCAGAATTTGCTGGTCTCCGCTTTCCGGCCCGATCAACAGCATACGGCAACCGGAGGCCTTCATCAGCTTCATCAGGTCCAGATCGGCCCAGTCCACGCGCGAGTTGCAGGACCAAGGCATCCGCTTCTTCTGCTTCAGAATCAGTTCACAAATTTCCCGAAGACGAGGACGGAAGGTGGTCAGGGTGTCATCTTCAAAAAAGATTTCCTTGATGGGATAGCGGTCGAAATCTTCAACCATCTCCTCCACCACACGCTCCGGAGAGCAATAGCGATAGCGGCGGCCGTGCATCACCTGCGGCCATTGACAGAAGGTGCATTGATTCGGACAGCCCCGCCCGCTGATCTGGTCCAGGAACGGATAGAGATAGGTGTTGTTACGGTATTTCTTCACATCAAAGAAATGCCAGGGAGGAATCGGAATCTCATCCAGATTCTCAATCGGAGCCCGGGCGGTATTTGCCACGATCTCACCCGCGGCGGTCCGGAAGGTGATCCCCTCGACGGATTCCAGCCCGGTGCCGCCGTCCAATGCCTTCGCCAGCTCGCAGATGGTGAAGTCATATTCACCGCGAGCAATGGAATCGACGGCCCCCTTGGCTTCGATCAGGGTTTCCTTCGGATAGGTGCTCACATGCGGCCCCACCATCACGACATGTGTCTCCGGACTCGCCTCTTTACACATCCGAGCGCACTCGATGTCATTATAGATGGACGGCGTGGTGGCATCCAGCACCAGCAGGCGGGGCTTCCACTCGCCACACCACTTCGCCACATCGCCCAACGAAGCCTCTTCCGCAATAAAATCACGCAAATCGACTTCAAATCCCGCCTGAATGGCTACACCGGCGGCATACGCGAGCCAATCCGGATAGCGTTGGGCACGGGTCCGGTTCACCACCGGCCAGCGCTGACTGCGACAGAAATTCGGCAAAAACGGCGGGCTAATTAGGGCAATTCGCATCTTTTTTCTCCAGCAATCCTTATTTCTCACTCTTTTTCGTGAAAAACTCAATAAATCCAATAAAAACACCCCAAATAATCGTAAAATTCCTCAAAAATGCCATTCCAAGGGCTTTTATAGCGAATTCCTGCCCCCTTTGGGCATTCAGGTTCGTCAAAAAGCCCCAATTAGCCGCCACAACGCCCAAAAACAGCACCGGCAAGATCAGTCCGAGGCCGGTAAAGGCCACTTCAATGAATAATTGCTTTCCATAATGCGTGCGACCGCCATTGACCAAGGAGCGATTCCCCACCAGCATGGGCACTGCATCCTTGGCAAAGCGAAATTGCTGGCCGAGATAACCGGACAGCGTGCTGGCAAAATCGTGATACACGCCATTGTCGGCATCCCACCACAGCTTGTGGTCCCGGGAGACGGTCCAGGAGAACTCCATATCCTCGCTGCTTGCCGCCTGGTACGCCTCCGGGAAACCGCCTTTTTCGAGAAACAGGTCCCGGTCGCACCACAGATTGTTCGAAACCAACGTTTCGACAAATCCATTTCGATCCCGCCGGCGCCACACCAGTTCTTCATGGGCAAACTGTTGAATAAAGATGTCCTGAACAGGCCCCGCATAGCCGCCGCCCCCGCAGCTTACCTGTTTTGCTTCCCGGATTCGCAAGGCCTTCTCGATCCAGTCCGGTGGGACCACGACATCGGAGTCCGTAAAGAACAGTACTTTCCCCACCGCCTCCCGCGCACCCATATTGCGCGCCGCGCCGGCCCCTTTGCGGCCGCCGCTCGACAAGAGCCGGGCCGGTCTCTCCACTAGGTCCGGCGAACCGTCCGTCGACCCATCATCCACCACGATAATTTCCACCCGGGGATGCGTCTGTTTGCGAAGGCTCAGTAAACAGCGCGGAAGGCAGTGCGCGCCGTTATAGACCGGCACAATCACCGTGACCGGAATGGAAGACAGCCGGCCCATCAGTCCGCTTGTGAATCGCGGGTGTCCAGCGCCACCAGATACAGCGGACGGCGCTTGCCCTCTTCAAAGATGCGGCTGACATACTGTCCCAGCATGCCCATGCTCATCAGCTGCACGCCGCCGAGAAACACCATAACCGCAATGATCGAGGCCCAGCCCTTTTCCATGCTGCCCGGATGGATGACCACCTGCACCATGACATAGAAGACCCACAACACGGCGACGAGACAGACCCCCAGTCCCAGCACGGCAATCCAGCGTAGCGGCGATGCCGAGAAGGACGTGATCGCATCAAAGGCCAGTCGCGCACTCTTCCAGACCGGATACTTGGTCTCGCCGGCAAAGCGAGCTGCGCGATCATACTCCACCGAACCCTGCCGATAGCCCACCCAACAGGTCAACCCGCGCATGAAACGATGTAGTTCCCGCATCTCCTTCAGGACATCCACTACGCAACGGTCTACTAACCGGAAATCACCGGCATCCATCGGGATGTTCACCTTCGCCAAACGGCGGAATACCCGATAGAACGAGGCCGCCAGAAACTTCTTCACCCACGTCTCACCCGAACGGCTCCGACGGATCGCATAGACGACATCGGTGCCCTCGCGCCATTTGTCGATGAGCGCGGGAATCACCTCCGGCGGATCCTGCAGGTCGGCATCCATGACCACCACCGCATCCCCGTCCGCCCGGTCCAGCCCCGCCGTAATCGCGAGCTGATGCCCGAAATTTCGCGACAGCCGCAACACCCGGACATGTTCATTGGTCTCGGACTGCGCCATCGCCCATTCGGCGGAACCATCCGTACTGCCATCATCCACCAGCAGCAGCTCCCAGGCCTCGCTCCGCTCGGTAAACACTGCCATCATGCGCTCGAGCAAAACCGGCAGGTTTTCCTTCTCGTTCAGAAACGGCACCACAATCGATATTTTTTGGGCTTGGCTCATAGTGCGGTAATCCTATCTCATTCTTCTTCTGATTCCCAATCCTAATCTTTTAGATCGGTCTTCATTCTCATTTTCGGATTGCCCCCCTCTTCCGCCCCTTGCTAGACTGCCGTCATGAAAGCCATCCCTCTGCCCCGTTGCCTGTCGACCCTCCTTCTAGTCATTGTCCTCAGTGGATGCCAAACTGCCCAGATGCACATTCCCTCCGAGCTTCTCACAAGCATCGAAACCTACCCCTGCATCGGACGAGGCGGCTTCACCCTTTCCGAGCAATTCTCCTTCGGACCCTTCCAGGTCGAGAACGTTCACCGCGGCTGGACCCAAACCACCGCCTGGGGCATCGTCTTCTTCGAGCGCTCCCACACCCGTCAGCAATTTGAATACACTCTGCAGGGGCCCACAGGCGCCCCGTGGCAAGGGCAGGCCGCCACCGGTGTCCGCAAGAGCGACCTCAAAGGGACCGTGGCCGGCGGCGATCTGACCTGGGGCATCGGCTCCGATCAGCACTTCGTTGTCCGCATCGGCCGCGGGGACAAGCCACAAGCCTGGACGCTCGTTCTGGCGGAAGGCAGTGGCGACACCACGCTTGCAGGACAGTTTTCAGACGGACAGGTATCCTATCGCGTCGAAGGCTCCCATAAACTGGCCGGCTCCCCGATCGCTCTGACCGACACCACCGGCTATCTGATCTATCAAGGTCGACTCCTCGTGGCCGCGGTGGATGTCCTCAATGCAGGATCCGTGACCTTCGCACCGGAAGTGACAGTCGCCCAACGGGATTCTCTCGCCGCCGCCGCGGCCGCCCTTCTCCTCTATCAGGACCTCTCACAGGACTGAGTGCCCGTTTCCATCCGCATCCGGACATGAGCTTCAACGTCCTCTTTGAACGCCCCCACTTGCACGTCCGCTTCCATCTGGCCAAGAATCCTCTCACAGATTCCCCGGTCATGGAACCGCCGGACGGTCGGGGCATAGTTCAGGTCAAATGCCCAGGATAGCTGCAGCAGCAAAAAGTCCGCCACCGACTTCGCCTGCTGGATCGATGCGCTTTTCCGGACGCGGATCTCCTGGATAAATTTCGAAGTCGGAGTCCGGTCCAGCGAAATATGGGGCAGCATCTTCGGCAGATCCTGAAATCCGTCCCGCTCGACCGCATCCAGCACAATGCCGAAAATATCCAATTTGTCCGCATCCCGGATCAGACGGACCGAAGCCAGACTGCGAGAGGAAAGACCCGACGGAATCGTCCGCCCGTTGTGGAGGCGGATTCCATCCAGCATCACATCCCGTTCCTCGACCGACCAGGTCGACAGCCACCCCTCCTGCCGAACCACCTCCCAGCCGCGCTCTCCGTGATTCACGGAAACCGCATCGGAAAAAGTTTCGAAATCTGCAAATTGGGAAAATCGGCCGACATCATGCAGGAAGCCCAGCGCCTCCGCGGCATACTGCCCGGAGAGACTCCAACCCAGATCCTCGCTCAGAGCCCGGGCTTCAACAGCCACCCGGTCACAGTGATCAGCCTTCAGGCGAAGCAGAGGATGAAGGTTCTTACCCGCCTCTGCAAATCCGTTTACATACTGATTAAACTGCTCCTGAATGCGGGTAAATTCCTCTGCGGTCATAAGTGCTTCCCTTCGGCATCCAGTTCCCTCCGGCCCAGTCCTGTTTCCATCCAATCTGATCCTTGAATATTCATCGGAGGATAATCGTACGCCCCCTTCCCAACCCGTCAAGCGCCTCCTCACCGCCCGTTTCAACCCGCCGCTGTGACACCGGACAAAATGTCACACCCGGGCCGCTCCTTTTGTCCCAAGGCCCGCACGGACCCAGCCGAACCCAACACTCCGGAAATCATATTTTTGAATGCCCGCGGGCGAAACGGAAACAATTTTCAAATGATTCCCCGACTTGGCACGCCCCCTGCTTCATAGAAACTCGCCATGACAGAGAGCGCACAAAACCCAAAACCGACCGGAGAGCACAAGTTGCTTCGCTGGGTCTTCATTTTGCAGATTGTGATTCTGGCCTGGCTCGCCAAAAACCACTTTGACGGGGCATTCAACCGCGGCAGCCACACTGACACCCCCGCGGTCGCAACCGTACCGGACACTCCTTCCTCCTTGGAGTCGAATGTACCGAATGCCCCGTCATTCTTTTCTCACCCGTTCACCTCGCCCCTGCAGTCCTTCCGCTCGCGCAGGCTGTCACATCCCGCCAGCCGCATGCGCGCGGAAATGGCTCAGATGATGTCTCAGGCCAACCGGGCCTTTTCGGATTTCGATTCCGTCTTCGGAACTGATGCCGCGTGGGCCTCCTTGCCGGCGTCACCGACCATGAACATGAGGGAGGAAGACGATGCCTATGAACTCTCCCTGACCCTGCCGGACGCGGATCCGGATTCGCTGGACATCCGCCTCAAGGGGCGGATTCTCAGCATTGCCTCCCGACAGGACACCCGGACCGCCGGGTCCAGTTCATCCCACAATTTCAACACCCGACTGATGCTGCCCGGCCCCGTCGATGAAGAAACCCCCTTAGACATTACAAACGACAACCATTGCATCCGGATCCGGATTGCCAAGCCTGCCGCGGCCCCTGCGGCCCCAAACCCATAGGAGTGCCCCATGAGTGACACCGGAATCACAGCCATCAACGAAAAGGTCAAAGAAGAGAGCGTCTTCGTCGCCGCCCTGCGAGGCGAACTCGAAAAGGTCATCATCGGCCAGCGCTATCTGCTCGACCGTCTCATCATCGGCCTGCTGGCCAACGGCCATCTTCTCCTCGAAGGCGTGCCCGGTCTGGCCAAGACCCTGGCGGTCAAAACCCTGGCCGATGCGCTGAATACGTCCTTCAGCCGCATCCAGTTCACGCCGGATCTGCTGCCGGCCGATCTCATCGGCACCCAGGTCTACAACCCCAAGACCGGGGATTTCGGCACGCGGAAAGGCCCCGTCTTTGCCAACATCATCCTCGCAGATGAAATCAACCGGGCCCCGGCCAAGGTGCAATCCGCGCTGCTGGAAGCCATGCAAGAGCGGCAGGTCACCCTCGGCCAGGAAACCTTTCCCTTGCCCAATCCCTTCCTGGTTCTGGCCACCCAGAACCCCATCGAGCAGGAAGGCACCTATCCGCTCCCTGAAGCGCAGGTGGACCGGTTCATGCTCAAACTGGTTATCGACTATCCCACTCTCGACGAAGAGCGCCGGATCCTGGATGCCAATGCCCGAACCGATGTGGTCCACACCGTCCAGTCGGTCGTGGAACCAGAAACCATCCTCCGGGCCCGAAAGGTGGTCGACGAGATCTATGTGGATGACAAAATCAAGGACTACATCCTCTCCATCGTCTTCGCGACGCGCGATCCGATGGCCTACAACCTCACCGCGCTGCAGGATAATATCCGGTACGGGGCTTCGCCGCGCGCCACTCTCTATTTGACGCTCGCTGCCAAAGCCCATGCCTTCTTGCAGGGCCGCGGCTATGTGACCCCGCAGGATGTGAAGTCCATCGCCCCCGATGTGCTCCGTCACCGCGTCATCCCCTCCTTCGAGGCGGAAGCCGAGGAACTGACGGCGGACAAGATTGTGACAACCCTCCTCAACGAACTGCCCGTGCCATAAGAAGGAGACAGAAGTCAGAATGTTGAACTGAGAACTGAACCCAGGAAATCAACAGGGGAGAAAAGACATGAAAACAGCCACCGAACCAATGAGACCGAAAGTGCAGGACATAGATTCCAAGTATGCAATCCGGATTGCCATGTGGGAACGGGTTGGAGGCGGGGTATTCCCCAGTCCGACCCAGATCGAAGCCTTACGGAAAGAACTGAATCAACAGCACCCCTGCCTACTCCATTCTGAGTCCTGAATACTGACTACTGAATACTGACTACTTTCCCATGATTCCCCGAGAAACACTTAAAAAGATTCGACGCATCGAGATCCGCACCCGACGCGCGGTCCAGGACGTGTTTGCTGGACGCTACCATTCCGTCTTCAAGGGACAGGGCATGGAGTTCCAGGAAGTCCGAGAATATGTACCGGGCGACGACATCCGCTCCATCGACTGGAATGTCACCGCCCGAACCGGCGTCCCGTTCATCAAAAAGTTCACGGAAGAGCGCGAACTCACCGTCATGCTGCTGGTGGACATCTCCGCATCCAACCGATTCGGCTCCACCACGCAGCTCAAACGTGATCTCGTCGCTGAGATTGCCGCCCTGCTAGCGTTCTCCGCCATCAGCAACCATGATCGCGTCGGATTGATTCTCTTCAGCGATCATGTCGAAAAGCATATCCCCCCAGCGAAAGGTCCGACCCACGTCCTGCGCGTCATCTCCGAAATCCTCTCGGCAAAACCGACCTCACACGGCACCAACCTGGAACCCGCGCTGAAATATCTCAACCGCGTGACCCGCCGGCGCACGGTCTCCTTCCTGATTTCCGACTTCATCGCGCCTCCCTGTGAGCAGACCCTGCGCATCACCGCCCGTCGGCACGACCTCGTTAGTTTTGTCATCGGTGACAAACGCGAAAGCGAACTGCCCTCCGTGGGCCTCATCGATTTTGAAGATCCCGAGACCGGCCAGCGTCTCACGCTGGACACGTCCTATGCGCCGACGCGCCGCGCCCTACTCGAACGCCAGACGGCACGCCGCGAAAGCCTCCTGAAGCAACTGCGCGGCGCCCGCTCCGACACCATTGAACTGAATGCCGGTGAATCCTATGACCGGGAACTGGCCCGGTTCTTCCGCCAGCGGGAGAAACGGCGATGAGACGGGTGTTCACCCATTTAGCGGCGGCACATAGAGTTTTCCATGGTATGGAAAAATGTTTCGCAATTTTTCCACAGTATGGAAAAAATGTTTCCACAGTATGGAAACTTTTACCGCTGCTGCTTCTGTTGGCACTGGCCGGCTGTTCCAAGCCCGAGCCGCAGCTGCCCACACTGAAGGACGGCCAAAATGCCTCTATCTCCGGCGAAATCTCGACCGAGAAAATACGGATCGGGGATCCGGTTCAACTCACCCTGACCGCGATCCATCGGGAGGGAACCACCGTCGCCTTTCCAGATATTGCCGAGGGCAAAGAGATCGTTATCCGCGAAGCAACGATTGACACCGAGCTGCTGCCCAACGGCCTGCAGCGCACCCGGGACACCATCGAACTGACCTCGATGAGCATCACGAATCATGTGCTGGGTGAAAAAGCCTCCATTTTGGTCTCCACACCCAATGGCATCGAAACCAATGCTTATCCGTTCTTTTCTCTGGAAGTGGTCTCGTCACTGGCCCCGGGCGAGACCGATCCCCGCCCCGCCAAAACCGGTTTGGCCCGCTGGCCGGCGCCCCCATCCTTCTGGGGATGGATTGCCGCAGGGGTGATCGGGCTGCTCGCCGTGATTTTCTTTGGCATCCGCAAATTTTTGAGCACCCCGCGCACGATTCTGCATATGCCGGCGGTCATTCCCCCCTATCAGATCGCTCTGGAGGCGCTGGCAAATCTGCGAGCCCAGGGCTGGATCGAAACCGGTGAGGTCGAACCGTTCTATATGGCCCTCTCGGGGATTGTCCGCCGCTATCTGGAGGCCCGCTTCCACCTGCGTGCGCCGGAACGCACCACCGAAGAATTCATTCGTGACGCTCTCCATGCGAAGTCCCTGTCCGATACGCATCGCGATCTGGTGGCCGGGTTCCTGGAGCAGAGCGATCTGGTGAAGTTTGCCCGGCACACCCCCGGTCCGACAGATATGCAGAACGGCCTCGATTCCGCTGAGTGCCTCGTTCGGGAAACGATGCCGGTCCAGGCCTCTACGACTCCGGCCGAAGCCGACTCCTTTGGAGGTTCGGTATGATGTCCCTGCAGTATCCATTTCTCCTCCTTCTCCTGCTTCTGGTTCCCCTGGCGGTCTGGCTGCGATATGCCCGGCGACGACGTGCCCCGTTGACCTTCTCGGATGGCAACGCCCTTAAAGATCTGCCGAGGCCGCCCTGGATGGCCCTGCGCTGGCTCCCCCCGGCACTCTTTGCCGTCGGGCTGGCGCTGCTCATTATCGCGGCCGCCCGCCCCCGGAAAGGCATGAGTGAATCCCGGGTCGAGACCGAGGGCGTCGATATCGTCCTGCTGGTAGACACCTCCACCTCCATGCGGAATGAAGATTTCTCCACGACCCTCAAGCGGATGGATCGACTCGGGGCGGCCAAAGAGGTCATGGCGCCCTTCATTCAGGCCCGCCCGGATGACCGACTGGGAATCGTGGCGTTTGCCGCGATGCCCTACACGATTGCCCCCCTCACCACCGATCACGCCTGGCTTCTGCTTCAGATGGATCGCCTGCAAACGGGCATACTGGAAGACGGCACGGCGATTGGCGATGCCATTGCCTCAGGTGTGAACCGCCTGCGTGATTCCTCGGCGAAGAGCAAGGTCGTGATTCTGCTGACGGACGGCATTCACAATGCCGGACGGATGACACCTCAGGATGCCGCGCAGGCTGCGGCGGCGCTGGGCATCAAGGTCTACACCATCGGGGCAGGTTCAGATCAGCCGCAACGGGGCGGCATCTTCGGCTTTGCCCAAATGGGAGCCGAAATCGATGAAGTCACACTGAAGAAAATTGCGGAAATCACCGATGCGGAATATTTCCGGGCGACAGATCTGAAGAGCCTGGAGAAGATTTATCAGCAGATTGACGATCTGGAAAAGACGAAGATCGAACTGGATCAATACACGAGTTATGAAGAACGGTTCACGCTGTTCCTGACGCTGGGATTTCTCTGCCTTGCGCTGGAACTGCTGCTGAGCTACAGCCGCCTGGGGAAATTGCCATGAAGTGGGGACATCCCGAAATCCTGATTTGGCTCCTGCTGGTGATTCCGCTGGGCTGGCTGCTTTTCGTTCTATTACGGCGGCGACGGGCGGCTCTGTCGCAGCTGGTGGATCCCTCCATGCTGCCGGTGCTGGCGCCCCGCTGGAATCCGAATCGGGCCAAGGGCCGACTCCTGCTGCGTCTGTTGGCACTGGTGATGATCGGCCTGGCACTGGCCCGGCCCCAATGGGGGTTCCATTGGGAAGAGGTCCGGCGCAAGGGACTGGATCTCATCGTGGTCCTCGACACCTCCCGGTCGATGCTGGCCTCCGACATCAAACCCTCCCGCCTGCAACAGGCCAAGTGGGGGATCCGTGACCTGCTGCGCAATCTGAAGGGGGATCGCGTTGGGCTGATTCCCTTCGCCGGGTCCTCCGTTCTGCAGTGCCCCCTGACCATTGACTATGCGGCTTTCGCCATGACTCTCGACGATGTCTATTCCGGCATGATTCCACGCGGGGGAACCGCCATCGAACAAGCGCTCCGAACCGCCATCGATGCGTTTCCTGAAGAGTCGACCGCCGATCATGTCATCCTGCTGATCACAGACGGCGAAGATCATGAAGGGGATGCGCTTTCCCTCCTGCCCGAGCTGAAGGAAAAGAATATCCGCGTCTATTCCATAGGGATCGGCACGCTGGAAGGTGAAATGGTGCCCTCGGGTGACGATAAAGGAGCCTATTTCAAAGATCGGCAGGGCCAGATTGTCAAAACAGCATTGAAGGAAGATACCCTCCAGAAACTGGCGCTGGGCACGGGGGGCACCTATGCGCGTTCGGCGCCGGGCGACACAGGCCTGGAACGGATGTTTAATGAGAGCATCGATAATCTCAAGCGGTCCGAACAGGAGTCGCGGACCGCCCGGATCTTTGAAGAACGGTTTGTCTGGCCGATTGCCATCGCCCTTCTGCTGCTGGCCTGGGAAGCTCTGCTCAGCGACCGCCGCAAAGCCCTTCCTGAGGAGGACCCCAAATGAAGCGCCTGCTGATCCATCTTGCCGCGGCCTCGCTCATGCTGACCGCCGCCCGTGCGGAGGAGAGCGCCCGGAGCTCCTTTGATGCGGGTCTGAAGGTCTTTGCAACCAGTAATTTCCCGGCCGCCAGCAATGCCTTCCTGGAGG
Source organism: uncultured Verrucomicrobiota bacterium (assembly GCA_964526745.1). GTDB lineage: Bacteria > Verrucomicrobiota > Kiritimatiellia > CAIQIC01 > Lenti-01 > Lenti-01. The sequence continues at coordinate 25,261 of CAZGMQ010000036.1, forward strand.
CCGCCGCGGCCGCGCCGGCGGAAAAGCTGGATCCAGCTGCCGCCTTCTATAATGCCGCACTGGCTGCGAATGAGGCGGACGATGCCGCGGCCGCAGCTGACCTGTTTGCCCGGGCCGCCACCAGCAGCGACCTACAACTTCAGGCAAAGGCCTATTACAACCGGGGAAACACCCTCTTTCAGCAGTCCGGCGGTCCCACAAGCCCCCTTCCCCCCGCCACACCGATGCCTGCACCGGCTTTGGAAGCCGCCGGTGACTCCATCGGGGAAGCCATCCAGATGTATGAAAACGCCATTGCGCTGAACCCGGCAGATGAGGATGCCAAAGCAAACTATGAGCTTGCTGTCCTGAAGCAGCAGCAGATCCAGCAACAACAGAAGGACCAACAGAAGCAGGATCAGAAGGATCAAAAGCAACAAGAGGATCAGAAACAAGATCAGAAGCAGCAGGACCAGAAACAGGATCAACAGCAGCAGAATCAACAGGATAAAAAACAGAACCAACAGGCGCAACAGGCGCAGCAGAACAAACCACAACAACAAGGAAAGGAGTCGCCTATCGAACAAGAAAAACCCTCCGAACAAATGACGCCCGAAGAAGCAACGATGATGCTGGATGCGATGAAGGCGCAAGAGCAATCCCAGCGCGACCAGCTTCATCCCTTCTTCGGACGTCCTGTCCCCGTGGAAAAAGACTGGTAGAGTAAGTGAACCTCGCTACAGTGTGTGACGGATGAAGCGTAGAACCTCACATGTAATCCTTCTGCTTGGCCTGGCCGTCGCCGGGCTGCTGGCGCTTCCGGTTGCGGCGTCCGCCGTGGATGTCTCTTTTCAAGTTCAGCCCCTGTTGATGAACCTGGGTGAAACCGCGACCGCCAGCCTCACCTTTCATGGCGTCCGCTCCGCGCCCGGAGTGGAGTTCCCTCCGATTTCCGGGTTGCAGATCACCGGAAGGGGACAACAGATGCAGTTTGGAACGGAGGGCACCAAAGTCACCCAAAGCTATACTATCTTTCCCAAGAAAGCGGGCACCTACACGATCGGGCCCTATCAGCTGGATTTTCAGGGGGAGCAGCTAACCATTCCTGCGGTGACCTTTGAGGTGCGAACCCCGAAAGGAAATTCCGAAGCCAGCACCAATGAAATGATTTTTGCGCGAATCGATCTGCCGAAGAAATCACCGACTATTCATCAAGTCTTTGATATCACCCTCAGCCTGTATTTTCTGCCGAATGTCCAACTGGCCCCGCAAATCAATCTGGTGGGCGGCTTCCCGGAATCGGGCTTCATCCTCGGAAATTTTGAAGAGTTGCAATCGATTCGGGAGGAAGTGGATGGGCAACTCTATACACTTCGTCGCTTCCGGGCCCGGGCCCGGGCCCTCACAGCCGGAACCTTCCATCTAGAGCCGGCCCTTCGGGTGGGCATTGTGGACCGGAATGCCCGGCCCAACCAGGACCCCTTCTCCGGATTTTTCAATGACCCCTTCCGGCGCCAGGCCTCCACCCCCCTCCGGGTCGCCGCCCCGCCATCCAGTATCACGATCCGTCCCGTCCCCAAGGAAGACCGTCCGGCCGATTATGCCGGAGCCGTCGGCCACTTCCAATTTTCGATGGATGTACGGCCACGGAACCTGAAGGTCGGAGAACCGATCACCGTCAGCCTGCAGCTCCGGGGGACCGGAAATATCGCTTCCACCATTCCACCCTCCTATCAGGACAGCGACAGGTTCAAGGCCTATGAGGCACGTCAGGTAGGCGACATCCCGGACCGGGCAGCCGAGAAGGGAAGCAAAACCTTTGAGCAGGTTGTCATCCCCCGAACGGATGCGCTCAAAGAACTCCCCGCCCTTCAGTTCTCTTTCTACAACCCTGAAGCCATGCGATATGAAACCGTCTCCGCCGGACCGTTCCCGCTGACCGTTCATCCTTCCGATAACGGATCCGACGCCCTGCTCCTGCAGGTGCCCGGTCAAGATCGTGTGGGCGGGAAGGCCTTGATTCTAGGCACAGACATTATTTATCTGAAACCCGCTCCGACCCGCTGGCTGTCTCCGACGACACGCCCGGCATCCCGCTGGCTGAAAGTGGGCGTATATGTTTTGGCTCCACTCGCCTTGCTGGGGTTGATTGCGGCCACCCATCGTCGGCAGCGCCTGGCAAGCGATATCGCACTGGCACGCCGGCAAAAGGCTCCCCGCAGCGCACGAACAAACCTTCGAAAAGCGGAAGCCGCCCTGAAGCAGGATCCGACCGCTGGGAGTGTCTTCACGCCGCTGACGGCCGCGGCACTGGACTACTTCGGCCACCGCCTCAATCTCCCCCCTGGAGCGGTGGATGCCTCTCTAATCCTGGATAAACTGCAGGCCGCCCATGCCGAGAGCGCCATGCTGGAGCAGTGGAAGAACTTCTTCGCCCTCTCCGATCAGATTCATTATTCAACGCCGCCGAACCTTTCGAAAGAGCAACTATCCGGATGGGTCCCCATCATGGCCAGCCTCCTCCGGCAGGCAGAAAGGATCCGCCTGTGAAAGGATTGAACGCACAGATTGCCCTGGTCCTGCTCCTTTTCCTCGCCCTGTGTGCCAGCGGGATGGCGGCGGGGACCCCGGACTATACCCGGACCTTTGTCGAAGCCTCGAAGGCCTATGATGAAAACCGCCTCCCGGCGGCCATTGCCGACTGGGAGTCCCTTGTAAAGGAAGGACAGGTTCTGCCGGCCGTTCTCTTCAACCTCGGCAATGCGTATTATCGGAATGGCGATCTAGGTGAGGCCATACGGGCCTACCGCCATGCGCAAACGCTCGCGCCCCGCGATCCGGATATTCGGGCCAACCTCGGGTTCGCCGCCCAGACGGCCGGCATCACCCTGCCTGCGCGGAATCCCTTGATGGCCAAACTGCTGGAACTCTCACAGTCCGAGTGGGCACAGTTCGCCTCCATTTGTTACTGGGTTCTGTTCGGGGTGCTGGCGGCATGGATTGCCTTCCCCCGCTTCGGATTCGCCCTGCGGCCGCTTGCCGGCGGCATAACCCTTCTTCTTCTTCTGGCTCTCGCCGGTCTATGGGCACAGCACAGACTGCGCGCCACCCCGGAATGTGTCGTGATGAGTGAAGGCCAAAAGGTACTTTCCAGTCCCCTGGAGTCTGCCACACCCATTCTGGCGATTCCAGAAGGGGCTATCGTCCGGCAGGTGGACCAGCATGGGGCCTGGGTCGAAGTCCAATATGAATCCACCAGCGGCTGGCTCCCTGCTACTGTCATTTTGCCCGTTTTATAGTTGTTATCCACTACATCAATACGTAAACGAAGCATGCCCTCCGCTGAAGAGAACCCCGTGATCCTGGTGAACACCCCACATGCGGAATTGCACGGAAATGATACCCATACGGGACTGGCGTACCCTTGTCCGAAAGATCCGACTCAAGCTTCAGCCTATCGCTGCCCCCCCCTTGCCCGTTTCTAGAAAGATGATATTATTAAATTGTATTTAGGTCGTTTCCTTACTATCAACAGTAGATGAACATGGGATTAGATTACCGCATATATTCAATATCCGGCACAGGCCATTTTCTACTCAATGCATATAGCTATCTGAACAGGCTGGCATGAAGAATACGAATGCTCGCATATTTATATTATGCCCCTGCTCAGAAATACTCAGCGGCGGGGTAAAGCAAATTTATCGCCATGTCGATATTTTGAATCAGAATGGATTTCAGGCGTTCGTACTCCATAAAAAACTGGGGTTTCGATGCTCGTGGTTTGAGAATACTACCCAGATCGCATACAAAGCGAATATCCGAAACTACTCGGGCAACCATGACCGCACTTGGCATGCATTGCTCAGAAGGTGGAAGCGGGCTTTGTTTACTCCTCTATGGAAGAAAATCTATTCATCCCTATATCAATGTGGGGCATTGATGACGCGTAATCAAGGCGGGGTACTCATCAAGCAATTTGAGAAAACCGACTATCTGGTTATACCAGAGTTTTATGGTCTGGATATCGCTGACTTTGAGCCGGGAATCCCAAAAATCATTTTCAATCAGGGAGCATATTTGACTTTTGGGGGATATTCTCTGGATAAGAATGATTTGAACACGCCATACTTAAGCAACGAAGTCATTGCCGCGATGGTTATATCCCAAGACAGCTATGAGTACTTAACGTATGTGTTTCCCCAACTAAATCTAGTCAGACTATACAATGGCATCGACTCTGGGATGTTCAAGTACACCTCCGAAAAAAAGAAGCAAATCGCTTTCATGCCACGAAAATTACCTAAAGAAATCACCCAGGTGATCAATATCCTCAAATATCGGGGAGCGCTTCAAGGTTTCGAGCTGGTTGCCATAGCCAATAAGGATGAAGAGGAAGTGGCAAAAATATTACAGGAATCGTTGATATTCCTTTCGACTGGCACACAAGAAGGCTTTTCGTTACCCCCTGCCGAGGCTATGGCCTGCGGCTGCATCGTTGTCGGCTATCACGGCAACGGTGGAAAGGAATTTTTTAAAGAAGAGTTTTGTTACCCAATTCAGGCTACCGATATTATCACTTTTGCTAAGACCGTGGAATCCGTTATCCATGAGTATGAGAAGGATCAAACGCCGATTTTAAGGAAGGGCCAAAAGGCCTCTGAATTCATCAAAAAAACATACTCACTCCACAAGGAAGAGGAGGCCATCGTGGGTTTTTGGGAAAGAATATGTGGCATTCCCTCCTAAAGTCAGACGGGGTTCGGGGAGTTTCCTCGGGGAGACAACACATGCGGTGAACGAGGCGGAAGGAGATCATACATTCACGCGATGGAAGATATCGCAGACGTGCTAAAGCAGAGGGACTCAGATCTTCTGGTGTATTGAACTCCAAGGCTCGCTCTTCTCAGAGATGATCCGTATTGGGGGACTAAGATAATTTCCGAATCTGCCTGATTGTCCCATGAAAAGCGTTCACTGAGTTAGATCAAAGGCGGGGCCGGCATTTTTTTAATCCGATAGCATACAATTTCACCGGTCCACTCATTTAGCGGCAACATATCAAGGAGTTTCCGTCGGAAAGAGGGCTTGGGCGCTACATCCCGAGGCACATCGTTTTTTTGAGGCCATCCAACCCTTGAATAGGTTATCCGATCGATTCTAGCAGAGGAGGAGCGACAAGCCCGCTCGACCGACCATGGGAAAATCGGTGTAAAATGATGACATCCAACAAATGACTCTTCCCTGAAATATGGCAAGAGGCCCTCCCTAAGAAATGTCCAGCGACTGATTAGATTAGAGACGTTTGGGGTGGTAAAGATTAAAGCCCCCCCCCGACAGAGTACCCAAAAGATTCATGTAAAAACAACCAAGGGTTCTCTAAGTGCTCCATGACTTCCGTTGCAAGCACATAGTCGAAAGATTCATCAGAAAAGTCCAAGGGGTTGAGCAAATCCGCAGATGAACAACTAAGGCCATCAATCACAAATTGATCTGAATACAAATCAATGCTCGCAACCGAATAACCTGCTTTATCTAACAAATAAGACATGCCTCCATGCCCGGCACCCGCTACAAGAACGCTCCCTTTCCCTTGAAAGTTTTCTAAAGCAATTTCCCAAACGCCTGGAGCGGTTTGTGGTTGCGCATTGTGTGGAACACTTGGCAATAATGCCAACAAATCATTCTGTTCGTTATTGATCATGTCATTTTTCATTGAGGCTGCACCCTTGATTTATGATAGTCGGCTATTATTGCCAATGTCAATGCTGGCACACTTTCTTGAAATACCCCGCATTGCCTCAAAATAGATGACACCGAAGGCCGAGGGTGGTGAGGGAGAGAA
>CAZGMQ010000037.1:0-29815 GCA_964526745.1 uncultured Verrucomicrobiota bacterium
TTCTCTCCCTCACCACCCTCGGCCTTCGGTGTCATCTATTTTGAGGCAATGCGCGCCTTTGCCATGCACATCAACGAGGTTTCTAAATACACCGGAGCTTTGCTACGCTCCCAACAGATTGATTCCGAAGTCCGGAATCAGGAAACGTACTTCAAAGTGACTCCTACGCCGAAAGCATGACCCGACGATGCTGAAGACATTCCATCTGTGCAAACCCCACCAGTGGCGGGTCCGACGCTACAAGCGCCTGACCTTCCACGCAGGGCTGAATCTGATTATTGGCCCCAATGGCACCGGCAAAAGCACGATTCTACGCGCCATTGCCGGGTGTCCCGATTGCCGGCGGCAGGAAGAGGGGCCAACGGACTATGTCCTGTTCGACTCGGAAAACATGAATCCGCGCCATGCCCAAAAAAAGGTGCGTACCTCTACCGACATGGTACTGGAACTCCGCGCCCTCTTTTCCTCCCATGGGGAAATTCTGCAGGCCGCCTTCTCCGCTCTTCGCATGAACCCGAACAGCTGCCTCCTGTTCGATGAGCCTGAATCCGGACAGGATTTCGATCATATCCTGTCGCTCCGGGCCGCCATCGATCGGGCCGTCGCTCAGGGCGTGCAGGTAATTATCGCCACGCACGAAGTCATTTTCTGGGAGCGTGCGCACATCATCGAACTCCGCCGCGGCTATCGTCGGCGCATCACCAACACCCTCTGCCGCATGAAATGCCTGAACCCCAAGGATCCCACTCCATGAAAAGCCAACTCGACTGCGTTCCCTGTTTCACCCGCCAGGCCCTGGATGCGGTTTCTCTGGTCGTGGAGGATCCGAACCAGCGGGAAACCCTTCTGCGGCGACTCCTGCAGGAGATTTCAAAAGCCGACTGGCAGCAGAGCCCCCCGGCAATGGGCCAGCGCATTCATCAGATCATCCGGAAGGAGCTCGACTGTGCGGATCCCTATGCCGCCGTCAAAAAGCAAATGAACGAGATGGCCACCCGTCTGGTCCCCGCGATGCGGGACCGGATCGAACAGCATCCCGACCCTCGTGAAGCCGCCGTCCGGGTCGCCATCGGCGGCAACCTGCTCGACACCGGTGCCAAATCGCAGATTTCGGCCGAGGAGCTCCCGGCGCACCTCGACACCATCTGGCATGAACCCCTACATGGCGATTTGCAGGCCTTTTTTAAAGCAGTCGATGAAGCCCAATCCATTCTTTACCTAGCCGACAACGCCGGAGAGATCGTGTTCGACCGCCTGCTGCTCGAACACCTACCCGCCGAAAAGATCACGCTGGTCGTGCGCGGCGCCCCGGTGCTGAACGATGTCACACGGGCCGATGCGGAAACCGCCGGCATCCTCGATCTAGTACCGGTGATCGACAACGGGTCGGATGCACCCGGCACCATCCTGGAAGACTGCTCCACAAAATTCCGCAAGCGGTTTGAGGAGGCGGACCTGATCATCGCCAAGGGGCAGGGCAACTATGAAACCCTCTCCGATGTCGACAAACCCATCTTCTTCCTCTTTACTGTCAAATGCTCACTGATAGCCGAACATGTCCAGGAGCCCGTAGGCGGACTGGTGGTCAAAGCCGGGCAAGGGCAAACCCAAGAGACGAAATGAAACCAAACGGAAAACTGATACTCAGCGAGCTGCGGGCTCACGCCCCCTTCACCGCACTCGGCACCCTCGCCGGCATTGCCCTGCTTCTGGCGCTGTTCTGGCTGAAGGTCCCCCTAGATTTTTCCGAACACCTGTTTGGCATTCTGCATCCCTCCCACGTTTTTTTAAGTGCGCTGGCCACCACGGCCATGTATCGGGCCTATGGACGGGGAGGATGGGTCCGCACTCTGCTGATCGGGTACATTGGCTCCGTCGGAATCGGCACCCTCAGCGACTGCCTCATCCCCTTTGTCGGCGAGTGGATGCTGGACCTCCCCAACCGACACCTGCATCTGGGGTTCATTGAACACTGGGCCATCGTCAATCCGCTGGCCATCGCCGGGGTGCTGCTCGGCAGCTGGCGGCCGCATATCAATCTCTATCACGGTCTGCATGTGGGGGTCAGCACCGGTGCCTCACTGTTCCATATGGCCATGGCGCTGGGGATCGGCTCCATTCCAGGCCCCGGGATGCTGGTGGTGATTGCCGGATTCCTGTTCCTGGCGGTCTGGGTTCCCTGCTGCACCAGCGACATCGTGTTCCCCCTCTGGTTTGCCCCGCCCGGCGCACCGCTGCCCAAATGCAGCTGCCATTCCCACTGATTGGATTCCCTCCCTCCTGCTGGAAGAAAAATCGATGCTGACATCGGTTTTCAGCCTTTTTTGATCAAAATGCGCTGATTTTTCATCATTTTTAGGGAATTTGACCCATTTTGGTCTAATTTTTGATATTTTTAGTTATTTTTGCAGGATTACTGACCCACTTTTGATTTTTTGGGTCCAATTTACCGATTTGGCTTCATCGCGCAACCAAATGGCTTGAAGCTCAAAAATTGGCCTGAAAATGGCGTTTTTAGGCGTTTTTATCCATTTTCAGGCATTTGAGGACCATTTTGTGCGGATGTTGCCTCGCGAAGGGGCCGCATCCAACTTCTACGTATAACGTGGAAATCAGACGCGAGAACCCGAAAGCCTAGCGAGTCGTATAGACCGAGATGCTCTCCCCGTCCACACTCACAACCGCTCCGCCCTTGACCCGCGGCAGCGGACCCTTGGTCTGTGACGTCAGTGCCAGCGACCACGGAGCTCCATTCACGCTCGAAGGCAGCTCAAAGTTCTGCGGTGTCTCGCCGGTATTGAAGATCAGGAATAGGGTTTCATCTTCCTGATTCGCCCCGGTTTTCTCGCGACGGCCATCGAGGCGACAGGCAATGGCAAGACCGTTGTCCCAGTCGGGCTGGGCCTCTCCGTTCACGCCGTACCAGCGGATGTCCGGAAATTCTTCACCTTGATCATCACCCTTGAAGTAGGTTTTCCGCCACAGGGCCGGATGGGCTTTGCGGAAGCGGATGCATTCGAGCACAAACTGATACAGCCCGTTATTTTTCTTCAGCAGATCCCAGTCGACCCAGGAAATCTCGTTGTCCTGACAGTAGGCGTTGTTGCTCCCCTGCTGCGTGCGGCCAAATTCATCGCCACCGAGCAGCATCGGGACGCCCTGCGACAGAAAGAGCGTAGCCAGCAGATTCTTCTGGCGGCGTTCGCGGCGAGACCGGATAGCGGGATCCGCAGTCGGGCCTTCCACGCCGCAGTTGTCGCTGTGGTTGTGGTTGTCGCCGTCACGATTATCTTCGCAATTCGCCATGTTGTGCTTTTCTTCATAGCTGACCATGTCGGCAATGGTGAAGCCATCATGGCTGGCGATATAGTTTACGCTCTTGTGGGGTTTCTGCCCGGCGTGATCATAGAGATCGGGACTGCCGCAGAGGCGCGTAGCGAAAGTGCTGAGCTGGCCGGGTTTCCCGAGCCAGAATTCACGGATGTCATCGCGATATTTCCCGTTCCATTCGGACCAGCGTTCGCTGGGAAACGATCCGACCTGATAGGCGCCAGCGGCATCCCAGGCCTCGGCAATAATCTTTACCCCGCGCAGGACCGGATCTTCTGCGATCTGCTCAATAACCGGCGGGTTGGCCAACAGGTCGCCGTTGCGGCCGCGTGCCAGGATGGTGGCGAGATCGAACCGGAAGCCGTCCACGCGCATGTCGAGCACCCAGTATCGAAGCGAGTGCATGATCAGGTCGCGCACCACCGGGTGGTTCCCGTTGACCGTGTTGCCACAGCCGGTGAAGTTCTTATACTGTTTCCCACCGTCTTCCATCATGTAGTAGATGGAATTATCAATGCCGCGGAAGGAGAAGGTCTGCCCGCCCATGCCGCCTTCGGCGGTGTGGTTGTAGACCACATCCAGAATCACTTCAATGCCGGCCTTATGCATGGCCAGCACCATCTCTTTGAACTCGCGGACCTGTTCCCCCTTCTGGTTGGCGCAGGCATAGCGCCCGTTGGGCGCAAAGAACGCCAGCGTGCTGTACCCCCAGAAATTGTGCAGGTCACGGCGAGCATCGTTCTCCCACAGCAGTTCCATCTCGTTGAATTCCTGTGGAGGGAGCAGTTCCAGCGTGGTGATGCCCAGCTCTTTCAGATACGGAATTTTTTCAATCAGACCCCGGTAGGTGCCGGGGTTCTTCACCCCGGAGCTCGGATGCACCGTCATGCCGCGCACACTGGCTTCATAGATAACCGATTCGTTCAGGGGCACCCGCATCGTGCGGTCCCCCTCCCAATCAAAATCATCCTTGATAATGATGCCTTTGGGAAAGTGCTTGCCGTTCTTGATGATCTCGCCGGGAACGATTCCCTCGTGATCCCCCCACTTCTTCTGACCGGTCACAGCCAGCGCATAGGGATCCAGCAACCACTGCTCCGGATCATAGACGTTCCCCTTCTCATCCCCGAGCGGTCCATCCATGCGGTAGACATAATACTGTCCTGCGTGCGCACCGGGCACAAACAGATGCCACAGGTCACCCAGGCGGTCCCGCTCCGGGCTCAGTTCGAACTCCCCACGTGGGGAATCGTCTTCGGCATGGTCGAAAATCAAAAGCCATACGCGCGTTGCGTGACGGCTGAACAGACTGAAATGCACACCGCCGTCGACGACATGGGCCCCATAGGGGACGGGTACAGGGGCACTGGGGATCACATGATCTTTCTTCTTCATCTGGGAATCGGTCCTTCTGTTGGTCTAACGATAAAGCATCCAAGAGCGGATGGAATAGCGAATCCACTGGCCGAAGGAAAGCAGAATATCCAGAATGGAGGGGCCGCGTTTCTGACGGCGATACCGACGATGGTCGCGACGAACACGGACGCGCACCCGGCGGCGCTTCGGGGTCGCATCAGGGGTTTCGATTGGGGCGGCATCGGCAACAGCTACCGGATCGGCCTCAAGCGCTGCAGGAGATTCCGTACCCACCAGTTCAAAGGGCACAGGCGCCGCGGCCCCCTTCCCTTCCGGTTCTGCCGGCACGGGAACGGACAGGCCCATCTGCTTCAACACATGGCGCAGCATCCTGGCGGGACGCCAGGGCTCCGAAAAATCACTCCATTCAATCACCAGGCGTGCCGCCACCTGAATGGGAGACGACATACCCTCAATCGCATATACAGAAACGGTTCCCAGCCAGCTGCATTCCACAGCACAAGCCAGCCGTTCACTCTCCAGCAGGCGAGGCATGCAATACCTCGCCATCATGGCGGCGACATCCTCCAATGCCCGGTGACGGATCATCGGCACCTCATCCTTGTCTGAACAGGCGGCAATATCTTCTTCCATGGCATGGACGAGTTCGTCCACCTGCGGACGGGTCACCTGCCAGAAGTCCTCCTTGGTTTTCTGCACTGCGCCCGAACGAATCCGGCCGCACACCCGTTCAAGATCATCGCTCAGGGGATGCGCCTTCAGGGTATCCCGCAGGTCCTGTCTGGCCGCGCGAATGGCCTCGTGAGTCTCGGTGGACAGCTCCTTGTTTTCATCATAGTACAGAAGGAGGCGGCCCAGGAAACGGGCCTGTTTGATCCACTGGCTATAGGATCCCTCGCCAGGGCCAGGAGGCGGGTTCTTGGCCCGACGCGGTGCGGACAGAGAACGAAAAGCCACCACGGGGGCAAACCAGGTTCCAGCCAACAGAAATCCAAGAAAAATACTAAAATCATGAGAATGAGGCCAAATCAGGATGCACAGCATGCCACCCATAGTGGCTATCATCAGAAACCACCACAGGATCGGGGCACGGCGCTCGCGTTTGGCTGAGTTTCTCAGATCTTTCATGGTGCCGTCGTTACTTCCCGGCCTTCTGCAGCAGATCCGCCGTCAGCTTGTTCGCCTCGTGGAAGATTGCCTGCTCGTCCATGCCGACCAGCTGCCCCTTCTCCACGAGGACCTTGCCCGCCACAATGGTGTACTCGGCGCGCGGCGCGCTTCCACAGAAGAGAACTGCTGAGGCTGGGTCTGTCATGGCACCGGCAAAATCAATCTGATCGAGACGGAACATCGTCATATCTGCGGCCATGCCCGGTTTGATCTGGCCGATTTCGGGCTGGCCTAAAATCTCGGCACCGCCGCGGGTGGCCATCCGAATCACCTTCTTCGGCGGCATGGATTCCACACCGGTACCCACACGATGAATCAACAGGGCCGTCTGCATTTCCTTAAGCAGATTCGAGGAATCGTTACTGGCACTTCCGTCCACGGCAATCCCCACGCGGACACCCGCATCCAGCAGGGCTGGCACATGGCAGATTCCAGAACCAAGCCGCAGGTTGCTGACCGGGCAATGAGCCACACCGCAGTTCATCTGACCCAGGCGCACGATTTCTTCGGGACTGAACCAGATGCCATGGGCAAACCACACATCCGGGCCGACCCATCCGACGCTCTCCATATAATCCAAGGGGCGCATGCCCATCTTCTGGATGCAGAAATCCTCTTCGTCATTGGTCTCGCACAGATGCGTATGCATGAAGACCTTCTTCTCCCGGGCAAAGGTCGCCGTCTCTGCGAGCGATTCCTTGGTGACCGAGAAGGGCGAGCACGGAGCCAGCACGATGCGGGTCATGGCGAACGGATCGGGGTCGTGATACTTGGTGATCAAGCGGTCACAGTCTTCCAGGATGTCCTCCCAGGACTGGGTCACATCATCCGGCGGCAGGCCGCCCTGCGAACGGCCGAGGCTCATGCTGCCGCGGGTCGGGTGAAAACGCACACCCATTTCACGGGCGGTGTCGATTTCGATGTCGAGAAACTCTTTCGGAGCCGAACGGGGAAAGACATAGAAATGATCGGAGGTGGTCGTGCAGCCACTCAGGAGAAGTTCGCCGAGGGCGATCTGCGTGCTGACACGAACAGCTTCCGGATGAAGTCCCCGCCAGATCTCGTAGAGATAGAGCAGCCAATCGAACAGCTTGGCATCCTGCACATCCGGCAGATTGCGTGTGAGCGTCTGATAAAAATGGTGATGCGTGTTTACAAAACCCGGATAGGCCACACACCAGCGGCCATCGATCACCCTCGCATCCGGAGGCGTCGGCAGATCCTTCCCAATGGAATGGATCTTGCCTCCATCCAGCAGGACATCCACATCGTGCAGGATCTGGTCGGCGTCATCCACCGTCACCAGCGTGTGAATCTTTTCAATTTTAATCATGCTCATCTGTCTACTCCTCAAATTTTTCTCTCACAGAGACACAAAGTCACAGAGGCAGCTCATAGCGTTCCGTTTATGGTCCGAGTAATACCATTTTTCATAAGGGCGTCACCGAAATTCAACAGGTATCCCAATTTCATACCGGTCAGCCTCAGATAGGTCAGTAGCTGCTTTTTGTGTGCGGGCGTCACCCTTTCAACTGATTTCAATTCAATAATGACCTGGCCTTCCACAATCAAATCCGCACGAAATCCTTCATGAAACTTTTCTCCCTCAAATTCAATGGGAATCGACACCTGTCGATCTACTTGTAATTCTCGCTTTTCAAGTCGATTGGCAAGAATCACCTCATAAACAGATTCCAGAAGTCCAGGCCCCAATGCTTGATGCAAGTGGACCGCACAATCCACAATTTCGGTTCCGATTTCGTTTTCAGTCATCTCCGTGTCTCTGTGCCTCTGTGAGAGGGTTCCTATCCCTGAATGCCTGCCGGGTTCTCCAAGCGCTTCAACAGTTCCGGGGATGCCGCTAAAATCACTTCGCGCGCCCAGCGTCCGGCGCCCGCTGGACGAATCTTCACGGTGGCGCCGGCCGCCTGGCTGATCGCCATGGCGGCGGCCACATCCCAGAGCCAGATATCCTCTTCGCTGTAGGCATCGATCCATCCGCAGGCCACATAAGCGCCCATCAGGGCAGCTGAGCCCAGCATACGGATCTTCTTGAAGTCCTGGACCTGACGGATGAACTCCCGCATGGGGGCATCTGACTTGTCCTGATGATGAGGAAACCCGGTCGAGAGGGCCGCCTGCGATACATCCGTAATACCGGAAACCCAGATCGGCTTTCCATTCAACCAGGCCCCCTTGCCAACGATGCCCGTGAACAGTTCATCCGTAAAAAAATTATATATGGCGCCCAGAACAGGCTTCCCGTTTTCCCAGAGACCGACCGAAGAGCAGCACAGCGGCAGATTGCGGGAATAGTTGAAGGTCCCATCCAGCGGATCCACCACCCACATGCGGGAGGTTTCGGTCACCGCGCCATGCTCGCCACTCTCCTCGGTCAGCACCGGCAGCGGCAGGCGCTCGGCCAACAAGCCCAGAATAAACTCTTCTGCGAGCTGATCGGCCTTCAGCTTGATGTCATGGGCCGCTTCGCTTAGCACCTCGACGGGTTGCTGGCGCAGTTCTAAGAGGAGGCGACCCGCACCGGTTACCGCTGCCACAGCGACATCCAAAGCGGCCGAAAGATCAAGTTCTGAACGTGTTTCCATATCTGTAAACCCTATCCCCGCCTGCGCGTCCGGTCAAGACTCCGCCCGATGGCGCACCTTGATTTTCCAGATGACCTCATTCAGCCAGCGTAGGCTCAGCGGCGAGATTGCCGCCAGGGCCAACCACATCGGAAAGGTACTGTCCAGACGGGCGCTCGCTGTCACCCCCAGCAAAATCAGCAGCAGGCCATGCGCCAACCCCCAACTCACATCATAGCGGATCGAAATCGGAGCGGAACATCCGCGCCCCAGCCCGGCCCAAGTATATCCGACGCCGTACACCACAAAGGCCACCGCCCACCACCCCGCAAAATTTAGCAGCGGGATTCCAAAATAGCCGCCTGAGCCTTCCCAGGTCCACAGCCCCAGCGATACCGCGATCGGATCCAGGGCCAGGTCGCATGCCATGACCCCCCACGCCCCCCATGCACACTTCAGGACCAGTCGTTCCCACTGTAGAGCCCCATCATCCCCTCTGATCTTGAGGCTCCGCAAAAACATCACCGGCAGCCCGGCCAATACGAACCAAGCCAGCGGAATAAAGAGCGGCACCCCGCCCGGCAGCAGCAACTGCACATCGGCATGATACTTGTAGATGCCGCCAAACAGCCAGTTGCCCTGCAGTCCGACCGCCTCGGCAAACCAGGAGATCATCAGGGTACTCAGCATGAAGCGGATGGCTACGCGTTTCCCATCCAGTTGGCTCAGCGTATAGAGTGTCACCAGCGACATCGCCAGCGTCCCTCCCAATAAACGCCAGTGATCCGTCTGCCACACGACGTCTTCGGTGGAAGCGAAGGCCGTCCCCGCCCAAAGGACGAGGATGACAAATCCGGATAAGAACAGGGCTTTTGTGCTTTTTTCCATATGCGAAGGCCACTGTCTCAAAAGGGTATAAAGGGTTCAATCCTCGATCCTCTCAAGCCATGCTGCTCATGCGGCAGATGGGCGGCCCGAATCGGAAATTACATTGCGGGATCAAGACCGAACGGCAGGGGCACATTGTACTGCCTGGAGAGTTCCCGGATTTCCTGCACGGTCTCTTCGCGGCCGCTCACCATGTGGTCGTTGATCAGCTTGTAGATCTTCTGGGCGACCCATTCGCGGCGGAGGCCTTCGCCTCCATCTTCAGCTTCGGTCAGATCGAGGGCAAAAACCATATCGCGCTTCTGGGGGCCGGATTCGCCGATAATCTGAAGCACGGCGGTCTCCTGCCCCTTCGGGCAGCGACCCACCAGACGTAACGGGCGGTCCAGATAGAGGTGAGTCAGTGTGCTTGGATACACTTCGGCGGTAGAATCCCCTGAAAAACGGTATTCCAAATTGGCGAGCACGGGACGGGATAATTCGCGGGCGGCGCGTTTGACCGTATCGGGGATCTGTTCGCGCAGGGGCATGATCCAGGAACCACCGCGATTATTGTGGCCGAGCAGGTCGAGCAGGAAGGTATTCACACGCTCCCCTGCCCCGACGGTGAACATGGAAACGCGGCCTTTATTGGCCTTGCTGAATCGGGCGATGATGTCAGAACTGTCCACGGTACCCATGGTGGGGCGACCATCCGTCATCAGCACGGCAATCATCGGGCGGCCCTTGCTGCGTGGAACTTTAAGCACTTGTTGCAGGGGCGAAAAGAGATCGGTTTGACCGCGGGCCCGCATGGCATCCGTAAAGCGGACAGCCTGCGTCAGCGACTCGGTGGTGACGGGTTGCCAGTCCTCAAAGCACAGGGTCGGTGAATCACTGTAACGCATCATGTTCACCCGGTCCACCGTGGTCAGGGTGCGCAAATAATCCACGATGCCATCCTTGAAGAAATCAAGTTTGGTCCGCGTAATACTTTCGGAGCAGTCCTGAATCAGGAGAATGTCCTTGGGAAGGACCGGCAGCGCTTCGATGCCGGAGCGGGCAATCGAGATTTCAAAGTAAAGGGCGTTTTCGTCTTCTGCCGGGTAGGTCATGAGCTCGACAGCCAGCAGGCTTTCAATGGGATCCAGATCGGTTACATCCGCCGGTTTTTCATCCAGTAATTCCGCTTGTTCCTGGAGGCGATCGGTTTCGGAGAGCGCACCCTGGCTGGCCGCATCGATCATCGCGGAGGCGGACGGTTCTGCAAATGAGAGAACGGAAAGCGGGCGAAGTGAAGCATCCCCCCGTCCATCCACAGCGGCGGCCGCGGCGGCAATCGAAGCCGCATTGGCCGGCAGGGTGATATCCGGAGCGCCGGAGACCCGGTCCAGAGCCGGGGTGACGCGACGCGGCAGCGCTTCCAGCTCGACAGCAGCAGATTTCTGCTCAATTTGGAGGATATCCTGCCGAAAATCCATCCCCGTCAGATCTTCCGGGGCCCCCGGAAGAGGCGCGGTGGCTTCAGCAGGAGCCGGGGCCACAAATTCCATAGCTTCGGCATCGGCCCGCAGGTCTTCCAGCAAACTTTTTTGCAGCGGTTCCACCTCAGCAAAGGCTTCGGGATTCTCCGGACGGAATTTCTCCGGTTGCATATACGCGGGCAGGTCCGGCTGGGCCCGCACCTCCCCCATCACCAGCGGACGCGGCTTCTGCGGCATCTCGGCAGGACGCCCCACCGAGAAGGCTGGGAACTCAAACAGCAACAGCCAGTGCAGGCCGAGCGACACCAGAATCGCCAACACAAACAGGAAGCCCCGCAGCCATGGCTGGAAGGCTTCTCGTCTGCTCCGAACTGGAATGCCGATCGAACTCATATCGGGCTTAAGTTTGTTGCAAGGTCATCAGGAATTCAAGATTCGTCTTGGTTTTCTTGAGACGACCGATCAGCAGCTCCATCGCCTCGACCGGCGGAACGCCGTTCAGGGCCTTGCGAAGCACCCAGACGCGACTGAGCTCATCGGGATGCATCAGCAGTTCTTCCTTGCGGGTGCCGGACTTCTCAATGTTGATAGCTGGGAAGATGCGTTTGTCCACCAAGTGGCGGTCCAGACCGATCTCCATGTTACCGGTTCCCTTGAATTCTTCAAAGATCACCTCATCCATCCGGCTACCAGTATCGACCAGGGCCGTGGCAATGATCGTCAGGCTGCCGCCGTTCTCGATGTTGCGGGCGGCACCAAAGAAGCGTTTAGGCTTATGCAGGGCGTTGGCGTCCACACCACCGGAGAGGATCTTGCCGCTGTGCGGCTGCAGGGTGTTATAGGCCCGCGCCAGACGCGTGATGGAGTCGAGCAGAATCACGACATGTTTGCCGGCTTCAACCTGGCGCTTGGCCATTTCGATGACGATCTCGGCGATCTGCACGTGGCGCTCTGGGGGCTCATCAAAGGTGGAGGCAATGACTTCGGCCTTGGTGGTCCGTTCCATATCCGTCACTTCTTCGGGGCGCTCATCGATCAGAAGCACAATCAGCTTCACCTCGGGATTGTTCTCGGAGATGCTGTTGGCGACCATCTGCATCAGCACGGTCTTGCCCGTACGCGGCGGGGCCACAATCAATCCGCGCTGGCCTTTTCCGATCGGGGTCAGGATGTCCATAACGCGCATGTTGACGTTATTCTTGCTCTTGGTTTCCAGCATGAGGCGCTCATTGGGAAACAGAGGCGTCAGATTCTCAAACGGAATCTTGCCGCGCTGGCCTTCCGGCGGACCGTCATTGATGCTGTTGACCTTCAGTAGCGCAAAGAAACGCTCCTTGGCCTTCGGGGGGCGGATCTCTCCGTCCACAATATCGCCGGTCTGCAGAGCAAAGCGGCGCACCTGTGAGGGCGACACATAGATGTCGTCAGGACACGGGAGATAGTTGTTATTGGTCGAGCGCAGAAATCCGAAGTTATCCGGCAGGATCTCAAGAATGCCGCGGACAAACATCGTGCCGTTACAGCGGGCATTGGCCTTGAGAATCTCGAAGATCAGCTCGTGCTTCTTCAGCGCGCCAAGGTCGACCAGCTTGTACTCATCCGCCAGTTCCTTGAGCTCGGGAACGGTCTGCAACTGCATTTCGTTCAGCTTGAGAACACGGGCCAATTTGGCGCGCTCGGCAGCCGCTTCTTCCGCAGCCACACGGGCGGCGACCTGCTGTTCCAAACGAGCGGCCTCTTCTTCCGGAGTCAATGGCACGCGGGGAGGACGCGGGTCTTGACGGGGCTGTCCGCCGCGGCGGCGGTCATTTCGGTCGCCGCGATCATTACGTTCACCGCGATCATTGCGATCATTGCGGTCATTGCGGTCATTGCGGTCGCCGCGATCATTCCGATCATTTCGGTCATTGCGGTCGCCGCGGTCATTGCGGTCGCCGCGATCATTCCGATCATTGTTGCGATTACGATCCCGGTTGCGATCATGTCGGCCGCCATGGGAAGACCGTTGCGAACGGTTCTGACGTGAGTTCTGTTGGTCAGGACGGTCAGGCTCCTGTGATCCCTCATTCTCCTGCGGACGCCGGTCGTCCTGGTGGGACTCATCGTCCTGCTGAGGTGCCGAAGCCGCTGGGGCCTTTTGGACCTGCTCATTTCCAACTTCGGCCGAAACAGATTCGACAACCGGGGCCGGAGCCTCTTCCGGAGCCGAAGCGGCAGCCGGGGCTTTCCTGCGGGCAACCGGGGTCCTCATTCGGGGGGGGGGCATCTTTTTCGGATCTGCGGCGGCGGCGCCGGAACCCGGGCGATACTCTTCGCCATCGGAAATCGTGGTGTCAAGAAGGGAGGGCGGCAAGGGAATCTCAAGACGCTTTTCTTTCTTCTCTACGGGCTTCCGGGGACGGCGTGCGCGAGGGGCGGCACTTCCAGCCGTTGTCTTACGGGGGGTAGCGGGCTTTTTAGGGGTCGTGGCCATGGGTTCAATCTCCTTATTCAAATAAATCATTCCATACGAGCCGGCACTCGGTTTCGAGTTCTGCCAGCGATCCATCATTTTTAATCACTCGGTCGGCGAGTTTCTTTTTTTGGCTCACCGGCCATTGACTGGCCATCCGGGCCTGCGCCTCCGTAGGCGAAAGACCGCGGGCCGCGAGCCGTTCCAACATTTTTTCTTCACGGGACGCTACGCAAATCACGACATCCCAGTCCTTTCCCATCCCGGCTTCAAACAGCAACGGGACCACCGCCACGCCCAGTCGGCCTTCGCGACGGATCCGGCCTGCCCAGTCCTGCATCTGATGGATCACCACCGGATGGAGCAGCGCATTCAAGCGCTCCCGGGCGGACACATCGGCAAATACCACTGCACCCAGTCGGTTCCGATCCACGCCGCCTTCGGAATTCCGGACGGATTCGCCAAACTCGCGGAGAACGTCCTCCACACAGTCGCCGCCGGGAGCAATCAACTCATGCGCTACCGCATCTGCATCACAAACCGCTGCGCCCCACTGCTGCCAGAACCGGGCCACGGTGGTTTTCCCGCAGGCAATCCCGCCGGTCAATGCCGCACAAAATCCGTTTTTCATTCTATTCACCAAGGGTTGGCCGGAGCCAAATACGACGGCTCAATCACCACGGCATCCTCTTCGTCCTTGCGGAAGCCGGCATTCCGGAGGGAACCGGCATGGCGCAAGACGGACTGCGCCTCCTTATTCTCCGCATCCAGCCGCAACACATGAGCCGCCTGAACCTCTGCCAGCTCCAGTTCGCCCGCTTCCAGAGAAATCCGCGCTTCCTTCGCCATCTGCTCCGCCCACCGGTCCGAGACCGGGCTATCCTTCAGCCGGTACACCCGATACTTCCGGTTTGCAAACTGCGGAACAAAATACTCCAGTTCTTCCGGCCGCTGCTCAAACAAACGAGCCGCAGCATTCGTCGGTGAATCCATCGTATTCACCATATACCGCATCTGATACTCAGGTTTCAGCGTCGCGAACTCACCCATCGAGTGTACATAAATTGTCGCGCCTTTCGCTTCCATCCAATCGCAAAACTCCCGTTCGGTCCCGCCAAACAGCACCTCGCCATATTCCTGGACTGTCCGTCGAATCTTCGGCGACTCAAACTTCGGATGCAGCACCACCGGGCATCCGCCATACGTGGCGATGCTCGCACTGATGCCGAAATTGGCCAGCACCGGCTCCGGAGCCGCATATTTCCGCAAATGCTCCATCAGGGCCTGCATTTCCGTGGCATAGACATTCGGTCGACCCCAACGATGGGGATCCTGCCAGCTCTGGGCGGCTTCCATCAGCCATCCGGCCAACAGCAGCAACAGCAACACCCAGCGAACCCAGCGGCGGGCCAGAGGGAGCGTCTGCCCCAGACCCAGCCCAAGCAGAGCGCAGGCAAACACCACCAGCCAGACATGAAACCGGAAAAACAGAATGAACGTGAAAAGGGAAACCGCAAAATAGAAAAGGAGGGGAAGAAATTCTGAACCGGCACACCGACGGCGAACGGTGTAGCGAATCAAAGCCCAAATAGAGCCAGCCGTCAACAGCAAAAGACAGGGGAACCATTTCCAGAGCAGATGCCAACTGGTGGAGTTCAGGGCCGGCACCCAGAGGATACGCTGATCAAAGGTCAGCAGGGCCGGATCTTCCGGACGGATATTGAAAAACCGCAATTTGGCCCACAACAGGGAGGCGAAATGGCTGTAGGAGGGGAAAAACAGGTGGGCACTGGCCAGAATCAGACCCATCGGAATCAAGGCGAGCACCACCCGGGTGACTTTTCGCTGTTGCTGGGCTATGGGGGATCCGGCCAGCAGTACCGCCCAGCCCAGACCCATGGTCGGGGAAAGCAGGAAGTGATGCGCTGCCAAATAGGGATTCCGTAGGCCGATGGCAAACAGAACCGCCATCAGGGGAACAGCGCCAGCCCAAAGATTCTCTTTGGTGAACCGGCCGCGCAAGGCCCGAAGTAGATTCCAAGCCATCCACATCATCAAATAGTATTGCACCAAATCCCACGCACACAGCGCCAGACCGGCCAAGGCCGCAGAGATCCATCCCCACAGCAAACGGGCCCGGTTTCCCGAAGCGCCGTTTCGTGACCAGGCCCCCGCCGCCAGATGCCACAACACCAGTGGCAAGGCATAATTCTCATGCGACAGTTCCTGTCCGGTAGATCGGGCAACCGCAGTAATGGCGACCGCATAGAAAGCCGCAGCCCAGAACCCGCCCAAGGCCCCGCCCCCCATCCATTTGACCCAAAAATACAGTGCTGGTATCCCGAGACAGAACCACAGCAGATGAAGCCAACGAACCTTCTCTTCCAGCTTCAGCGTCCCGGGCCATGCCTTGGCGGCGCGAGCCACAATCTGTTCAGCCCCCATCGTATCCACTTCCCGCGTCACCACTCCTTCCGGGTATTGAATGCCCCTGTCCGTCTGCGGCAGATCCCCATCCCGGTACACCATCTGTATCCGGCGGAAGGCCAGTGCGCTTTCCAGTGAAAAAGGAATCGATCCATCCCCACTTAACTCCCGCTGCGCATTCAGCACATGCCGGCGCATCCCGACCGCGCCCAAAAACAGGAGAACCAGCAGACCCGCCTGGATCCAGCGCTTGGATGTGGAGGAAAAAGATTTCATTAGAATAGGCTCATCTGGGCGCCGCTGGCATCCGCTTCCGGCTTGGCAGCCCGGCGCGGTACGCGTTGGGACTTTTCCAGTTCTGCAGCAAGACGGTGCAGTTCATATTTCACAAAAAAGGCTTTCAACCCATCCGCATCCGGTGTGGAGGCCTTGATTTCATTCCATTCCGGAACGCCAGGGACGTTCCGGTCCAAGGTCATCAGCTCGATGTTCAAAGCAGCGGTGGATCGACCGGCCAGCAGTTTCTCCCGCACACTGCTGGACTTCAGCTGCTCCGCTTTCGCATAGCATTCGTCCAGCGTGCCGAATTCGGCCAGCAGCTTCGTGGCCGTCTTGGGGCCGATGCCCATCACACCGGGAATATTGTCGGCCACATCGCCGATCAGCGCGAGCCACTCCACAATCTGGTCCGGATGGACCCCGGTTTTCTTGAGCACCCCGGCGATATCCAGTTCCTCTGTGGCCTTATTCGGAGGCACCATATGGATCTGGTCATTCACCAGCTGCATCAGATCCTTGTCACTGGTCGCCATGCGGACGAGGATGCCTTCCGCGGCGGCTCGCTCGGCCAGCGTGGCAATCACATCATCGGCTTCCTGATTCTGGATGCAGATGTTACGGATGTCGGCCGCACGGAGAAATTCGTTGAGTAAAGCGAACTGGGATCGGAGTTCATCCGGCATCGGAGATCGCTGCGCCTTATACTCGGGGCATTTCTCCAGCCGGCTGGCCGGAGAGCCGCCATCGAAGGTCACCACGGTGCGGTCCGGTTTCCATTGCGCCTCCAACTTGCGCAGCATTCGGATAAATCCAAACAGGGCGTTAGTGGGCTGCCCATCCTCGGTGGAGAGTTCGCGCACCCCATAGAAGGCGCGATAGGCCATCGCATGCCCATCCACGATGAGAACAGATTGATTCATTTCAGACACAGGGTTTTAATTCGAGGTTTTTGGAATGTTTCACGATCCGGTCTGCAAAGACCCGCCCGGTCGAGGCACCCGCCACTCCAACAGCCATCAGCACCCAGCCAACCCATCGGAAAACGGACACTCATCGACCCGACCCAGCCCTTCCATCCGTCCCCCCCCTCCCTACCCGAAGGAGCGGCCACAGCAAACGGCCTCACCCGGAAAGAAAAGACCGGATTTTCAAGTGCGGCAGACCCGACCTGAAAATCCGGAAAAGAAACGGACTCTTTACGGAGTGACCGAGGCACCAGCCACCGGCGAGGCCGCATCGATGCCCGCGCCGGGCATCGCCATGTTGGCTTCGTTGTGGATAGGACGGCCAGCCGGATCGACCAAACGAGCGGTCACAAAGATCAACAAGTTCATCTTCTGGCTAGACTGCCCTTCCGAGCGGAAGAGCCAGCCCAGAATGGGAATATCACCCAGGATCGGAACCTTGTCCTTGATCGTGGTCAGTTCTTCGCGGATCAGACCGCCCATGACAACCGTTTGGCCGTCCCATATCACGATGGAAGTCGTGACATTGCGGCTGGTGAAGACCGGCTGCGGCATGTTGAAAAGATAGGTGTTTTCCTGACGCGCGCCGATGATACCCGTAGTCACGGTGATTGTCGACCCGTACTGAATCCAGTCCACCAGTTCGGCGACTTCCGGAGCCATTACGAGATCGATCGTGTAGCCGTCCGGTCCGACGGTCGGGGTCACATTCAGAATGACACCGGTTTCTCGGGTCGTGAAGGTGCCCGGGGTCACCACGGGGGACATCGTGACGTTACCGTCCGTGTTCATCGTAGGCTGAGTCACTTCGAATTCGGTCGGATAGATGATTTCCTTCACGACCTGAATCTGTGCATTCACACCACTGCGAGTCGTTACACGAGGAGCCGACAGGAGGTCGGTGCCGCCATGCTGCGACAGGGCCTGGATCACCACGGTCATTTCAGGATTGGTCAACACGCTGGAAGCGCTCAGAATTCCGCCCAACATCGTCTGGTTGGCGGTCTGGGTCAGAATCGAGGTGGGATCGAGCTTGCCGGCGTCGTCGGCGAAGAACCGGAGTCCCTGGGTCAAACCATTGTTGTTGGCGTTGACCTGCATACGTTGTCCTGAACCGTCATTCTTGGTGGCAAACTCATAGTTGTCGTTCAGAATCCACTGCAGACCGAGCTCTTCAAGGTCGCTCTGAGCCACTTCGATAAATCGGGCTTCAATTTCCACCTGGTTGGGAATCACATTCAGCTGTTGCAGAATGCGTTCGAAGGTCTCCAAGTTGTCAGCCGTGTTCGCCACAATCAGCTGGCTGATGGCGGCATTATAGGTAATGGAAGCGCCCGTGGGGAATTTCACGCCGGTCTTCTCAAAGAAATCCTTCACATCCCCCTTCTCCATGCTGACCCGGCCACCCATCGAGGTGAACTCAGAATCGCCACGTTCTGAATCGCTGGCTGTTTCCCGCGACACAATGACATCCATGAAGGAAGGCTGTACGGGGTACATGCGGGTGATGATGTTCCCCACCGGGGCATCGATCGGCGTGATGATGACCGCGCTGTCCTCAATGCGATACTTCAGGCCCGCCACTTCCGTGATGTACTTGATGGCATCGAGCATGCTGATGCGACGCAGATTCAGGGTGATGGCACGAATGCCGCTACCACCGCCACCCATGGCGGCCACCGGCGCACCAAAGTCATCTCCGCCACCAAAGCCCCACTCATCCTCGACGGGAGCCGCGGCCGGCATCGTCGGGGCGGCAGCACCACCACCGGACTGACCCAGATTCAAAATGATATTCACGCCTTCCTTGTCCTCATCGGCCGCAATGCTGGCCTCGACCAGGAAGTTGACCACATCGTTGATGTTGGCCTGACGGAATTCCACCGCCGGAATAATAATGGTCTGCATCTTTTCCTGCAAACGCGCCGCCGCAGGCTTGCTGTCCACGCCTTTGGCCTTGTCAATATCCTCAGGCATTTGGATCTGGGCACGAATCGGCGGGCTCCAGCTGCGACGCACTTCGGTCATCATTCCCTGAACGCGGGCTTCGCGCTCATAGGTCGCCAGCTTATATTTGTCGGCTTCGATTTTCCGGAGAAAACGCATCGCGCTCTTGTGGTACGGATCCCGGATGAGGATGTTCTCGAACAGGGCCGAAGCGCGGTCGTAGTCTTTCAGACGATACCACTGGCGGGCTTCGTCAAATTCTTCCTGAATGGTCTTGGCCTTGGCAAGGGTGTCAGCCTGTTCGGCAGGCTTCTTGGGGCGGGCGGCTTCGATCTCGAGTTTGGCCAACCGCTTCTCGAGGGACTGGGCGCCACGGTGATCCGGGGCCACTTTCAGGGCGGAATCCAGCAACTTTCGGGCATCCGTCAGGCGTTCCTTTTTCTGCACCATTCCACGGGCCCGGAGATACTGGGCTTCGGCCAGACCCCAAGCAATCTGTACGCGGACATCTTCGTTCTGCGGACGGTCCGGCAAGCCGGACAGCGCATCGACAAAGGACACTTCAGCGCTTATATAGTCTTCATCGCTCAAGGCACGGAATCCGAGCTCGGAAGCCTTGAGGGCATCGGCCTCAGCTGCCTGACGACGGATCTCTTCCAGCTTGGCCTCTTCCTTAGCCATCTTCTTCAACTGACGGGTGGTCAGCTTCACTTCATCGGAATTCTTCCTGGCAGACTTGGCCGAGGGGGAGGAAATGCCCGAAACTTCCAAGGACTCTTCCATTTCCATGCCGCCGAAATCGGCGCTCAGCTCTTCAGCCATCTCTTCCATCGGAGCGAGCTCTTCAACCGGGGCGGCTTCTTCCATCACCACCTCTTCGGCAAACAGGTCACCGAGGATATCCTCTTCTTCAGGAGCGGCGACTTCCTCGACCGCGACTTCCTCGACCGCTTCGTCCAAATCTGCAAACGGATCGGCTTCAACAGCTTCTTCGACCACAGCCGCTTCTTCCGCGGCGGGTGCGATATCCGCGAAGGGATCGGCTTCCACTGTTTCTTCCACAGCCATTTCTTCCGCAGCGGGCGCGACATCTGTGAAGGGGTCGGCTTCCACCGAGTCTACGGCGGCCGCTTCTTCCACCATATCGGCTTCTTCAACGGCTTCGCCCACGGCGGCTTCTTCCGCCATCTCCGCGGCTTCCGTCACTTCTTCCGCCGCCATATCCGCAAATGGATCGGCTTCAGGGGCTTCTGCCACCACGGCTGCGGCTTCGACAGGTGCCTCCACTGCTACTGCTGCTTCCACTGTTGCTGATTCTGCAACGGGTTCGGCTTCGGTCACTTCTTCAGTGCCGACATCGCCAAGCAGCGCGTCCAAATCAAAATCATCTTCTTGTGCCCAAGCCATGCCGCTGAACAAAAGAGACACTGCCATCGCTGCGACCATGCACCATTTCATGTGGAATTCCTCCTTGGAACTGTATCCGGGACAAGACCTTTTACGCGGCTTGTCCAACATCTGTTTTCTGTCAATCATCATTCTAAATTCACCACGCCGGGGCGGCCGCCACATTTGAAGACGGCGCACTCGGACGACTCGAAGTCCCGGTGCGCTCTTCGTTGGTTAAAAAGGGAACGACCACTTTTTCGGCAGTTTCTACATTTTGGATTAGCACGCTTTCGCGACGGATGTCAACGACCTTGTAGTCCACTCCCCGCAGGTCGAAAACATCCTTCAGGCGCTGCGGAGGCAGCTTGCTCCGATCCAGCAGCGACACAAAGAGAATCTTCAGTTCCTGCGCCGTGACGGGACGGCCCTTGATCAAGGTCACCGAGCGCTTGTCGGACTGCCGGACCATCGTGAGGGTTTCCTCGCTGCCCTTGCCTTCCGGATCATACTGATCGACCTTATATCCTAGGATGACATCATCCAGCTTGGCGAAGTAGGTGCGCTCCTTGCTCTGGAGGTTCAATTGAAAACGAATGCTTCCGCCGGGCATCTTCTGCGTTCCCACAAACCGCAGATAGAACGGAACCGCCTTGATCACGGCCACCCGCAGTTTGACCACCGGTTCCGGGCTGCTGTCGGGATCCTTTGGATCCGTTTCCCCCCGGAATTCCTCATAATTGCTGAACCCATCACCGTCTAGGTCTGTCATCGCATCGTTTGGATCCTGAGGATCCAGCCCCCAGGTCAGTTCAATTTGATCCAAAATGCCGTCGCCATCCGTATCCAGCTTTTTGATATCGATGATGTCCGGCTGAACCGCGAGACAGAACGGACACTCCGCGGCATCATAGGAAATCGGCTTGCCGCATTTGATGCAAGCCACGCGCATTTCGCTCACCGTCGTGCGCGGTGCCACCTTCAACTGCGCCGATGCAGCCTCGCGGGCCGCCGTCAGCACGGCATCAAACGGGAGGGTGTCCTGCAGCATCTCGGGAGACCCCTTCCAGGTCACCCGCTGCACACTGAAGGCGAAATTTTCCTGGTCGGCCTGGATCCGCTGCACCAGGAAGGCGCAGGAAAAAAGGAGAGCCACAAGGGCGACGAGCAGGAGCACCTTATCATAGTGATCCCGAATCCAATCATGCTTTCCACGGGGTGCCTGGCTCACGGATTTTCCTCCCCATTCCCGCCGGCGCTCTCCGCGCGTTCGGCTTGGGCAAAACGATACAAATCAACTTCAAGACGCACATTGGGCAGTTCCTGCCCCGCCACCACGCGCAGTTCGCGCGGCAAAATCTCTTCTTCCATTTTCCGGCCCATTTCCGCGCCGCTTGTTTTCCAGCGCGACGCTGAAACGGCCGTCGGTGAAGCTTTTACCTCTTCTTCCTCTTTCGGAAGGGCGACCACGGGGCGGGCCGAATTCAAAATTTCCATCTTCGTTACGATAATAAACGGCGTGCCTTTCGCCATACGGTCGAGAATGGCCCAGTTCGCCTCATCCTGCGCCCGATAGGACAGCACATAATGTTCTTTCGTGAAAAGGCCGTCAGGATCGGTATACACCTCGGTGGAGACCGTTTCCTCGGACTCCTGCGTACGCCCGCGACGGCCGCGGCGGGTGGCGCGATCATTCAGCGGGGCTTCAATCTGCGCGTCCTTCTCAAACACGCTGCGCTTCACTGACGAGAGTTCCCCGATGCCCGCTTCGTAGAGGATGTCCACCAGAGAGGCAATCGAGCGCAGTTGGATTCCCAGGCGCTCCACATCATGTTCGACGGGAAGGTTCCCTTCTGTATAGCGCTTGAAACCGAATGAAAAGGCCGGAGGCAGCGTGACGGATTTCGAACGCGCCTTGTTCACCAGACGGCGCAGGACCTTCTCCAGAACCAGCGGAAATTGGGCCCGTGAGACAGTCACGTCCTTGAACGGATCTTCGCTCATCGCCCCGAACAACCCGTCCAGATATTCCTGATAAATATTCAGCTGCTGACCCAGAACGCGCACATTGCTTTCCGAGGGGAAAACTGTCCGGTTCGACAGCCGGATGAGGCGGCCTTCCTCCTGTTGAAGTTCGATCGACGCACTCGAGTAGGTGCCTTTCGCACTAAAGAGAAAATAGAACAACGCAATGGCCACCAGCAGGACCACCACTCCCCCAATTATCAATGGCATGTGTTTTCGGCTCATAATTCTTGCGGTGCCTCCAACCGGGCCAAAATTTTGAATTCCAAGGTGCTTGCATCGGGCCGGGCCGGCGGCTGCCAGCTGATCTCGGTCTGATCTGAAAAGGATGAAGTGGCACGCAACTGATCACGGAATTCGCCGATTTTTTCGCTCGACTTAATCCGATCCAGATAGCCCATGCCTTCAATCTCAATGCCGACCACGACCACGCCGGCCGGCGAATCTTCCGTGGAAGGAGGGTCGCCGGGCAGTGCCGAAACCGGCTTCACCCGGGTGATCCACATGCCTTCGGGCAAAGCGCCGCTAATGTCGCCCAGCAGCATCCGCCAGATGCCGCGGTGGGCTTCCAGCGCCGTCAGGCGGTCAATCTTGCTTTTCACGGAAGTCACCGCGGTCTCGCTTTTCACCAGCTGGGTCTGCACCCCGGCCAGTTCAGTCACCCGATGATTGATCCGGGCCAGAATATCCCGCGTCAGATCGGTCACACGGACATAGAAGAAGAGCCATGCCAGCAGCGTCAGCAACAGCGCGGCAGCCGCCATCGCAAAAATCGGCTGCTTGCGCTTGAATTTCTTTTCTTCCTCGGCCCTGGGCGGCAAGAGATTGATTTCGATGGGACAGGTGTGCATAGCGCGCAGGGACAAGCCCACCAGCTGCCCCATTTCGCAGGCATGGGCACCGATCTGCTCGGCCGGAATCTGCTCGGAAACCGCCACATTGTTAAACGGATTGAAGTAGTCCGTCTCCACATTGAGTTTTTCGCGGAGGAAGGTATCGGTATAGGGGATCACCGAACTGCCGCCGGTCAGCAGCAACAGCGAAGGCTGCTGCCCCCCCTGCTGGCTGCGATAGAAATTGATGGAGCGGTTTAGCTCCTGATGCAGGCGGGTCATCATGCTCCGCACGCTCTTGGAGACCTTGTCAACGGTTTCGCTCTGCGGACCTTCATAGGCGCCGCCAAAGGCCACATACGCGTGGGCCTTCTTCATCGCTTCGGCATCATCAAAGGAAATGCTGAACTCATTCATGATCAGCTGCGTGATCTGGTTGCCCGCAACCGGGACACTGCGACTGAACACCCGGCCGGCCTCGATAAAGATCAGATCCGTCGAGCGCGCGCCGATATCCACCACCAGCGTACAGGGGGGCAGATTGTCATAATTGTAGCGAACGGCGTTATACAATGCCATCGGAGCCACATCGATCCGATTTGGTGTCAGGCCCGTGAATTGCACGCACTCCGAGATGCTGTCGATAATGTCCGATTTGATGGCGGCCAGCATCACATCCACATCGCCGTCATTCCCACTGATCAGCTGATAGTCCCAGACCACCTCGTTCATTGGGAACGGCACATTCTGCTGCGCCTCGTATTGGATGATCTGATAGACCTTCTCGGGCTCCACGGGCGGCAGTTTTACAAATCGAGAAAAGACCGCGTGGCCCGAGATCGAAACCTGCACGGGGCCCGGCTTGCAGCCGGACTCGCGAATCAGGTCGTGAATGGTCGTGATGATAAACTGGGAGCGGTCCGCATCGCTCTGAGGATCGATCCCCAGATCCGCCACGGCATAGCGGGTCATTTCCATCCCGCCCTTCACATCCACAAACTCGGCAAGTTTGAGGGAGTGCGAGCCGATGTCCAGTGTCAGTATGGGCTTTTTTGCCATGAGGCAGATTCCTTCGTTCGGCTAGCGGGCACTCGGCGAGGGTTTCACCTGCTCGAACATGTCATAGTCGATTAATGAAAACGGGGTTTGGGTGCGGTTCAAGAGCACGCCATCGACGGGACGATACCGATCCCACCAGTTCGGCGTCTGGGCTGTGGATTCCATGCCGACGACGACGCCGTCGACCTTGATGACCACGGCCGCCTGTTCGACGCGTCCCATCCGTGCCAATGTGTTCGGATGAAGGAACATGTCGCTGTAATGGCGGCCTTTTTTCACATTCACATAGGAAACCGAGCTGCGGAACATCACTTCGGCTCCCTTGTTGCTCTGGTCCTTCATATAAATGTAATACGTAAATTCAATCTCGGCGATCCAGTCCGGCTTGGTTTCATATTCCACCACCACGCGCC
This sequence comes from uncultured Verrucomicrobiota bacterium, assembly GCA_964526745.1. Lineage (GTDB taxonomy): Bacteria > Verrucomicrobiota > Kiritimatiellia > CAIQIC01 > Lenti-01 > Lenti-01. The sequence continues at coordinate 24,600 of CAZGMQ010000037.1, forward strand.
ACCAATCAGGCTGACTGGCCTGGGCCTGACCCTGAACCGCGGTTTTGAAAATGGGGGTTTTGTTCTTCGTGGAAGGCGTCATCTTCCGGATGCGGAGGATGTCGGAGCTGGAGCTGGATTTCTCGACCGAGGGCTGCAAGCCCAAGCGGGTTCGTTGAGCGGAAGCGGTCAGGGAGAGTCCTGCAAGTGTGAATATCGCCACGACCCCAACGAGAATCTTTGAACGAACTGACTGATTCATTTTCCTGCCTCCTAGACACCAACGTCGAGCCGGAAAGCCCTCATGGCCTGCCTGCACAATTTTTGGGAGTATAGGCGCACAGAACACCTGCCGTCAACCGTCATTTCCCCTTCCCCTGCAAAATTCTCCGGCCTCGGAGACCCTGCAGCTGAGACGGGCGATTAATTCAAGGTATTGAAGATGCGAGCCCGGGGGCGATGGGCGATCAAAGCGCAGGTGCTCATCTCCGGAGAAAGCATATCCGAATCGGTCACGGTGACCCCGATTCGTCCCGCCTGAGACCACTCGCAAATATGGCGGCTGAGGCTCATATCCGGGCAGGAAGGATAACCGGGGCCGAAACGCGCGCCCTGCATGCCGCCGATGGGCGCCAGCATCCGCCGGTGAGCCCACTCGGCCACCGCATCGGCATATTCCGCCGCAAACCCAGTCCAGAGAAAGTACTCCTGATATTCCCCGGCAACCTGGAGCTGCTGCATCCGGGCCGATGCCTCCGGACTTCCTACGGTCACCGTGAACACACCCACGATATCCCCTTGGGGGGCAAAGAAATCGGGAACACACAACTTTTCGCGGATGGTCTGGCGTGGGAAGCTCAATACCACCGGCTCCGCCCCTTCTTCCGGAAAGACCTTTAGGGTATCGCCTTCGGGCTGCCCGCGCAGCCAGGCCACAGAGGCCTTGGGAACAAATAACCGATTTTTTACATTTTCCTGCAGCAGGCGCTCATAATGATCCTGAGCCTCCCCATTCAGAATCTCCCGATACTCCTCTTCGGAGAGATTCCCCTTCTTATACTCCCAGCGGCCGACGAGTAGGGACATCCGGCTCAGATGAGGATTCACTTCCTCCAACGGCGGCTCCCAGACCTGGGCGCCCCAAAAAGGCGGAATGATTTCTTTATCCTGGATGGGTTTGTTTTCCATAAGTCCTCACGGTTCAACCAACAGCATTCAATAGATTGGCTCCAGAATACACCATTCCGGTGGGTTTTTCCTGCATTCGACACAATTTTCGTTCGATCCCCTATATAACAGAAGAAGCGGACGGCTGGCATGAGACCTAGCGGAAAGGGCCCGTTATTTCTCTTCTGGATCCGGCGAGCGGGAAATGGTGCCGGTTTCCTTCAACTCACTGAACAGCGTCAGGCTCTCGAACGCATCCTTGCAGTAGCGCACCGGCCCGGAATAGAGCGGCTGGCAGTCGTTGATGACAAACGGCTCGGTCAGGGCGGCCCCGCCCAGCAGCACCGGAAGCCGCAGCCCGGCCTCCTCCATAACCTTGAGATTGTCGCGCATGATCTGCACCGACTTGACCAGTAGGCCGCTCATGCCCAACACATCCGCTTTGGATTCTTTGAGCGACTCCATCATTTTTTCAATGGGCACCTTGACTCCGAGGTTCACCACCTCATAGCCATTGTTCGAGAGAATGATATCCACCAGGTTTTTCCCGATGTCATGCACATCTCCGGCAACGGTGCCGATGACCATTTTTCCGGAAGAGCCGCCCTCCCCCTTCTTCATGTGCGGTTTGATCATCGCCACGGCCTTCTTCATGACCTCGGCCGATTTCAAGACGAAGGGCAGTTGCAAGATGCCGTCGTTGAACAGGCGGCCGACTTCCTTCATGCCGGGAACAAGATGATTGTTCAAGATCTCCTCTGCCGTCAGTTCCTCCAGAAGAGCCGGGATGGAGGTCTCCAGCAGGGCCGCCTTCCCCTTCACCAATGCGGCCGCGACCTGCTCTGGAGGAGACAGTTCCACCACCACCGCATTCGGGTCCACCTCCGGCGGCGCCTCTTCGAAATATTGGATGTAGTTCTCCAGCGGATCGCCGTTGGCGGCATCGTTATCGAGCAGCATCTCCGCCAGTTTCACCGCTTCCGGCGCCAGATCGGTCACCGGCACCAGCGTGGAGGTATTGATAATGCAGGCATCCATGCCGGCCTTGATGCATCGGCCCAGAAATACGGTGTTGAGCACCTTGCGCGCAGGCGGCTTCAGACCGAATGAAATATTGGACAGACCCAGCAGCGTGCGCACGCCCGGGAATTTCTCCTTGATCCGGCGGATCGCCTCAATCGTTTCCTTTGCTGCGTCCCGCAGGGTGTCATCGCCGCTGCAGACCGTGAAGGTCAGCGTATCGATCAGCAGGTCGCCGCGCCGCAGTCCCCTCGCTTCGCAGAACTCGATGAGGCGACCGGCAATCTCCACTTTGCGATCCGCATTCATCGCCATACCGACTTCATCGATGGTCAGCGCGACAAGACCCGCACCAAATTGATTGGCCAGGGCCACCAGAGTTTCACTCTTCTCTTCGCCGGACTCAAAATTGATGGAGTTGATGAGCATGCGGCCGCCATGCAGCTTGAGGGCGGCTTCCACGACATCCACCTGTGTACTGTCCACCATCAGAGGCAGGCGACATTCCCGCGCGGCACGCGCAACGAGAGTCGTCATGTCTTCGAGTTCATTCCGGCCGGCATAGGCCACGCTCAGATCCAGCACATGGGCGACGCCCTCATCCTGTTCCACGAGCAGGTCGAACGCCTTGTCCATATCTTCAGATAAAAGTACATCGCGGAATTTCCGCGAGCCGGTGGCATTGGCGCGCTCGCCCACGTAGAGCGGGCGCGGTTCCTGGGTCAGCTCCATGGGCGAAAAGACACTGGTCACCAGGTCGGTTTGTTCCACGGTCCGGGGGGCCGGGGCCTCGGTGCTCCCGAGCGCTTCGCGCAGTTCCCGGATATGATCCGGCGTGGTGCCGCAGCAGCCGCCCGCAATGTTCAACCCGACCGACTGGACCATCGGGGCAAACACCTCGGCAAATTCTTTGGGCCCCAGCGGATAGTCCACTTCCCCGTCCACGAGCGTGGGCAGGCCGGCATTCGGCATGCAGCCGATGCCCCCGCGCCACAGCTTGCCGAGCGCTTCCAAATGGCGCTTCATCGCTTCGGGACCGGTCGCGCAATTCATCCCCAGCACATCGATCGGATACGGATCCAGCGCAGCCATCACCGCCCAGATCGAGGATCCCACCAGCAGCGTCCCCGTGCTCTCCACCGTCACCGACACATAAATCAGTTTGTCCCGGGCCGCTCCGATGACCTTGTGCGCGGCTGCCACCGCGGCCTTAATCTGCAGGAGGTCCTGGCACGTCTCGATCAGGATGCCATCGGCACCGCCTTCCAACAGCCCGCCCATCTGCTCCTGATACCCGCCATAGAGATCGTCATACGAAATCTGCCCCAGCGTTGCCAACCGCGTGCCCGGCCCGACCGAGCCCAGCACAAAGCGAGGACGCCCGTCTTCGGCCTGCACCTCATCCGCGGCCGCTCGCGCAATCTGCGCCGCCGCCATGGAAATCTCTTTGGCGCGCGGCGTCAGGTTGTATTCACCCAGGGTCGCCGGCGAAGAACCAAAGCTGTTGGTTTCCACCGCATCGCTGCCGGCACGAAAATAGGCCGCATGGATATCCTTGATGATTTCCGGTGCAGCCAGATTCAGCCACTCGTTGCAGCCATCGTATTCTCCCCACACTTCGGCAGAGGGATTCCGGTTCTGAATCTGGGTGCCCATCGCCCCGTCCATCAGGAGGAGGTTCTTCTTTAAAAATTCTTGAATGGTCATACGTCTTCGCCTTTCGGTTGATCGGGCCCATCAATGTACACGGCCTTCACCCCGCTCTCAACCCCCATTTCACCCAAAGGCATTCAGTCGCGGCATGAGGCGAATGAGATCAGTGCGCACACAATTCAGCACCATTCGCCGCGGCCGTCTCAGCACCCGGTTTTTGCACGCCAAACGGAATCTGGATGGGACCGCTTTGGGGCAATTTCGAAAAGCTATCCGAAAAGCCAGCCAGGAAATTAAACAGCACATCCCCATAGAATTCTGTGATCTTGGCTGTAAGCGCCTCCCCTTCAGCTGTTTTCTCAGTCAAGGCCCGCAACTGCTCCAATAAGGCGTGAGTCGTCAAGACATGATGCTTGATTCGCTCGGCCGCAGGCAAACTCGGATCATCTACCAAAACGGACATATTGACGCCCAGCGCGTTGGTATATTTGACCACATCGCCCCAATTCAGTTGATCATCCCGCAACGCTTCCATGCGGCAAATCTTGCTGGAACTGACGCCCATCCTGGGTGCCAGTTGCCGTTGTGTCAGTTTCTTGGAGATCCGCAGACCGATCAACATGCGGATAAACCGCGTGTTCACCTCTTGCTCGCAAACGCGTTGTGCGACGCTGTCGTCTCCCGCCAGATCCGCCGCCAGTTTGGCCATGGGTTCGATTGTACTCATAAGCTATCCCTCGCCTTTCAAATTCTTTGCCACTTCATGGCATCGCCGCAGATCTTCGGGTTGGCTGTCCTTATCTCCAATGGTCAGGATGCGGACGCACCGGTTTGATTCATCCACATGGATAAATAAGCGAGTTTCCTTCGCGTGCTTCACCCCGGTCTGCCCGATCCGATAAACATTCTTGCCTTCGGACCTGAAAAAACCGAGCTGGAAGCCCTTCACGCCGCCGAACTGATTCAAAAGAGCCATCACCACATCCAGATTCACAAAACAGGCGGCATATTCGTTCGGATGCTTCTTATTGTAGGCCTTAAAGCGACTTCGCTCCGCCAAGCCACTATCCACAACCCAACCTGTTTTAGATTCTGCCAATTAATCAACTCTCCATTGCATAATCTGCAATTAAACTATGTTATCATTACATTTTCGTCAACCGAAATCTGTCAAACAGTGTCATACACTGCCAAAAACTAAAAAATTTGCAGAAATCGCATCACATATCAAAAATCACCCTCCCGGATGCGTTTGCTGCGGCTCCGGCCTCAAAATCATCAAAAACAGGCCAAAAACGTCATTTTGAGGCATTTATATGCAGTTTTCGGCCTGTTTCCCTATGTGCCAATGAAAGTGACACACGAAAGTGAAACACACTCAGGGCGCATAGGAGAGA
>CAZGMQ010000038.1:0-29192 GCA_964526745.1 uncultured Verrucomicrobiota bacterium
ATCGGCCCCCCGTTCACCGCCCCTTCGGTGTCATGCTTATTTGAGGCAACACGGGATGTTCCGATGCCTCGCGGAGCCCGTAAAGTACCCCAAAAACCCTAAAATTTCTTTATTTTTTGCGGATTTCTGTCAATTTCTGGCTTTTCAGACCATTTTTGGGCCTAAAAGTCCTTCTCCGACCGCAAAATCACGGAATCCCCCTCCATGAGCTGCTTGCGGCATAAAGGGAAAAAGAGGATGCATCCACAGATTTCGAAGATTTTCACAGATGGAAAAGAGCTGCGCCGCCGGAAACTGAAAAAATGCAGAAAATCGCTTGTTTTGAGCCCAAAACGGGTTAAATTTCATCAAGAATATCCATTGGGGGGCATTTTTATGATTTTTTGTGTCTTGGGGCTGTTTGGAGGACCAAACGGACCGGATGCGGCAACTGAACAGCCTGCGGACGGTTACCGGGTGGGTTCGGTCCGGGCTTGGAGAAATTGCCCCAGCAGCTTATTCACATGGGAACGGCCGACGGTATCAAACGGGCTCCAGTTCTCCTCCCGATAAACATCCACCCAGACGATTTCCATATCCAGTTCCGGGATCAGGACGAAACAGAACCGGCCGCCATAGCCCATCCCCATGAACGTGCCCAGCGGGGCCGCGGGTAGTAGTAAACTTCCATCTGCCGTCTTGCGGTTAAACCACCAGTAGTAGCCGAGGCACCCCAGACTGTCCTTCAAGTTCATGCCGCCGCCAAAGGAGGGGACCGTTTCCCAGTGCTCGGTCTCCACGCCCGATGTGCGGGGCAGGCGGGGATGACGCGGCGGCGTCAGTGCCAGATCAAACAGGTCCTCGCGGAGCACCTCGGTGCCGTCCCATTTCCCGTCCCGCAAGAACAGCAGGCCGAACCGGGCCAGGTCTTGTACAGAAATTCGGATCCGGCTATCTTTCGAAAAAGGATGCAGCAGCGTCGGCTGATGCTCAAACCCAATGGCTTTTCCTAGTCCTTCGCCGTTTAGCAGGTCATCCACCTGCTCCGGCGGCAGGCCGGACAGCTGATTCAACACGGTCCAGGTCAACAGGCCGGTTCCAAAATCATTGTAGGCAAAGGCCTCTCCGGGGCGCTCGGTCAGACCGTATCCGGAAGACTGCTCCAGCAGATGGCGGAAGGTGATCTTGCGGTCTTTGAATCCGAGGTCGGCATTCAGCACGGCCAGCGCGGGAACCCAGTTCAGCACCCGGTCATCCAGCGACTGGAGTCGGCCGTTCTGGACGGCCTGCAGCACCCAGAAGGTATAGAAGGTCTTGATGGAAGAAGCCACATCGTTTCGGAAGAGCGTATCCCCCCACTCATAGACAAGCCGGCCATGCTGCACGATACAGCCCACGCCGCCGGCTTCCGCCGCAATCGCATCCAGCTGATCGACGGAGAAACCGGCTTCGGCCGGAGAGATGCGGGACCAGTGCCGCCCCGGAACCCGCTCACGGTCCGGGATCCGCCCTTCCGCTCCCATCCACCAGACCCCGACAGCAAGAACGCATGCCAGAACAAGCAGGCATCCAGCTCGCTTCACCACTTTCAGTTGTAGGTGGGAGGATTTGGTCATGCGGGACAGTCTATCGGGCCATCGCTTCCTTTTGAAGCCCAAACCCGGCGACAAAAAAACTCCCGGGCGGGCCTGCATGCCCTCCGGGAGTCCGTGAGAAAAACCTTAGCGTTTCTTACGCTTTACTGGTTTTTTCTTTGGAGTCTGTTTCTTCTCGATGAACAGGTGGCGGTTCAGGGCATTGATATAGGCCTTGGCCGAGGCCATCACGATGTCGATGTCCGAGCCTTTGGCCGCGACCATGTCGTCGCCGTAGCGCACCTGCACCGCGGCTTCGCCCAGGGCATCTTCACCGTGCGTCACCGCCTGCATCGAAAACGATTCCAGCTCTCCCTTGATACCGGTGATGCGGTCGATGGCCTTCAGCGCGGCTTCCACCGGGCCGACCCCGGTCGAGGAGTCCTGCAGGATCTTACCGTCCTTCTCGATCTGGACCGTGGCGGTCGGGATGGTCCGGTTGCCAGCCGAGACCTGCAGACACTTCATCGCATAGACCTGCGGCACATCGGAGATATGCTCGCGGAGCAGTTCAATGATGTCATCGTCATAGACAACCTTCTTCTTGTCGGCCAGAGCAATGAAGTCGTTATAAATGGCCTGCAGCTGTTCCGAGCTGACCTTGATACCGATGCTTTTCAGATGCGCGGCGAATCCGGCTCGACCGCTGTGCTTGCCCAGCACCAGATCGGTCCCGGTTACGACACCGACATCTTCGGGGCGCATGATTTCATAGGTCTCGCGATTCTTCAGCATGCCGTCCTGGTGAATGCCGGACTCATGAGCAAACGCATTCGCACCGACGATGGCCTTGTTCCGCTGCACCATCAGTCCGGTCAGCTGGCTCACAAGACGGCTGGCCGGAAACAGTTCGGCGGTCTTGATTTGAGTCTGCAGGCCGTAGTGGTCCTTGCGGACCTTCAGCGCCATCACCAGCTCTTCCAGCGAGCAGTTTCCGGCGCGCTCTCCAATGCCGTTGATGGTGCACTCCACGCCACGGGCCCCGCATTCGATGGCGGCCAGCGAGTTGGCCACGGCCAGACCCAGGTCATTATGGCAGTGCACATGCACCACGACCTTCTTCAGCTCGGGCACCTTCTCGTGCAGCGTCGTCAGCAGCTTGCGGAACTCCTGCGGAACCGTAAACCCGACCGTGTCCGGAATATTTATAGTCGTGGCGCCCTCCGCGATCACCGCCCGCACCACCTCCGCCAGAAATTCCGGCTCAGTGCGCGATGCATCTTCGGGGCTGAACTGCACATCCTTGCAGAATTTCTTCGCATACGCCACGCCTTCGACGGCCTGCCGGACGATCTCATCCTTCGCTTTCTTCAGCTTGAACTGGCGATGGATCGCACTGGTGGCCAGAAACACATGAATGCGCGCACGGGAGCCCGCCGGCTTCAGCGATTCCACACAGGCATCGATGTCTTTCTTGACGCAGCGGGCCAGGCCCGCAATCCGGCATTTCTTGATTTCTTTGGCCACCCTCTTCACGGCTTCGAAGTCGCCGGGGGAGGCCGCTGGGAATCCGGCTTCGATGATATCCACGTTCAGTTTTTCGAGCTGACGCGCCACCTGCAGTTTCTCCTGCAGGCCCATGCTGGCGCCGGGGCACTGCTCCCCATCGCGCAGCGTCGTATCGAAAATCACGACATGATTTGACTTTTTCATAACTCTTTACATCCTTTTGGATTGTTCTCTTGAATAGAATGCGGGCAAACAAAGGCCCGCCTGACTGGACTGTCGGCGGGCTTTCCGGAGAACAGACGGTTCCGGAGACTCCATCAAACGCAACACCCGTCGCCCGCCGTGGCACGGATGTTGCCGCGCAACGAGAGAAGGACCCGGTTTTGGATGGATGAACTCTTCATAACGCGGGAAAGCTACTCCGACCGACGGGGGGCTGTCAAGGCGTTCAGTGCGAAAAGCGGTGGGCGGGATCAATCCTGCGCAATGTGCAGACGGGGGTCGAGGGCATCACGCAAGGCATCGCCCAGCAGGTTGAAGGCCAGGACCACCGCAAAAATTGAGACCGTGACCGCCGCCAGTTCCCACCACACACCCTGCCACAGGCGCAGGCGGGCCGAGGAAATCATCGCGCCCCAGCTGGGCTCCCCCTGCGCGCCGATGCCCAAGAAACTCAGAAAGACTTCCGTGCCGATGGCGGCCGGGAACCGCAGGGTGAACGACACCACGGCCACATGGATCACATTCGGCAGAATGTGATGGAACAGAATCCGCCTATGAGAAAACCCCAGCGCACGGGCGGCGCGCACATATCCGCGGCCCTTCTGCTTGAGCACTTCCGCCCGGATCAACCGACAAACCCCCACCCAGGTAGTCAGGCCGATTGCCAAAAACACGCCGAGAAGCCCCTTGCCCACAACCATCGCAATCGCCAGCACGAACAGCAGCCCCGGAATGGAAGCGAAGGTGTTGGAGATCCAGACCACTAGATCATCGACCCACCCGCCAAAATAGCCGCCGAGACAGCCCAACAGAACGCCCAATGGAATCGCAATCAGAGAAGACACCACGCCTACCTGAAACGCGATGCGTGCGCCCTGCGCCAGACGCAGTCCTACATCGCGGCCCAACCCGTCCGTTCCCAGCCAATGCCCGGCCCCCGGCGCCAGATAGCGGGCATCGAGATTCTGCGCCTGCCAGGGCGGCGTCACATCCTTCCACGAATACCAGGCATTGGCGGCCTCGCCCCAGAGCGCGACCAGCACAAATACCGCCAGCACCGCTAGACACGCCCGAGAGACAGGCGATCGCCACAGACGGCGCCAGGCCTCCCGGCCAAAGGACACGCTGGCCTGCGGCGGCTCTGTGCTCGGTGGGGTGAGTTCGGCACTCATGACAGCTTCACCCTCGGGTCCACCCAGGCCAGCGCCACATCCGCCAGCACATTTACACCCGTGAACAGCAGGGCTCCAACCAGCACGACCGCCCGCACCACATCCACATCCGACGAATGAATGGCATTCAGGCTCAGGTAGCCCAGACCGGGAATCCCGAAGAAACTCTCGAGCAATACGCTGCCGGTATAGAGAAACGGCAGGGCCAGCGCCACCTGGGTGATCACCGGCCCGAGTGCATTCTTCAACACATGCTTGAACAGCACGCGCCCCTCTCCCAATCCTTTGGCGAAGGCCGTCCGTACGTAGTCCTTATGCATCTCCTCCAGCAGAATGGTCCGGTAGAACCGCACATTCACCCCAAGTCCCGTCACCACGCCGATCAGGACCGGCAGGAGCAGGTTCCGCCAGGATTCAAACCCCCAGACCGGGAACCACCCCAGCTTATAGGCAAACACATACTGGCCGATCACGATCCAGACCAGATAGTTCACGCTCATCAAGCCCACGCATACCGCCACCAGACTGCGGTCCAGCCAGGACCCGCGGCGATAGGCGCACAACAGCGCCAGCGTCAGGCTCACAACCAGCTCAATCACCAGGATCGGAACCGTCAACATCAGGCTCGGTCCGATGCCGGCTTTCAGCAGATTCCAGACGGGCTGATTCAGGCTGCTGCTGGTCCCGAAGTCCAACCGCATCACGCGCCCGATATAGTGCGCAAGCTGACTGTCAAAAAAGTGACGGGTGCCGCGCTCCAGCCGGACGGAGTCAATCTCGACCGGACCGCCAACGGCGGTAAAGGCCGGATTTCCCACACCATGGAAACTTTTTTTCCATACCATGGAAAAAGCCGGCAGCCGGTCTCCCCGATCCGGGAATCCCTCCCCCTGCCCGGTTACGGTGAGTCGCCAGGTCTCGCCTTCCGACAGCGGGAAGGCCAGCGGGTACGTCAGGCTTTCGCCGTCTTCCAGCCGAAGCGGGCCGGTAACGCCGGCTCCCCATTTCGCCCGGACGCTCGGCGGCGCTTCCTCAAAATCCACCTCTTCCAGAGCCCGTGTACCCGTCCAGTTTCCACAAAAGAGGGGTTTGTTATAGCCGCGGGCCTCGTCGAATTCTTCCAGCGAGCGGGCACCGGCATTCTGCCCCAGCACCATCGCGGCCGGACTTCCGCCAACCACATTGAACAGGACAAAGGTAATCAGGACCACCCCGGCCACCGTCGGGATTGCCTGCAGGAGCCGTCTGATTACATAGCGCCACATATCGATTCACTATGCCCCATCCGGCTGGACAACCCAATCCGAAATCATCCGGCTTCCTCTACAGCGCCCGATCCCACAGATCAAGCAGTTCTTCGGCCAGGGTGTCAATCGGGACATCCGAGGTGTCCACCTGAAGCGGAATTTTGGCATACAGCGGGGCGCGGGCTTCTAGCAGAGAGCGAATTTTTTCCTCTGGATTCTCCACCTGCAGCAGGGGGCGCTTATTGGATCTCCCCGTGCGTTCGGCAATGACGTTCGGACGCGCGGTCAAACACACCAGCACCCCGTGCTGACCCAGTGCCTTCAGATTGGCATCGCGCAGGACCACCCCACCGCCGCATGCAATGACCGATCCTTCCCGCTGTCCCCATTCTTTGGCCAGGTCCGTCTCCAGTTCGCGAAAGGCCTGTTCCCCATCCTGTTCGAAAATCTGCGGGATCGACTTTCCCGCGCGATGTTCCAACTCCGTATCCATCTCCAGAAACGGACGATGCGCTAACACCGCGACCCGGCGGCCCAGGGCACTTTTACCGGTTCCCATAAACCCCAACAGCACGAGATTGTTCACCTTGTTCATAATGGAATAGGGCACCCTATTCCCCAAGAGGAGTCAATCCCAACTTTTGGACATGCCGCGCCCGCAACCCCTTTGACATCTCTTCCTTCTCAAATTGGACCCGCTCACCTTCCTGCAGCGTTTGGACTTCCTCGTCCAGGATCTCTGATCAATGGACGAAAATATCGCCCCCCGTCTCCTCGGATTCGATGAGCCCGAAGCCCTTCCGTTCATTGAACCATTTGATGACGCCTTTGGTCATACTCTGCCGCTCCAAACCGGAGTGGATTCAGGCCACTTTGTCCTACCACCTATTCGGAACTTGCCAGAAAATAAAAGGGCGAATTACAGCAAACTTCATTTTCTATTTGAACACAAAAAAGCGTCCCGGCCTTTTCAGGCGGGACGCGAGCACTTCCTCTCGGAAGGAACTTACTGAATGGCCGTTCGCGTGGTTTTCATCAGGGCCTTCCAGAGTTTCTCCGGCGTCTCCGCTTCCAGCAGCTTCTCGCGGCTTTCGGGTTTCTGGAACACCTGGGAAAGTCCGGAGAGGAGCTTCAGATAGAAGGCGCTGGCCGCGGTGGGAATCACCATAAAGAAAATGATACGCGTGTTCGCCTTGCCGGCCGGGTCGAACTTGATGCCCTTGGGCGCAATCCCGAGCGCAAGCGTCAAGGCGCCGCCTTCGATACAGCGCACATGGGGAAATGCAACTCCATTGCCCACGGCGGTGGAGATGATCGCTTCCCGCTTCAGCGCCGCCTCATACAACTGGGCGGCATCATCCACAAATCCTTCGTCGGCCATTTTCTGGCACAGCTCTTCCAGAACCGCATTGCAATCGGTTCCCTTCAGAGCGGGAATCATGAGGGTTTCGGCCGAAAACCGGTCGATTCCGACCTTGGGGGGATCGCTCCGTCGGGGAGACTTGCGCGTATTGCGGGCGCTGGAGGCCCGATGGAACAGCAGGCGCGCGCAGGACGGGCAGGGATACACCTGTTCGGCGGCATGCACACGATGCACCAGCGAAACCGGCAGGGTCATGCCGCAGGCAGTGCAGACCCCGTTGACCACCGGCACGATGGCCAGCGGGCTCTTAAGAAGCAAGCGGGTAAACTGGATATGCACATCGTCAGGCAGTTCTTTCGACAGGGCTGAGATGGAGGCATCCAGCTGGTCCAGTTGGGCTCCCGGCATGCCCGCTTCGTGCTGGGCACGGGCCACTGTGAGTTCTTGAAGTTGAACGAGAAGATTAATGATGGGTTGCATGGACTTCCTGTCTGAATAATGCGCATCATGCGCTACAAATGTTTAGTCACTCGTTTTACACTTAGCGATTCACCTTGTAAAGGACAATGCCCCCCCTTATGGGTGGACAATGTTCAGCCAGACCTTACGCTCTGCAGGCGAATACTTTTCGATGGCATAGCGAAGCATCGTCCGCGGCATCCCGGAGGCATGCTGCTTCAAAAACCGGCTTAGCGCGGCTTCATCCCGTTTGCCAGCCTCCCGCAGCATCCAGCCGGCCGCCTTATGCATCAGTTCTTCAGGATCCTTCAGGAACCTCTTCGCCAACCAGAAGGTATTCTCCAAATTTCCGCTGCGAATATGCGTCAGTGTCGAGACCATCGCAATCCGGCGATCCCACAGGAGCGCCGACTGCGCTAAATGCCCCAGCACACGCCGGCCCTTCCCCGGCGGCAGCTGACACCCCACAATGCCCGGCGCGCTCATATCCACCAGATCCCAGTTGTTCACACGGCTGGATCGCGAGAGATAGAATCCATAGATCGCGAGGCGGCCCCCGGACGAGGCTGCGGCATACTGCCCGACTAACGCCGCCACCCCGCAGAACCGCACCTCATGGATCGGCGAGTCCAGAAGAATATCCACCTCGGTCAACGGAAGGAGCGGAAACTGCGCCACAACAGCCCGAATCTGCGACACCTTGATTCCCCAGAACTCATCCCCTTCCCCGTACTCGCCGGGACCGGTCTTGAAAAAACGACGCAGGCTTTTCGCCTGCGCCGGATGATGGTGCCGTTTCAATTCCCGAATCAAATCGGAGGCGGCCGGCTCGCCCTGGAAAACGGAACTGCGGGAAGTCATCCCGGCATCTCCCCGTCCTTATTTACGGCCAAGTGACCATCGAGACGTTACTGCGTTCCTTGACATTGCGCGTGCTGGTCCGCGCCAGACCGCTGACCATGATACCGAAACGCTCACCGCTGCTCGGGCGCCAGCTGTTCAACGGAGACACCTTAAAGTGATCGCCCTTGCTTCCATCCAACACGCCAACCGGCTTGGAGTCCTGTCCATAACGGAAATATTCAAAGGTGCCCGCATACCACTGCCCACCAATGTTCACAATGGCCCAGGGATTCGCATTCAAACCGCCCACCGCATACCAGGTCTTGGATTTGCTGTACGGCATGCTGATCGTTCCGCCGCTGACCTTGGCGCTCAACGAAGCTGTGACCGGCCAGCTCGACACATCGGTATGGAGCCACTTGATCGAACCGGTGATTTCGGAAGGCCAGCCGCCAGTCGTCGTGACCTCGTCGCCTGTCGTTGTGGAATAGGTAATGACTTCTTCCGTGGTGCCATCGCTATTCTCGACCGTCTCGATGACCTCGGTGGTCTCGACTACTTCGCCGACTTCCGCCAGTTCGGCCGCGGTCGGGGTTCCGCCCTGCAATTCGGAGAGGGTCAGGGCCCCCTGGTTGTCCAGGGTCGAAGTCTCACAGCCCGCCCCCAGCGCGATCACAAAAACAACGGTCAGTAAACTTCTTAACCCAAAATGAACATTCGTCATTGCTATTCTCCAATCCAACACAAGGTACCCTTTTGATTGTCATACCCCATCGCAGCCACCCTACACAAGTGGAAACCTACACTATTTGATGCAAAAACGCTAATGAAGAAGGGGGAAATGAAACCCACGGCTCGTCCTACAAAAATGTCGCTCAATCCGAAATGAGGTCAATTTCTCTCATCTTGGCGACTTGCCCCGACCTTTTGCTCAGGGGAACTCCATCGATGTCAAATGGGCTGGGTCCCGCAGATCCAGCTCAAAGGCCCGGCTTAATTCGTACCAGACGGGGCCCGGCTTCCCATCCCCCACAGGCTGACCCGCAAACTCTGTGACCGCGGCCACATGCGGGGTGGTCCCAAAAATCAGCATTTCGACCGCCTGCTCCAGTTCTGCACGCGGCACATCCGCCTCTTCCACGCCGGTCAGGATGCCGGCCGGCACCAACTGTTCCCGGGCCAGCCGCAGGACGCGCTGCATCGTGGTGCCCAGCAGAATGTGGTCCGGACGGGGCACGCGCAGAATATGGTCTGCCGTCACGATGCCGAAGTTCTCCGTGGGCAGCTCGGTCATGTGGCCGTTCTTGTCAAAGCCGAGCATGAAATCGACGCCGGCATCCACCGCCTGTTTTTTCATCAGCACATTCGGCAGATAGTTCACGCTCTTCACCTGGGCGAAGAGACCTTCTTTGGTGGGCACGCTACTCACCCCTACCTTGGCCCCGTCCGGATGGAGTTCCATGAACGGCGCACTGAGGCGGATCGACAGCACCATCAGCAGGGGCTTCGGACACTCATACGGATTGGCGGAATGCCCGCCGGGCCCGCGCGACACAAAAATCCGCACCAGCGCATCCGGATGTTTGCCTGCCTGAATCACGGCGCGAATGATGGAGCGGATGTCCTCCCGGCTCCACGGCATCTCCAGGGCGATGGTCTTGGCCCCCCCTTCCAACCGGTCGAGGTGCGCATCCAGATTATAGATGAATCCATCCACGCACTTCAGGGTCTCGAACAGCCCATCCCCCCGGTGGACCATGTGGTCATCCACCGGCACGGTCATCAGATTAGCATCCGTGGTGATGGCATCCCACCAGCTGGAATACATGGCGTAATAGTGTTTCTGATACTCCGGCTGGTTCGAAAGGCAGAAAGCGGCATAGTCGTTCACATCAAAATTGGTCTTCATCGGTGTCTCTTTATTTCCGCTTATGGGAGGGCGGCACCCCCAGCTGCTCGCGATATTTCGCAACGGTCCGTCGCGCCACACGGAATCCCTTCTTCTGAAGCCGGTCGGCGATTTCCTGATCCGACAGCGGGTGGTTCAGGTCTTCGTGTCCGATCAGTTTGGCCACCGCTTCCTTCACCGCCTCCGTGGAAATGCTGCTTCCATCAGCGGTTTTCAGGCCGGCCGTAAAAAAGAATTTTAGTTCAAAGATGCCCTGGGGCGTACGGACATACTTGCCCGACACCGCGCGGCCCACTGTGGTTTCATGCACCCCCAGCTGGTCCGCCACCATCCCCATGGTCATCGGCCGTAGCCGGGAGATCCCCTTCTCAAAAAACTCGCCCTGCGCGGCGGCAATGGTCTCGGCAATGCGCCGAATGGTGTCCCGCCGCTGCTGTAGACTGTCCACCAGAAATTTACCAGACCGGATTTTTTCATTGAGATACTTCCGGGCCTCAGCAGCCGTATCCGGATTTTCCAGCATGGCTTCATATTCCGAACTGATGCGCAGACGCGGCAGGCCATCCCGCAGCATCTTCACAACAAAACCGCCTTCCGCGGAAGGGAGGATCTCCACTTCCGGGGTCACATAGATGGAGGGCGTAGAGGTGAAACGAAGACCGGGTTTGGGATCCAGCGTACTCACCAAACGCATGGCCTCGGCGACTTCACTCTCCTTCAGACCGGAGACCTTCGCCAGTTCCGCTGGAGCGTGCTCCGCAAACAAATCAAGATGGTGATCGACCAGGCGAACCACCGGAGACTCCGGTCCGCTTCCCAGTCGACGCAATTGAATCAACAGACAGTCCTTGAGGTCCCGGGCGGCCACACCCGGCGGGTCGAACTCCTGAATCACGCCGAGGGCTTCCTTCACGACGGCTTCTGAAACCCCGGCTTCGCGGGCCACCTCGGCCAAGTCTGCGGTCAAAAATCCATTTTCATCCACATTGCCGATGATGTATTTACCCGCCCGCTTTAGGGTCTCATCCAGTCCCGATTCATTCAGCAGCTCTTCGAGATGGTCGTACAAGGAAATCGGGGCGGTCAGCGAATCCATAAAGAACTGGCGCTTAGCCTCCGACTCCGCCGAGGGAGCCCCGCCTTCCGACTGTTCAATCGATTGGGGTTTCAGCATTTTCTCCAGCGCATCAATCTCCCGCCCGAAGTCATCGGGTTCATAATCATTTTCATGATCCGCTTCGTTGAGGGCGGGGGGAGAGGTTTCCTGCGGGATCGAAGTCACCTCCGACTCCAGAACTTTTTCTTCCAGGACCGGGTTCTGAGCGAGCTCCTCCCGCAGCAGTTCATGCAGTTCGGGCAGCGGTGCCTGCAGAAAACGAAGGGCCTGCATCATGCGAGGCGACAGCTTCATTTCCTGTCGGAGTTGCTGGCTTTGGAAAAGACCCTGTTTCATGGTTCTGAATTTATCGCAATTGGACCGTGCTGCACAGCGGAATTGAACTCAGGACGGCAGAGAGGGGGCTGGCGGCGGCTCACACCGTCGGCCGGTGGCCAGCACCTCATCAATCCGGGCGAGCAGCGTGGCGCGGTCCTGCCGCTGCTCCAGCGTGACCGCCAAGGTCTTGATTCCCCTGAATCCGCGTAGATAGCGCATCAAATGGGATCGCAGAACCAGACAGGCTGTGACTTCCACCCCGAGTTTCAGATGTTTCTCCCCGCGACGCGCCATCAATTCCATTTCCCGGTCGAGATGCCTATGAATGGTCTCTCGGACCTCCTCTGCGGAAGGACGGCCGATCTCCTCCCCCCGTTCCAGTCCGTGGGCCTGCCGGAAGAACCAGGGATTGCCCAGTGCGGCCCGCCCAACCATCAGCCCGTCCACACCGGTTTCGGCCACCATCCGGAAGAGATCAGCGGGTTCACGCAGCCCGCCGTTCCCGACCACCGGTATCGTTCGCGCCCGCTTGGTTTCCGCAATCAGACCCCAGTCGGCTTCTCCGGAATGGCGAACCTCGGCGACACGCCCGTGCAGGAAGATGGCATCCGCCCCGCCCTCTTCAGCGGCAGCGGTTGTTTCCAGCACATTGATCGTATCCGCGCTCCAGCCAATCCGGGTCTTCAGCGTCACGGGTACCCGGCCGGCCACCGCCTGTTTGACCTGCCGTACCACTTCGCCCATCAGCGCCGGATCGCGCATCAGGCCCGCTCCATCGCCGCGGTTCTTGATCTTCGGCATCGGGCAGCCTGCATTGATATCGATGAAATCAAACCGCCCCATCGCCGCCACGCAGTCCGCGGCGGTCGCCATGATCTCCGGATTTGATCCGTAGATCTGCGCCCCGATCGGCCGCTCCGCCTCAAAGGTGCCCAGAAAATGTCCTGTCCGTTCATGGCCGATGCTCATCCCGTGGGCATTGACCATCTCCGTGACAACCGCTCCACACCCCTGCTCCAGGCAGAGCAGGCGAAAAGCCCCATCCGTAAACCCCGCCATGGGCGCCAGAAAGACCGGCCACTCGATTTCGAGTGACCCGATCTTCATCGGCTGTAAAGGGGAAACAGTCATGGGCCCTACTCTATGTCAGTTTTTCCATGGTGTGGAAAACTTTTTTCCATGGTGTGGAATAATCATGCGGCAGCTGCACCGGTTGCCGGCCAAATAAAGATGGCGCCGAACGCTGTGATGCTTCTTGCTCTCTGCCACACCTTCCTTCATTCTGAGGGCACACGCCATGTGGATATATGTTCAGCAACCGAAAGCCACGTCATGAAAAAATATCTGTTCGTTCTCACGGTTCTCGCCTGCCTCTCCCCCGCTGCTGTCTGGTCACAGTCTCTCACCGTCGGAGATCCCGCCCCTGAGTTGAAGGCATCGGAATGGGTCAAGGGGGAGCCGATCGAGTCCCTGGATCCGGGACAAACCTATGTCGTCGAATTCTGGGCGACTTGGTGTCCCCCGTGCCGCTCCTCCATTCCCCACCTGACGGAACTGGCCCACCGGTTTACCAACGTGACGTTCATCGGCATGAATATCTGGGAGCGCGGCACCGACGTGTCTGGGAAAGTGACGGGGTTTGTGGAGGAGATGGGCGACAAAATGGATTATACCGTTGCCATCGACACCGAGGACGGCCACATGGCGGACGCCTGGATGACGGCCGCCGGGCGACGGGGCATTCCCTCCGCCTTTGTGGTCCATGACGGCCGCATCGCCTGGATCGGGCATCCCCGGTCGATGGAGTCCACGATTGAAACGATGCAGGACGGCACCTTCAATTTCGACGAGGCCCGGGAAGCCGCCAATCAGGAAACCAAAACCGCAGGCGCACTCAATCAAACCGCCGACCTCCTGAAGAAGTATCTGACATCGGCCGCGCGGGAAGACAGCGCGGACAAAACCGCCGAACTGGCCCGGCAAATGGAAGAGATGGATATCCCGAATCCCATGCTTCTCAATTATATTGCATGGGCCATTCTGACCCAGGAGGGAATCCAGAAGCACGACCTGCCGCTGGCCCTCCGGCTCTCCGAAAAAGCAGTCAAACTCTCCGAAGAAAAGAATGCCAACATTCTGGACACGTATGCGCGGGCGATGTGGGACTCCGGCCAATTGGACAAGGCCATCGAAACCCAGAAGAAGGCTGTTGCCGCGGCTCCCGACGAACCGAGTTTTGTCGTCACGCTGGAACAGTATCTGGATGACACCCTGCCAGGCGGGCCGCCCCTTCGCCTGCAGACCGAACGGTTCGGCATGCCGGTGGTCGCGCTGGGCCAGGCCATCTACACCCTGGGCGGACATTCCGACCGCGGCCTTGTCGGGTCCGTCGAACTGTTTGAACCCGGAGCCGAAGCTACGGAGTTACTCCCGAATGGAATCCGCCCCCGACGTTACCATGTCGCGGCGGTGCACGATGGAAAAGTCTACATCGCCGGCGGGGCCCTGCTGCGGGAAAACGGCATGGGGCTGGAATCCAGCATTTCCCTTTTCGAAGAGTTCGATCCGAAAACCGGCCGGATCCGTCAGCTGCCGGATTTGCCGGTAGGCGTCTCCCGTGCCGGCATTGCCGTAGTGGATGACCGACTCTATATTGTGGGCGGCGCCGAGGCCTCCGGAGCCCGCACCCCCGCCGTCCAGATCTTTGATTTTGAAACTGGCGAATGGAGTCGCGGCACGGATATGCCCGTGGCCCGCGAAGGACAGGTCTTTGCCCATGAGAGGCTGATAGTCGCCCCCGGCGGATACGATGGTATCCTTGCTATGCGCGATAACCAGCTGTACAGCCCGGCCAAAGATACCTGGGAGGAGCTGCCCCCTCTGCCCGCTAAAGCCAGTGCCTTCCAGGGAGTGGTCGTCGACAACACCCTCTATCTCTTCGGCGACTATGATGAACTCAACCGCGTCGTCGCCTGCGATCTCGACACGGGTGAATGGAAACGTGTGGAAATCGCCTGCAAATCCGCCCGGCATGGCTGTGCCGCCCGTCTGGGCGATGACGTGTATGTGGTCGGCGGCAATGTCCAGTCCGGCCCTCCCTACCTCTCCCGCATCCAGAGTTTTTCGCTCCAGCAACTCGCTGACGCTCCCCGGATCGAGTGGAAGCCTGCTCCGGTCCAGCCCAAACCAAAACCTATTTCCTGCGGCAGCCGCTTCCGGCGCATTCCCTCGTCACCACCCATGTCAAAATTCTTCCAGCTGAAGTGGAGGCAGAAAATATCAGGGAATGTTCAAGCCTCATCCAGTGGAGAGCGCATACGATGGGAAATCCCCTCACGCCACATTCTTTTCAATACCGACAAGGCGCTGGACATCCATAACACTGACAACGGCTCGCTTGTCCGCTCCATTCCCCTGCCGGACGAATTGAAACCCGAGGGCACTGGACGACCCAATCATATCAATTTTGTCTATGTTCAAGATGGCGACAACGGTTTTGTGTATGGCACCCGTACATTGTATGAGCTCACCAAGGACAGCCCCTCCGGACGGAGCTATCGCGGGGTCGGCGAGGAGTTCATGTGCTTCTCCCACACGGGCGAACCCCTATGGCTGGAGGAATATGATTCCTCATCGGGCAGGTGCGACCTGTATGTTCTCCCGATTGATTCCCATCATGACCAATTGCTGATCGCGTCATGGCGCAGTTTTCGAATCATGGACAGCCAGAGAAATATCCTGCTGGAGCAATCGCTTCAATCAAATGACCGGTGGATCTTTCGTCCTGCTCCCGATGGTGAAGGTACCGAAGTGCTGGTCATTGATCAGAATAATATCTCGTGCTACGAACTGCGCATGCCTTCAGTGAACCCGCCTGAACCGACAGAACAGGATCTCCCCTAAAACAGATGACACCAGACGCGGTGCTCACCGACGGTCCGGGAGGCGGGAATTTCGGTACTGCAGATGGGCATGGCCTTCGGGCACCGCGGATGAAATGGGCAGCCGCCGGGCGGATTGGATGCCGAAGGCGGTTCGCCCTGGAGGGGTTTCCGTTTTCTCTTCACCCCCGGTACCGGTACCGCGGCGACCAATGCCTGCGTATAGGGATGCTGCGGGGCTTCGACCATCGAATCGGAAGGTCCTATTTCAGCCAGCCGCCCCAGATACATCACCGCGATCCGGTGGGACACATGGCGCAGAACGCTCAGATCGTGCCCAATCATCAGATAGGCCAGACCGTGGCGCTCGCGCAGTTCCATCAGCAGATTGATGACCTGCGCCTGCACGCTGACATCCAGCGCGCTGACCACTTCATCGCACACCACAATGTCGGGCTGCAGGGACAAGGCGCGGGCGATGCAGATGCGCTGGCGCTGGCCGCCGGAAAATTCAAACGGATATTTCCATAAGGCGTCCGCGTTCAGGCCCACTTCCTTCAGCAGACGCGCACCCGCCTCTTCCCGCGTCTCCCCTTTCAGCAGGCCGTGCTCGAGCATCCCCTCGGTGAGCAGGTCGCAGATGGTCATACGCGGATTGAGCGATGCCATTGGATCCTGGAAAATCATCTGGATGCGCCGGCGCAGATCTTTGGGGAGCGCCTTGCGGGTGGTCGCAGAAAAGAGTGTCTTCCCCTCCAGTTTCACCTCGCCGGCAGTGGGGGCTTCCAGTCCGGTCAGGACGCGCCCCAGCGTGGTCTTGCCGCAGCCCGACTCGCCGGCCAGCCCCAGTGTTTCGCCATGCGCCAGCTCCAGCGTGATGCCATCCACCGCCCGAACATGCCCCTTCGTCCGCGCCAGTACGCCGCGGCGAATGGGAAAATAGACCTTCACATCGTCCAGCATAAGCCAGGGCGGGGATGGATTCGTTTCGGGATTCATGTGCGTAGTCTATCCCCTTTCAGGACGAAAGAAAACCGCGCAGTTGATCCTCACAGGCTGCCGCATCAGCCAGCCCGTTCTGATACAGCCGCTCCAGTTCAGCCCGGTCCTGACTGTAACGCCCAACAGCCAGCGGCTGCGAAGGGCGGATCACAAACAGATGCCCGACGGCGACCTCCGATTCGATTTCATTCAGAGAACGGTTATAGGTTTCGAACTGGTGTTCCACCGCATCGGCCAGCGCAGGAAAGTTCCGGTATTTCAGTTGGATCGCCAGGCGCGCGGTTCGCGAAGGCGGGGACTTTCGGAATCCCGCATTCCGCGTCAGCAGCACCACCCGCCGCGCACAGCCATCGGCGGCGGCCTGCCGAAAGGGAATAGGATCGGCAATCCCGCCGTCCAGATACCGGCGGCCATTCACGATCGCCATACGCCCGATGATCGGCAGCGAGGCACTGGCCAGCAGGGCCTCGGATAACGGGGCATCCTCTTTGTCCAGATAGACGGCCTGCCCCGTTTCGCAATCCGTGACCCCCACCCGGAACCGCACCGGTGCGGATTCAAAGGCATCAAAGTCAAAAGGAATGTGTTTGGGCAGCTCGCGATAGATGAAATCCATCCCGAAGGGGTTGCCCTGGCGTGGCCAGTTGCGCCAGGAGAAATAGCGCGGGTCGCCGGCAAACCGTGTGAACACCTGACGGTTCCGTTCAAATTGCCCCGATACATAGGACGCCGCATTACTGATGCCGGCCGATACGCCGATGACGTAGGGAAAGCGGATTCCCGCTTGCAGAAAGAAATCCATGACGCCCGAGGCATACTGCCCGCGCATGCCGCCGCCTTCCAGAACCAGACCTGAATCCATCAGCTTACAGCTCATGGACAAAGTGATCCGGCTGCCCCTTCTCACGGATGAACCCATTCTGGAGATAATACCGGGGATGTGATCGATGCTTGGCCACGGCATGGAACCGCTTGATGCCCTGCTCCTTGAAGAACATCCGCTTCGTGCCATACAGATACTGCCCCGCCTTGAAATCGCGGTAGGCCGGAATCATGAAATCGAGGAGGATGTCGGCATCGGGGCCGTTCTGCTGATAGGAAAACAGACCGACGGGAAGCATATCGCGAAAAATCACATTGGTATTCGCCGCCTCCAGCTCCTCATAGGTCAGTCCAGGAGCATAGCTCTTCAGCTCGCGCTCATGGAACAGGAAGAAGCGCTTCAGGTAGACCGACTTCACGCTCGCCGCCGGAATCAAATCAAAGAACGCGCTGGTCTTCAGAATTTTCAACAGATACCAGCCGTCGATCCCCGTAATAACCAGATTGATCACCAGCACCGGCCACGCTCCGATCAGCCAGCCGTACACGGCAAAAAGAAGCGATCCCACCAGATTGATCTGGCGTAGCCGATAGACATTGGTCATCAGCAGGGAAATCAAAATGATGACCGAACCGATATACCCGACCATTTCCTTATCGAGAATCAAAGCCTTTGCCTGTTGAAGCCATTCCATTGATTTTCCTTATCTCGCTGCGTTTCCGAGCCGATCGCCGACCTGCAGACGGGCCCCGCGCAGAAAAGCCGCGCCCTCCATCGCTTTTTTGCCTGCGGGCTGCACGGTCGTCAGCCGCAGGGCACCTTCACCCGCGGCGACCAGCAGACCGGAGCCTTCCACAGAAAGAATGCGGCCAGGCTTCGCACCGGCTTCTCCGGGCTCCAAGGTCATTTCATGGATCTTGAGCAACGATCCATCCGGCAACGTGGTGAACGCCCCCGGCCACGGCGAAAATCCGCGCCATCGATTCCGAATCCGCTCCGCCGGAAGGCGCCAGTCGATTCGCCCGTCCTCTTTGGTCAGCTTGCGGGCCAGCGTCACCTGCGGTTCATCCTGCGGTACCGAGACCTGCGTGCCATCCCGGAAGCCATCCAGCACCCGCAACAGCAGTTCCGCACCCTTGGCGGCCAGTTTGGGTTCCAACGTACAGAAGGTGTCGTCCGAGGTGATCGGAAAGGACTCCTGAGCCAGCAGATCGCCCGCATCCATCCGGGGGGTCACAAAGAGAACGCTGACACCGGTTTCGCAGTCGCCATTCGCCAGGGCCCACTGAATCGGGCTGGCGCCGCGATAAAGCGGCAGCAACGAGGGATGCACATTGATTGTGCCAATGGTCGGCACCGCCAGCAGGTTTTTCTTCAGAAACTGGCCATAGGAGGCTACCAGAATGACATCCGGCTCTAGTGCGGCTAATTCTGCGACAAACGAGTCCTCACTGGCATCCTGCGGCGTCAGGACTGTCAGCCCGCGCTCCAGCGCCAGCGGCTTCAGGGCGCATGATTTGGACTGCCGACCCCGTCCGCTCCCGCGGTCCGGCTGCGTGACTGCCGCAAGGATCTCATCGCGGCCCGCCTCCAGGATAGCTTCCAGAAGGGGGCAGGCCAGTTCGCCCGAGCCCATTAAAATCATTTTCAGCTTTTTCACGCCCTCAAGCTATGTCCCCCGCCCCCCAGCGTCAAAGCAAAACCCGATGGTCAGTCCTTGATGCAGGTGTAGCGAGCAAAAATACCCTCTTTGTATTGGGCCTCTTCAATCCGGAATCCGGCCCGCGAAAGCATCCCCTCCAGAATCCAGGTGTAGGTCGAAAATTCCTTTCGGACATGACTGCGGATGCTGGCCAGGACATCGTCCCCGGCCAGTTTTCCCATTTGTTCAATCCAGGCCTCGATGTTCGAGTCGGTGTTCTCTTCGGAAAAGACCACATCCGCCAGATGGAAGCGTCCTGCCGGTTTTAATAGGCTGGCCAGGCGATTCAGGGCCTTCTGTTTCCAGAAGTCCGGCAGATGATGCAGCGCCATGCTGGTGGTGACCGCATCCATCGGCGGCCCGTCATGCGCATAGGTCAGAAAACCGCTCTGATGACACTCAATCGTCGTCAGCCCCTCCTCTTCCGCCTTCCACTTTGTGAAGTCCAGCATCGCGGCGGACAAGTCGATAGCGAACACCTGCGCGCCATGGCGAGCGGCCTGCCGCACAAAGGCGCCCGTGCCGCAGCCAAAATCCGCTACCGTTTGACCGGGCTGCAGATGCAGCCGGGCAATCCGGTCGGCATTTTCTCCGTCAATGTCCCGGAACTGCCGATGACGCGCGTCATAGGCCTCCACCACTTTTCGGTCGCTGAAGTCGGTACTGATCGGGATCGATTCATCCCACTGCCATGTCGGTTTTGAATTCATAGTCTGCAATCCTACGCCTAAATCCTCTATACGTTCAACATCGGCTTCACGCCCCCACGGACGGCCCCGGCTGTCCGACCCCCACGGGCTTGCCCCGTGGGTGAACAAGGCCTGATGTGAGTCTCCTGCCACACAAGGCGGCAGGGCGACAGAAGACGACGGTGACGAAAAACCGTTGCCCGCTCCATCGACCACATGATAGGCAAACGAACCATGGAACCGACGACATTCAGTACGCTCAACTACACAATCCTCTTCGTCTACCTCGCGGCGATGCTGGTCATCGGCCTGCTCTTCGCCCGCCGACAGGCAACCACCGAGGATTTCTTCCTCGGCGGCCGAAAAATGCCCTGGCTGGCGGTCGGTATGAGCATGTATGCCTCGCTCACCAGTGCCGTGACCTTCATGGCACTGCCCGGCACGGCCTACCGCGAAAACATCGCTTTCATCGTCGTCAGCTTTGCCAGCATCCTTGTCGCCCCGATCCTTGTGACGCTCTTCTACCCCTTCTATCGCCGGCTGCGCGTGACCACTTCTTATGAATATGTGGACCGCCGGTTCGGACCGCGTGCACGATCGGCCTCTGCCGGCCTCTTCATCCTGGCTCGACTGGGTTGGCTCGGGCTCGTAATCTATGCCCCCTCCCTCGCCCTGTCGGTCGTGTCCGGCATCCCCCTACCAGTCTGTATCCTGTCGATGGGTGTGCTCGCCACGCTCTACACCGTTCTCGGCGGTATGGCCGCCGTCATCTGGACCGATGTGGTGCAGTTCATCCTGATGCTCGGCGGCATCCTCTGGCTCATCGTGGCCCTCTCGGGCCGTGCTCCCGGCGGCGCGGCCGGCATCCTCTCCTTCGCACGCGACAGCGGGCATCTGCATGTCGCAGATTGGGGCCTGTCTCTCACCGCCATGAGCGGATGGATCGTCGGTGTCGGCTACTTCTTCCAGCTGATGCAGGATTACGGCACCGATCAGACCACCGTGCAGCGCATGATGGCCATTCCAAAGTCCACAGGTGTCACCCGCGCCATTTTCTTCAATGCGGGGGTTGATTTTGTTGTCATCGGAGCCCTCCTGTTCATCGGACTGGGCCTGTTTGCCTGCCAGGCCGCCGACCCGACCCTCCTGCCGGAAGGACTCGCCGGCGACCGTCTCCTTCCAACCTTTATTGTGAAAGGCCTGCCCAATGGAATCTCCGGCCTACTGATCGCCGCCTTGTTCGCCGCCGCGATGTCCAGCATCGACTCCGGCATCAACTGCATCTCCACCGTCATCCTCTGCGATTTTGTCCGCCCCGCCCGCAAAACAACGCAAACCGAAGACCATGACCTGAAACTCGCCAGGCTTCTGACGCTGGGACTTGGTGCTTTTGCAACGGCTCTCGCCTTCTATGTCGCCAGCTTCGAACGCCTCATCGAAGCCTACACGCACATCGTAAGTCTCTTCAACGCTCCCATTCTCGGTCTGTTCCTTCTCGGGATGTTGACGAAACGCGCAAATTTTGCCGGGTGGGGTGTCGGTGCTCTGGTCGCCATCGCCACCACCCATGCCGTCCAGACCTATACCCCCCTTCATTTTTCGTACCAATTCCCCTTGGCCCTCGTCCTCACCGTCGGCATCGGTTATCTCGCCTCTCTGGCCTTCAGACGCCGGAATGAACCGATTCCCGACGGCCTCACCGTCTGGAACCGGCCCCCGGCCATCGATTAGTACCATTGTCCTGATTCCCGAATCTGCCCTGACCCAGGCAGATATTTCTTTCACTGTATTCTGGCGGATGTATGCTTTCTTTCGGATGTCAGGTAGGAGGCACTTGAAATGAAGGAATGCATAAAGCACTGCACAACTTAACACGAATCAGTAAACAGACCGCCCCGATCTTGAGCCTGTTTCTCGCACTGGCCGTCTTCGGGATCGACCTGTATATGGGAAGGGAAGTCCAATTTCCCCTGCTGTATATTCTTCCGGTAGCCGTGGCGGCGTGGGCAGGCAACGTGCGGATGGCCTACATCATCTCCTTTGTTCTGCCAATGATCCGGGCTTACTTCGAGCTGCCGGTGCATACCTCTGAAGCCATGACCGTGGCGGGGCTGAATGCGCTGAATGAAACTGTCGCCTTGATGCTGTACACGTATCTGGTCCAGAAAACCGGCGCGAAGAAACGTTCGCTGCAGGACACTGTCCACACCCGGGAACAGGAACTGAGCCGCTTGCGAACCTTCGCTAAAATCACCAGCACCACCCTGCAGGGACGGGGCATCTCCCCCGGTATGGCGGAGGGGGTGGCCCGGGTCTACACACCGGAAGAGGAAGCGAGCATCGACACCCAAACCATTTCTGCAAAGGATGTCGCCGCCGAAATTCAGCAGCTGGAACACTCCTTGGAAACCTCCATCCGAGAACTGGAATCCACACAAGAGCAATTCGCCGACGACATGGCAGCGGCGGAGAGTGCCATGCTGGACATGCAGCTGACGATGTTGAAAGACCACGGGTTCTGGGAAAAGAGCAAGAAGCGCGTGCAGCAAAGCCTCATTAAGGCCGAGCAGGCCGTCGAGGAGGAAGCCCGCAGTCTAACCGACATACTGGAAAAATCGGAACAGGAGCACATGCGGCAACGCAGCACCGACATCCGCGATATCGCCCACCGCGTCATGCGGAACATTCGGGTAACCGGCGCACCCACTCCCCACCCGCTGGCCTCGATCGCTCCCGGCACCATCCTGGTCGCACGCGAGCTGTTCCCATCCGACACCCTGCAACTGGACCGGACTAACCTGGCCGCTTTGGTCCTGGAGCACGACAGCCCGACCTCGCACGTCGCGATTCTGGCCCGGGCCCGGCGTATCCCGATGGTTTGTGATGTCCAGGATGTCACCGCCCTGCTGGCCACCGGCGACCGGCTGCTGGTCGATGCGGATGCCGGGAGCGTCACAGTGGCCCCAACTCCCGCGCAGGCGGCCCGTTTCAGCCAGCGGCGGGATCAATACGTCCACACCCTCGCCGCCTCGGACGCCGAATCTTCCCGGGATTGCGTCACCAAAGACGGAGTCGGCATCACCCTGCTGGCCAACATCGGACGGACGGATGAAGTGCATCTGGTTCAGGAATGCCATCTGGCGGGGGTCGGCCTGTTCCGCTCGGAATTTCTGTTTCTGGATGAAAAGGAGGCGCCAGGTCTTGATGCACAGACCGCAGCCTTTTCTATGGCTGCGAAGACGCTCCAGCCCCAGCCCGTCATCATCCGCACCGTGGATCTGGGCGGCGATAAGATCCCACGCTTCTCCCGCGACAAAGGAGATATGCGCCTCCGGACCGGCCGGCGCGGACTTGCCTATACCCTGGCTGAAAAGGAACTGTTCCACACTCATCTTCAGGCGATCCTGCGGGCATCGACATCCGGGGACGTTCGCATCATGTTTCCTATGGTACTGGGGCTGGCCGACCTGCAGGAAGCCCGCCGCCATGTGGAGGAAATCCGCAAGGCGGAACAGATCGAGCACCCCATCCCCATCGGCGCCATGATCGAAACCCCCTCCTCCGTCTTTGCCATCCGGGATATCCTAAAAAACTCGGACTTCGTGAGCATCGGCACCAACGATCTGGCCCATTTCATCCTGGCGGTGGATCGCGGCTCACCGGAATATCCGGGCGTGCTCTCGTTTCTACAGCCCTGTGTGCTGGATGCCATCCAGCAAGTCATCCGGGCGGCCCAGGAGGAAGCGGTCCCCCTGTCCGTGTGCGGGGAGGCCGCCGGCGACCCGGCCACCGCCTGCCTGCTCGTGGGCATGGGCGTCCGGACGCTTAGCATGAGTCCTCTGCTGGCCGCCCGCGTCAGCGGCACCATACGGCAGTTCACAATCGATCAGTTGGAAACGGTCGCCAGGAATACCCTCAATGCCAAAACGCCGGAAGAAGTCCAGGAAATCGTCGACACCGCTTTCCGCTGATTTAGTCAAATATTTGTCTGTTTCAAACTGTTTTGATGGATTTTATCTGTTGGGATCCCAAAAATCGCCTCTAGACATTTTAGTACTGGAATAGTACTATTTATTCATGCCGAAGAAAATCAGAGAACTGATTCGGGATCTGAAGAAAGCCGGGTTTGTGGATTGCGGCGGCAAAGGCAGTCATCGCAACTTCACACATTCCTGCGGATCCAGAATCACAATCAGCGGTAAGACTTCGGAAGATGCAAAAAGATATCAGGAACGGGCTGTAGAAAAAGCTCTTCAAGAGGTGGATAGATGAAAGCCAGTGATCAATACATCAAAGTGGTCGAGTGGTCAGCGGAAGACGAATGTTATGTCGGCACCTGCCCCACCCTGATGCTCGGCGGCATTCACGGGGACAACGAAGCCCAGGTCTATGCCGAACTTTGCGAGGCGGTCGAAGAGTGGATCGAGATTGCCGAGAAAGACGGCATCCCGCTTCCTCCGGCCACAGCCGGAAAAGAATACTCGGGGAAATTCGTTGTCCGCGTCGGCAAAGAACTCCACAAGGCGCTAGCGATCGAAGCTCTCCGCTCCGGTGAAAGCATGAACTCCTATTGCATTCAGCTCCTCCGCGAAAAAAGCGCCTTTTATGGGAAGCAAAATGGCAAATAAGGTAGAGGAAAAAATCCACCTCGAATGGTTCCTCAAACAGGAAGCTATTCCTTGCACAAACCTTCAAGATCATGAAAAACCCGATTTTCTTGTTCAAATCGATAGCCAAATTATTGGGATAGAGGTGACCAATCTATATTTAGAGGCCAATCCGGGGGACAAGGGTTCGAAAGCAAAAAAGGGCGAGGCTCTACGAAAAAAGTGGCTGCAAAAATTAGCCACTAGATATTATAAGCAACATAGCACCCCTATTCGGCTTAGCCTATCCGCAAGACCTTCTGAACTTGAAGAGTTTACAGATATAATCTTAGAAGCTCTTAGCAACTGTGATGAAATTCCTCTCTGGGAACATGTGAGAAAAGAAATTGAGTTGCCGACTGGAAAAAGGTGTATTGCAAATATACTGAGGCTCCCCCCTAAGTTTTCAAAGTACTCGAGATGGGAGTATATAAATGATCACATCAGTTTTGTTGGCGATATTTCACCAGAGCATATTTTTCAGGCCCTAAAGAAAAAAGAGCCCAAGGTCACTACTTACCTTCAGAGTTGCAACAAGACATGGCTCTTATTAGTTGCGGACAGCACCTGGAACTCAGGCATATTCACCGTTCCAAGTCATCTTCCAACTATTCCAGAATCTGGCTTCGAAAAGATCTGGCTACTGAATTATCCAAAAAGCGTTCATCTACTTTAATTGTATCGGGACCTAATCTTATCCCGCAACTGAACGAGATGAGGGCTGGGCACAGAAAAACGCGCGAAACAAAGTTTCGCGCGCTTCGGTTCTGCGGGAAAGGGATTAAGCTTTCGCGATCAGTGTAGCCTTGCTCTTGGCGATTTCGGCGATGGCCGTAAAGCCTTCCGCGTCATGGATGGCCACTTCAGACAGCATCTTGCGATTCAGCTCGACGCCCGCCTTGGTGAGGCCTTCAATAAAGCGGCTGTACGAAATTTCGTTCAGCTTGCAAGCGGCGGACAGACGCATGATCCAAAGACTGCGGAAATCGCGTTTCTTCACTTTGCGATGCGCGTAGCTGAGAACCATGGCGCGATCAACGGCCTCGGTGGCCTGACGATACAGTTTACTGCGGCTCCCGTAGAAACCTTTGGCTTTAACAAGGATGCGTTTACGGCGTTTACGGCTCGCAACGGCATTGGTAATTCTGGACATTGTACTCTCCTATGAATTCGGTTGACTCAGGACGCCATTGCGTTGCTGAGAGATTTGGCCATCTTGCCCGTGGCTTCCACGGTCTGGCGTAAACGGCGCTTCTGCTTGGCTGTCTTGCTGGCAGCCAGATGGCGCGTTCCCGGCTTCTTATGCATGATTTTGCCGGTGCCGGTCTTCTTGAAGCGCTTGGATACTGCCTTGCGCGTTTTTTTCTTCACTTTCGTGGCCATGATTCCATCATCCTTCGCATCTGGGGGCGGATGATTGTCCGCTCCCGTCTTTCGACCTGTTCAAAATAGACGGCGACTTTTACGGGATTTGACCCGTCGCGTCCAGTAGAATCGTCGGGGTCCCTAACTTTTTTCAGGAAGCAGGGCTATCCTTGGCTGCCTGACGCAGCTTGGGATTGGGCATCACCACCATCTGGATGTTCTTGCCCATCAGCTTGGGAGCCTGCTCCACCGTGCCCAGATCCCGGACATCAGCCAGCACGCGATTCATCAGATCAAACCCGCGGTCTTTGTGGGCATTTTCGCGCCCACGGAAGAACAACGCGACCTTGCAGCGGAATCCTTCGCCCAAAAAACCCTGCAATCGTTTCAATTTCACATCATAATCGTGTTCGCCAACACTGGGGTGCAGCTGGATTTCCTTCACCTTGGTGGCGGAGGAGCTCCGTTTGTTCTGCTTTTCTTTTTTGCTTTTGTCGTACAGGAACTTACCATGATCCATGATCCGACAGACCGGGGGACGGGAGGTCGGAGAGATTTCAACGAGATCGAGACCTAAATCGCGGGCACGGTTCATGGCTTCATAGGTCTGTACGACGCCCAGCTGCTCATTGTCGGCGCCAATCAGGCGGACCTCAGGGACACGGATGCGCTGGTTGATACGCGTGGAAAAATTTCCACCTCGCGCATTTCGGGGATTATAGGCTGCTGTTATATGTCTCTCCTTGGTTGCCGGGGGTTTTTCGCCGCCCCGCTTTGTTTTCTCTTATGTCATTTCCACCTGGCGCTCGGTATCCATCTTCTCCAAGAAGGCTTCCAGCGTCATGGTTCCGATATCCCCAGCCGTACGGCTGCGGACAGACAACGTTTGGCTCTCGATTTCTCGTTCGCCTAAAATAAGCATATAGGGGGTCTTTTGCATTTGCGCAAGGCGGATCTTCGCCCCCATCTTCTCGGGACGCTCATCCACCGTCACGCGATAATCCTTCGCACGAAGGGTCGCGGCGATCTCGCGGGCGGCTTCAATCTGGTTATCCGTCACCGGAATCAGGCAGACCTGCATCGGAGCCAGCCAGAGCGGGAAAGCGCCGGCATAGTGCTCAATCAGGATGCCGAAGAAGCGTTCGAGGCTGCCCAGCAGGGCGCGATGCACCATGTAGGGGCGGTGATCCTTCCCATCAGAGCCGGTATAGGTCATATCGAACCGCTCAGGAAGATTGAAATCAAACTGGATGGTGCTCATCTGCCACTCGCGGCCGATGGCATCACGGGTCTTCAGGTCAATCTTGGGGCCATAAAAGGCTCCCCCACCCTCATCCATCTCATAGGGAATGCCTTCCGCCTTCAGCGAGGCCTCCAGCGAGCGCTGGGCGACTTCCCAGCGTTCCGGCTCGCCCACGGCCTTTTCAGGGCGGGTGGCCAGATAGGCGGTGATATCCTCGAACCCAAACGCCTTCCACATCGCGATGGCAAAGCGAACGCACTCGCGCACTTCGGATTCGACCTGGTCTTCGGTGCAATAGATATGGGCATCGTCCTGCGTAAAGCCACGCACGCGCATCAGTCCGTGGAGCACACCGGTCCGTTCATAGCGATACACCGTGCCGAGTTCGGCCCAGCGGATCGGCAGCTCGCGATAGGACCGCTTGCTGTTCTTGTAAATCTGAATATGGAACGGGCAGTTCATCGGCTTGATGTAATAGCGCTGCTCATCGACATCCATCGGCGCATACATGTTTTCGTTGTAGAAGCCCAGATGCCCCGAGGTTTCCCAGAGGTTGGCGCGACCCACATGCGGCGTAACCACCATCTCATAGCCATTGCGATAATGCTCGCGACGCCAGAAATCCTCAATAATCGAACGGATTCGCGCGCCCTTAGGGTGCCAATGCACCAGGCCGGGGCCCACCGTCTCCTGGATGCTGAACAAATCCAAATCGCGCCCAATCACACGGTGATCGCGCAGTTTGGCCTCTTTCAACATCTTCAAATGGTTCGCCAGGTCGCCCTTGTTCTCAAAAGCGGTGCCGTACAGGCGCTGCATCATCGCGTTCTTTTCGTCGCCGCGGAAATACGCGCCGGCGACCGACTGCAGCTTATAGGCCTTGATGTCGCGGGTGGTTTCGACGTGTGGGCCGCGGCACAGGTCCGTGAAATCGCCGCAGGAATACAGGCTGATGGTTTCGCCTTCGGGAATGTCGGACAACCGCTCCAACTTATAGGTCTGGCCGCGCTCTTTCATCATCGCCATCACTTCGTCGCGGGTCTTCTCCTCGCGGACAAACGGGTGGTTTTCTTTGATGATTTTCTTCATTTCGGCCTCGATGGCCTTGAAATCTTCCACCGCCAGCCGGTGCTTCAGCTCGAAATCATAATAAAAGCCATCGGCCGTGGAGGGACCGATATCAAAAAGGGCATCCGGCCACAGGTTCTGCACCGCCGCGGCCATCACGTGGGCGGCACTGTGTCGCATCGTCTCTAAACTGCTCAATTCGTTACTCATTAAATGACTCCACAATCCTTCTTAAGACGACAAAACCTACCCGTTCACCCCTGTAAAGTCAATGAACCAACACCCCTATATACGTTTAGTTGCGACTTGAAATCAAAAGCGGCTCAACGCGTCCGCTTTCGCCAGGCCAGACCCAATGCCCCCACCAGAATCAACCCCATCGTTGCCGGCTCCGGAACGGCATTGCCCGTCCCCGCATAAATCCCCAGCCCCGTTCGTTCTGAGGCGCTCGAAACCATGCTCACCTCTGTTCCATCATATAGCAGCTCTGCCCATCCAAATTCAGTCACTCCTCCAGAAGATGCATACCCACCTAATTGAAAGCCCAGATAAAACGGCTGATTAGGTTCCAAATATATAGAGTGAAACTCCGGAATTCCTACAACTGTGGCAAATGGATCGGAAACAGCAGCTGTTCCATCAGATATAAGCTCACCATAAGTAACCTCAAACCATTGATGAGCAATACCCACAGTTCCATTGTCTGCAATCATAGTAATGTTTGGGTCACCACCAATCAGATGACCCGAAACTCCCCAAATAGCAGCACCAGACCCAGGATTACCCCTCAACGTTGTAGCAAAAGAAAAGTCTCCCCCATTCCAGTGATAGCCAACTGTTCCCCACTCCACGACCGGTAGCGCATGGGCCGTCGAGAAGGCACAGAGCCAACCCAACAGGCACAGGATTAGAATGGTGCGGTTGATTTTCATACGTTCCATCGGAGCTATGCATTATCGTATCGATTCACCGGAGATTAGCGAGAGGATTGTCCATTTTCCATGGTATGATGCCACCGAAAAATGTTTTTGTGT
The DNA here is from genome assembly GCA_964526745.1 of uncultured Verrucomicrobiota bacterium. GTDB lineage: Bacteria > Verrucomicrobiota > Kiritimatiellia > CAIQIC01 > Lenti-01 > Lenti-01. The sequence goes on from CAZGMQ010000038.1 coordinate 29,166, forward strand.
TGCAACCGATTGTTATGGAGAGAATTA
>CAZGMQ010000039.1:0-27922 GCA_964526745.1 uncultured Verrucomicrobiota bacterium
ATTCCATACCCCACCATGCTCGGAATGTAGTTTTTTCAGCTTGGGGGCTGTCACACGCACACTAATGTCTACCTGGGCATCACCGGGTCCATTGTATTTCTGATCTAGATCACCATCAAAAAAAGCCACAATCTCATACGATTTAGGTGCTGGACCGCGAGCCTTGAAGACGCCATCACTTGATATGATTATTTTGTGTGCATCACCGACTTTTGGGTTGTCGATAGCCAACCACTTGCACTCAGTTGTAACGTCTCTCGTTGTGCCATCATCAAATGTTGCGGTGATGATAAATTGCAATATATCTCCAGCCTTGGCCTGCCATATCCTCGAATTTGCATGGAGGCTTTTTAGTTCTGGGGCAGGCACCTCCACACGAATGTCTACCTGGCCATCACCAGGCCCATCGTATCTCTGATCTAGATCAGCATCAAAAAAAGCCACAATCGAATATTCTTGAGGTGCTGGCCCACGAGCCTTGTACATGCCATCACCTGACGTGAGTTTTGGACCGCCTTTTGAGTTGTCGAGAACCCACCACTTGCACTCAGTTGTAACGTCTCTCGAGCTGCCATCAGTAAATTGCGCAATGATGCTCAATTTCTTCGTCTCGCCAGGCTTGGCACGCCATATCAAACCATCCGCACAATATAGATTTTTTAGTTCTGGGGCAGGCACCTCCACACGAATGTCTACCTGGCCATCACCAGGCCCATCGTATCTCTGATCTAGATCAGCATCAAAAAAAGCCACAATCGAATATTCTTGAGGTGCTGGCCCACGAGCCTTGTACATGCCATCACCTGACGTGAGTTTTGGACCGCCTTTTGAGTTGTCGAGAACCCACCACTTGCACTCAGTTGTAACGTCTCTCGAGCTGCCATCAGTAAATTGCGCAATGATGCTCAATTTCTTCGTCTCGCCAGGCTTGGCACGCCATATCAAACCATCCGCACAATACAGTGTTTTTAGCTTTGGGGCTGGCTCAGCGTTTGCGGCAGTGGTCATCATGGAGATGCCCGTCAGAATCAAGATTAAGCTAAGCTGCAGATGGCATACGAATCGTTTCATGACTATCTCCTAGATGGCGGCGTTCAGGCGGACGGGAACTTCGAGGGTTTTCTGGCCGGGCTTGATTGTGAAAAAGCGGCTTTGCCCATAGAACCCGGACGGGGGCATGCCGGAGACGGAATTGTGTTTGAACTGATAGAGGCCGGGTTTCAGTAGAACCTGCCCATCGGACAAGTCGCTGAGTTTTAGTTCGCGCCTCTCGATTTCGACCGTTTTGAAGTCGCCGCTGGTGTCGCCGGCCCAGCGTTTCATGACCACTCCTTCATCCTGGGGCTGTTTCTCATAGCGGATGAGGGTGACGGTTTGGATGAAGCCGGCGGGATCGGGGCCGCCACTGCTGATGAACAGAGGTTTCACCTGGCAAAGCTCTGACGCCGGCTTAGTGGCGGACACCTCGACGGTTGTCAGATTCCGCCACGGTTCCGTTCGGCCTTTCTTCCGGATGGCGCGGACGGCGATGATGAAGGTGCCGGATTTCCAGTCGCCGGGTTCGATCCAGAAGGCGATGCCGAGGTTGCCTCCGCTCACTCCGCTGACACTTTGCTCCAGCAGTGTTCCCCCGGGGGATTCCTGGTCCCATTGGCCCTGGATACCGGCGCTGGCGACATTCTTAATGGAGCGGTCGTCACGGGTCGGGTCCAAAATGACGCCGAAGGCGCGGGGCGGGACGGGATCGCATCGGTCTGCGAGGTTCTGCATCGCCCCGAATATGGCCTCCCCATTGTCGTCGAGAATCAGCAACTCCAGCCGATCCAGCGGGCCCACAGTATCAATGTGAGGCACCACCCATTCGACGATGACCGCACCGGTTTCCGGATCCTGTATGGCGCGGACGAGTTCCATCGGGACCACTGGCTGAATCGGGCGGGGGGCCATGGCGATGGCATTCCCCGCGATGCTGAGAAGCAGGAGAAAAAGGGGAAGTCTCATTCGATTCACCATAACGAACTCCATTCTTTCATGAGGGCGGCGAGGCCTTCTTTCAATTCTGAGGGCGCATAGGTTTCCAGGGCCTGAAGAATCTCCTTTTTGGTGGATGTATACGGAGGCTCCAGAATACGAAGGGAATCGGATTCCCCGGAGATGATCAGATGTCGCATGACGGTTTTAGAGGGAAATCCCCCCGTGGCGCTTTGGGGGCCGCGGATTCCATCCAGATGGATGTCGGTCACTTCGGACCAGGGGAGGGGGTGCATTCCCGTCAGGCCCTTCAGGGCAATGCCATCCTGGGTAATCCACAGGGTCTGGCTGGCGGTGGCTGTTGTGATGAACGCCATCAGCGGGGCAACGAGAACCATCCAGAAAACCCCCATGCCCGCCATCATCTCATCTCCGCCCCACCATTCCGTTCCGAAGGTTTTGTGGAGGATGAAATCAATCGCCATCCACATGAATACGGTTCCGATCCCGATCATAATGACATCCCATAGGATGATTGCGCTCCGCTTGCCGACTCGAATGCCGTTGGTCGGCGGGGTGTAGAGTCGGCACAAGGCAAGCAGACTCAGGATCAGGCAGAGCCCTCCCAGCAGTTTGCATCCGGTCTTGAGGTGATTCACTTCCACCTGGATCTGAGCCGGGGCCGATTCCGTATGCCCGACGAAAATCCAGTTCCCGAACTGGAAACGGCCCTGATCCGTGAAAGTTTCCTCGAAAGCCGCCCATTCTTCTATGGGGACCTCCTCGAGCGGGGTAGAGTCGAGTTGTTCCTTCGACCAGAGGCGAAGGCGGGTTGTTTGGCTCTCGACCGCTTCCTGGAGAGCGGGAGCCGTTGAGAAGGCCTCTTCCTGGACGATTGGCACTCCTGCCGTATTGGTGACGGTGGTTTCATTGGAAAACTGTGAGGACAAGGCTGCCTGTTGCCGTTTCAGTTCTTGCCAGACGGCCTCCTCGGTGCCGGCTGCTGCCGGAGCCTCCTCCTCTGCGGGTTGCGGAGACGAAAGCGTCTCTGTGATACCCAGAAAGACGGTTTCCCGTTCGACTTGTTCCGAAAGGGTCGTGTTGAGGGGTACGAATAACAGGACTAAAGCGGCAGGGAGCAGCAGATAAAGCATCCATCGTTTCAGGAGCATCCTCATGGAATCATTCTCCCCGCCGATTTGATTGGCTCAGCCCTTGCGCTCATTGGCTGTCATCATAGCAACAGGAGCCGGGACTGTCAGCTTTCAATATCCAAAAACAGATTTCCGGCGGTTGACAGTTGAGAAGAGCCGGTGTACTTTCTGGAAATCAAACAGGCATTTGAAATGGATATTTTAATACAACATTCAAAGGGGACTTCCGACAACGGAAGCACAACCGAGGAAAAAATTCTCCATGGCGCCTGCGAGCTTTTTGCGCATCAGGGGTTCCAGGACACGACCGTGCAGCAAATCTGCCGGAAGGCGGATGCGAACATCGCCTCGGTGAATTATTATTTCGGCAGCAAGGGGAAGTTGTATATCGCCGCGTGGACCTATGCCGCCCGTCTGGCTGAAGAGGTGGACGGACCGATCGATGAGTCTCTGCCGCCGGAAGAGTGGTTGCGTAGTGTGGTTCAGCAGCGGATCAAGATGATGTTTTCCGATGGTCCCGGCGGATGGTTTCCCCTCCTGATTCATAATGAAATCCATAATCAGTCTGTCTATTTCGATGAGGTGGTGAAAACCTTCCTGGTCCGGGTCCGGAAACAGTTCAACCGGAAAGTCGCCGCCTATCTGGGCCCGGAGGCCACCCCGTTCCAAATTGAAAGCGCGGTGAGCGCCATCATGGGGTTCATGCCGATGGCCGGCCAGATGCGCCATCATCAAAAACTCCAGCTCGACTCCGACGACCTCGCGCAACTGACGCGGCAGACACAGACCTATATCCTTGGCGGCCTGAAGGCCGTGAAACGACTCATCCAGAAGGAAGCCAGCCGATGAAAACCACTGCACGTCTTGCCGGGCTGACCCTCCTGTTGCTGATTCCGCTGGGAAGCGGCTGTGTCATGTTCAAGCCTGATCTCCAGCAAGCCACGGAAGCCGCCGCGGACCTGCTACCCGAAGCCTATTCAGTGCCGGGTTCCGCGGAATCATCTGCGCCGCTCTGGTGGCAGGATTTTCAGAGTACGGACCTGGATCGCCTGATGGGGTTGGCGCTGACGCAGAATTTCTCCGTGGTGCAGGCGGAAGCCCGGATGCGACAGGCGGAAGCGCAGGCGCTGAAGGCCGGTGCCGCGCTCTGGCCGGAGCTGTCGGTGCAGGGGAGCGCCTCCGCGACCCGCCAGTATACGGACTCACCGGTGAATCCGGAGGCCGGGAATACCACCGATATCGAAAGCTACAGCCTGGGTGGGGTAGCGGCCAGCTATGAGCTCGATTTGTGGGGGCGGGTTCGCTCGACCCGGAATGTAGCGAGCCGCGGCTATCAGGCCAGTCGGTACGATTTGGCAACCGCCTGGATGACCATTTCGGCCCAGATTGCCGAACAGTGGCTTCAGCTGCAGTCCAGCCAGGCGCAGCTGGAACTGCTCCAGAAGCAGCTGGAGACGAACCACACCCTCGTCGAACTGCTGGAACTGCGGAATCGAAGCGGTCAGGCCACGGCGTTGGATGTGGTCCAGCAGCGGCAGACGGCGGCCGCCACGGAATCCCAGATTCCGCCGGTGGAATCGGCCATTGGGGTGCTGACGAATCAGTTGAATGTCCTGCTGGGGCAGCCCTTTGCCTCGGATCTTTCGCTCAGCGGAGACGCCTACCCGGCCTTACCGCCGCTGCCGGCCACGGGTCTGCCCGCAGATTTGCTGACCAACCGCCCAGACATCCAGGCGGCGGCGCTTCGCCTCGAAGCCGCGGGCTGGAGCCTGGCGGCGGCCAAGGCCGATCGCCTGCCGGCGGTGCGTCTGTCCGGATCCGCGAGCTATCAGTCGGATGCCTTTGCGGATCTGTTCGACAACTGGCTGGCGAATCTGGCCGCGGGCTTCACCGCCCCGATTTTCGACGGGGGGCGCCGCAGCGCGGAGGTGATGCGGACGCAGGCCGTACAGGATGAGCAGATTTCGGCCTACAAGGAAACCGTCCTGCAGGCCATCACCGAGGTGGAAAACGCATGGGTCCGGGAAGACCGCCAGCAGGCTTATCTGGAGACGCTTCAGAAGGAGCTCGGGTTTGCCAAGACGGCGCTCAAGGAGGCGCAGACCCGCTATCGGAACGGAAGTATCGATTATTTGAATGTGCTGGCCGCCCTGACTTCCGTGCAGCGGCTGGAGCAGGACGTCATCCGCGGGCGGCAGGTGCTGTATAGCGAACGGATCAGTCTCTATCGCGCCCTGGGAGGCAGCTGGACCCGTCAACCCCATCCGGCTCCCATGAAAGAAGAAAAGGACACCCCATGAAAAAGTTATTCAAAGCTCTGCTGCCTGTTCTGGTGGTCGCATTGGCCGTTCTCGGCGCCGTGATCCTGGTTAAGACCCGCCCGAGGCCCAAGCCGAAGGAAATGCAGGAGTATGCCGCGCAGGTGACCGTGCGGGCGCTGCAGAAGACGCAGCAGCCGGTGCAGTTGATCACCAGCGGCACGGTGATTCCAGCCCGCTCGATTTCGCTGCAGGCTCGCGTCAGTGGGGAAGTGATTTCGATGAGTGAGGCCTTTCTGCCGGGCGGCCGGATTCCGGCCGGTGACACCATCCTGAAGCTGGATCCGGAAGATTATGAACTCGCGCTGCAACTTCGCCAAAGTGAGCTGGCGCAGGTTGAGCTGAGTCATGCTCAGGAGCAGGGCATGCAGACTGTTGCTCAGCATGAATGGGAACTGATTGATTCCCGGGAGGACCTCCCGCAGGAACAGGAGAACCTGATTCTGCGTAAGCCGCATCTGAAGGCTTCCGCGGCCTCGCTGCAAGCGGCCCGTGCTTCGCTGCGGCAGGCCGAACTCAATCTGGCGCGTACAGAGGTGAAGGCGCCGTTTGATGCCGTGGTCCTGACCCGTTCGGTGGATGTGGGCGCCCAGGTGTCGGCACAGACGATGCTGGGAACTCTCGCAGGAACCGATGAGTTCTGGGTTGAGGCCACGCTGCCGGTCCGGGATCTGCATTGGCTGACCCTGCCGGCGGGTTCCGGTGACAAGGGCTCTTCAGCTCGCATCGAAGTCCAGGGTGGTTCCGCGTGGGAAGGGTCGATCAAGAAGCTGGACGCCCAACTGGAAGAAAACGGTCGTCTGGCGCAGGTGCTGGTGGCCATTCCTGATCCGTTGGCTTCATCTGAAGACCGCCAGTCTCTGATTTTGGGATCGCATGTCGAGGTGATTCTTGACGGTGTGATGCTGCAGGATGTGTTTGTGCTGCCGCGCAATGCCTTCCATGAAGGCCGGTCGGTGTGGATTATGAAGGAGGACAACCGTCTGGAGATCCGGGATGTGGAACCGATCTGGAGCAATGGGGATGTGGTGGTGGTCCGGGATGGTTTTCAGGAAGGTGAACAGCTGGTCGTGAGCGATCTGGCGGTTCCCGCACAGGACCTGCTGCTGACCACAGAGACCGCAACACCGCCGCCGGCCGGTCCTCCAGCGGGCCCGCCATCTGCCCCGTCTGATTCGCCGACCTCTCATCCGGAGAAGTAACATGACAACGCCCACTGATTTTTCAGAAAAACGCGGTCCCATCGCCTGGATGGTTCACAATCCGGTCGCCGCCAACCTGCTGATGGTCCTGCTGCTGGTCGGTGGATGGCTGTCTCTGCAGACGATCAAGCAGGAGGTCTTTCCGGATTTTGAGCGGGATGTGGTGAATATATCGGTCTCCTATCCCGGGGCGAGTCCCGAGGAAGTGGAACGGGGCATCGTGCTGGCGCTGGAAGAAGCTGTCCGGGGGGTGGATGGGGTCGATGAGATTTCTTCCCTCGCTCATGAAGGGCATGGTTCGGTGCAGGTCGAGATGCTGACCGGGGCGGACCGTCAGAAGGTCTATCAGGATGTGCAGCAGGAAGTGAATCGGGTCACCACGCTGCCGGAAGAAGCCGAGGAACCCCAGATTGAGCTGGCCGCGCGCAAGCGAACGGTCATCAGTTCGGTGCTGTATGGCGACCTGCCCGAGAAAAGCCTGATGACCCTCGCGGAACAGGTTCGGGAAGAGCTCCTGCAGGACGACAATATCACTCAAGTGGAGCTGTCTGGCACCAAGCCTTATGAAATCAGCATCTCGGTCTCGCAATCCACACTCCAGAAATATGGCCTGACCCTGGCCGAGATCTCCGATCAGATCCGCCGATCCGCCATGGAACTGCCGGGGGGGGGCATCCGGACGCAGAGCGGGGAAATTCTGATCCGGATGCAGGATCGACGGGATCTGGGCATCGACTTCGAGGCCATCCCGATTGTCAGTTCGGTGACCGGCGGTTCGGTCCGTCTCGGGGATCTGGCCGAGGTGGTGGATGGTTTTGAAGATACGGATGATGTCTTCACCTATGACGGGAAGCAGGCCATTTCGATGGATGTGTACCGCGTCGGGAAACAGACACCGATTGCCGTGTCCGATGCCGTGCGCAAGAAAATTGAGGAGCTGCAGAGCGAGCTGCCCCCGGGTGTCGGCTATGCGGTGATGTATGACATGGCCGATGTGTATCGCGCGCGTGCCGAGCTGCTGATTCGCAACGGGGCGATTGGTCTGGTGCTGGTACTGGTACTGCTGGGCTTCTTTCTGGAGACCCGTCTGGCTTTCTGGGTGGCCATGGGCATTCCCATTTCGTTCCTCGGCACCATCATGATGCTCCCGGCATTCGGGGTGTCGATCAATATGATTTCGATGTTTGCCTTTCTGATCGCCCTCGGCATCGTGGTGGATGATGCCATCGTGGTCGGCGAGAATGTCTACGAATATCACCAGCGCGGCATGCCGTTTATCCAGGCCGCCGTCGCCGGGGCCCGGGAAGTGGCTATTCCCGTCACCTTCAGCGTCCTGACCAATATCGTGACCTTCCTGCCGCTGATGTTCATCCCCGGCGTAATGGGCAAAATCTGGCGCGTCATTCCGGCCGTGGTGGTCACCGCTTTCTCCTTCTCTCTCATCGAGTGCCTGTTTGTGCTGCCGTCCCATCTGGGCCACAGTGCCAACCGTGAGCGCGGCGAGCTCAGCCAATGGATTCATGTGCATCAGCAGCGCTTCAGCCATTGGTTTTCCAATCTGATTCAGCGGCGCTATGCCCCCTTTATCGAACAGGTGCTGAATCGTCGCTATCTGGCGGTGGCCCTATCCATCGGCGTGCTGGTGCTCACGATTGGCTATGTCGCCAGCAATCGGCTGGGGATGATTCTGATGCCCAAGGTGGAGCAGGATTATGCGGTCGTGACCGCCGTGCTGCCCTATGGCTCGCCCGTGGCCCGCTCTCTGGAAGTGCGGGACCGGCTGGTAGCCGCGGCCCGTGACGTGGATGCCGAATTCGATAACCACCTGCTGAAGGGCGTCTCCGCACATATCGGCGGGAACTATAACGGCGTGTCCGGCTCGCATGTCATTGAAGTCTATGCCGTGCTGCCTTCCCCGGATGATCGTCCGCTCAGCACCCAGGAATTCGTAACGAAATGGCGTCAGAATACAGGGCGGATTCCCGGAATCGATGCGCTTCAGTTTGAGTCCGATCGCGGAGGCCCCGGCTCCGGTGCCGCCATCACGGTGGAGCTGAGCCATACTGATTCTGCGGCGCTGCAGCAGGCGGGTGTCGAACTCGCGGAGGCCCTGGCTCTGTATGGACCGGTGACCGACACCTATGACGGATTTGCTGAAGGCAAGCAACAGCTGAGTTTCAGTATGAAACCCGAAGGCCTGAGCCTCGGCCTGACCTCCGCCGGCATCGCTTATCAGATCCGCAATGCCATCTATGGGAGCGAAGCCCTGCGCCAGCAGCGCGGCCGGAATGAAGTCACCGTCAAGGTGCGCCTCCCCGAAGAGGAACGCATTTCCGAACAGGATATCGCAGAATTTCTCATCCGAACCCCCGCCGGCACGGACGTGCCGTTGGCCGAAGTCGCCACCGTCGAACGCGGCCGCGCCTATTCTTCCATTGAGCGCCGCGAAGGCCGCCGCACCATCATGGTCAAGGCCAACGTCAGCCCCATCAAGGAAAGCGACCGCATTCTCAAAGAGGTCGAGAAAAACACGCTGCCCGCGCTGATGGACAAATATCACGGTCTCAGCTTCGGCTATGAAGGCCGCCAGGCTGACTTCGCCGATAGCATGAGCGTGCTCTATGTCGGATTTTCCATCGCCGTCATCGTCATCTATGCGCTGCTGGCCATTCCGTTCCGCAGCTACATCCAGCCCCTCATCATCATGGTCAGCATTCCCTTCGGGATTGTCGGCGCCGTCATCGGCCACATTATCATGGGCTACAGCCTCAGTATCATGAGTATGATGGGGATTGTCGCGCTGTCCGGGGTGGTCGTGAATGACTCCCTCATCCTGATTGATTTTGCGAACCGAAAGAGGGCGGAGGGCGCCAGCGCCCACGATGCCATCGCCTCTGCCGGGGTGCGGCGTTTCCGGCCGATCATGCTCACCACGCTCACAACCTTCCTGGGCCTGACCCCCATGATCTTCGAGACCTCCATGCAGGCGCGCTTCATGGTCCCGATGGCCATCTCTCTCGGGTTCGGCATCCTCTTTGCCACACTCATCACCCTGGTGCTCGTCCCGTCCCTCTACATGATCGTCAACGACGTCCGCTCGCGCATCCATAAGACCGCCTGACCCTCGGATGTTTTTGAGCCCAATTTCAGAAAAATGATGGTATCCAAGAGGGGTATGGGGATTGGATTGGCTCCTCGGAAGGAGAGGTTGAGGGCGATTCCTCAGCTCAAAAAACAAGCGAAACGAGGCTTAAACCGTCACAATGGCTTGTTTGCTATCGAAATCTGAACACATTCAGGGAAGCACAACAAAGGAGAACGAAAGGATCGACGGGATCCGGATACCCCATCTGTCATTCATTCTTGGTTGAGTTTAATTTCATGGGTTTGCACAGATGTTTCTTCTTTGTCGAAACTCTGGCGCACTTCCGGCAGATGTGACTCGCCTGGGAAGCCATCTCTGCAAGATCGTCCAGATGGTCTTCCATTTCATGGCGATTCAGGCGGCACAGTGGCTTTCGTATCTTCATGTTCATCCAGTCGGTTGGGGTGTACGCAAGTCTAGAATATACAACCTTCTCACGGATTCGCCATATATAGGCGGATATTGTGAATCTGAACCAGATGGAGGCTACTCTCTTTGGCAGAAAGTCGCGGCTTGTCGGGTTCGTTATTTGTGCGTTGTGACTCTTCCATCAGAACCCTTTGTGAGAGGCTGATGTTTTCTTATTCCCCTCCGAAGAGGGAGAGCTGGTCGTCATTGTCGGGTTTACCGCGTCGGGGGCGGGCCTTGGCGAGTTTGGGCTGACCGGTTTCGCCGAGTTCGCCTTCTTCGAGGTTGGCGAGGATCTCCTTGGCGCGGGCGATGACTTCCTGCGGGAGGCCGGCGAGGCGTGCGACCTGGATCCCATAGGACTTGTCGGCGGCACCGGGGGCGATCTTACGCAGGAAAACGATGCGGTCGTCTTTTTCGCTGACGAGGACATTGTAGTTCTTCACACCGGAGAAGGTGAGGGCGATGTCGGTCAGCTCGTGATAGTGCGTTGCGAAAAGGGTCTTGGCTTTCACTTCTTCGTGGTTATGGAGATATTCGGCCACAGACCATGCGATGGAGATGCCGTCGAAGGTGCTGGTGCCGCGTCCAATTTCATCGAGGACAATCAGCGAGCGGGATGTCGCATTGTTCAGGATGTTGGCGGTTTCCTGCATCTCGACCATGAAGGTGGAGCGCCCGCGGGCGATGTCGTCGCCGGCACCGACCCGGGTGAAGACGCGATCCACTACGCCAATCTCGGCGGAGGCGGCTGGCACAAACCCGCCCATCTGCGCCATGATGACAATCAGCGCAACCTGACGGATGTAGGTGGATTTCCCGGCCATATTGGGACCGGTGATAATGAGCAGCTGGTTGTCGGTGCAGTCGAGGAGCGTGTCATTAGGGACAAAGCGTCCGGACTCAGGGAGGAGCTCGACGATAGGATGGCGACCCTCGCGGATGTCGAGCGTGCGGTCGGCGGTCATGGTTGGGCGCACATAGCGGCAGGCCAGGGCGCGTTCCGCAAAGGTGGCGAGCACATCGACTTCAGCGATGGCGGCGGCGGTCTGCTGGATGGCGGAGGTGTGGTCGACGACCTGCCGGCGCAGTTCGAGGAAGAGTTCATTCTCCAGCGCGATGGCTTTATCTTCCGCGCCGAGGACTTTGGTTTCGTATTCCTTCAGCTCGGGTGTGATGAAGCGCTCGCTGTTTACCGTGGTCTGCTTGCGGTGGTAGTCCTCGGGGACCTGGGCCAGATTGGCCTTGGTCACCTCGATGAAGTAGCCAAAGACCTTGTTGAAACGGATTTTGAGCGACTTGATGCCGGTGCGCTCGATTTCGCGCGCCTGAAATTCGGCGATCCAGCGTTTGCCATCGGTGGCCGCGGAGCGCAACTCGTCGAGTTCGGCATTGTAGCCCGGGCGAATCACACCACCTTCTTTGAAGGTGATGGGGGGTTCGTCCACCAGAGCGCGGGTCATCAGATCTACGAGATCATCCTGCCGGATGATTTCGGTGTTCAGCTCCTTCAGGCGCGCCGCATCATGGGGCGAAAGCGCCTCTTTCAGATCGGGCAGCTTTTCGAGCGAGATGCCCAGTGCGCGGATATCGCGGCCGTTGCCGCTGCCGGACGAGAGACGGGAGAGGAGACGCTCCAGATCCTTGATGCCGGAGAGCAGGATGCGGAAGGCTTCCAGTTCGTGGCGTTTCTGCAGCCAGGCATCGACGGCATCGTGGCGGGCGATGATGGCGTCAAGATTCTGCAGGGGCCGGACCAGCCAGTCGCGTAGGAGTCGAGAGCCCATGGCGGTTTTGGCGGTGTCGAGTGCTTTGAGAACGGTGGTAGGGACATCGGTGCGCTGCGTACCGCGGCTGGCGATGAGGTCCAGATTCACCAGTGTGGATTCATCGAGCATCATCGCATCGCTGGCGGCGCGGAAACGGATGCGGCGGATGTGCGCGGCATCGCGGTGCAGGTCGCGGGTGACGTAGAAGAGCAGCGCACCGGCGGCGCCGGCGGCGGCCGGGTGGCCTTCGCCGCCGAAGCCATCAAGTGACTTCACGCCGAAATGTCGACAGAGGCCATCCTCGGCGGTGGGTGGATCAAAAGTCCAGTCTTCGCGGGCCGTCAAGGCGAATCCACCAGAGGCATTCAGTGCGGCCAGAAAGGCTTCGTCGCTATAGAGCGCTTCGGGCAGGATCACCTCGGGCGGGGAATAGCGGGCGAGGTCGTCAAAGAGGGCGTCCGGGTCAGCGGATTCTTCCATCCAAAAATCACCAGTAGACAGGTCGAGCATCGAGAGACCGTATTGTTTGCCTTCTTTGTGGAGACCGGCCAGATAGTTAGGGCGGGCCGCATCCAGCATGGAGTCAGTCAGAACGGTACCGGGTGTCACGATGCTGGTGACTTCGCGCCGGACGATACCTTTGCCTTTGGTCGGGGCTTCCATCTGATCGCAGATGGCGACTTTCTTTCCGGCGCGGAGCAATTTGGCCAGATACAACTCGGCGGCGTGATAGGGGATGCCGCACATCGGTGTGCCCTGCCGCTTGGTCAGTGCGATTCCTAGCACCTCGGAGGCCACGACGGCGTCTTCGAAGAACATTTCATAGAAATCCCCGAGACGGAAAAAGAGGATGGTGCCGGGGTCGATTTCCGCCTTGGCCTGACGGTATTGGATCATCATCGGAGTTGTGGATTTCGTGCTCATCGGTTTCGGAAAAGTGAAGCAAACCGTTGCTCCGCTGAACAGACAAAACGGTTGTGAGACGGAATTCAGTTGCGAATAGCGGTTGCATCGACTCCAGCCACCCTGCTATGATTCGCGGCTAGTTGGAAAAAGGAGCGGTACGGAAATTATGGTTAAGGAAACAGATCTAATTACAGCGAATGGTGAGGTAATGAAAGTATTGCCGGCCACCATGTATCGCGTCCGTCTCTCCAATGGCCACGAGATTCTTGGCCATATTTCCGGCAAGATGCGCCGCCATTTCATCAAAATCACTGCGGGCGACAAGGTAACGATGGAAATCAGCCCGCACGATCTGACCAAGGGTCGCATCACCTTCCGCGAAAAGAACTGAGTTTCAGTCCTTTCGATTTTCGGGCTTCGGACTCTCCGAAGCCCTTTTTTTTATGCCCGGCGCTGTTCAGCTAATCGGTCCGCGATGGTTTTCCGATAGGCGTAGACGGTGAAAAGAGTTCCGAGGCCGGCCGCGAACAGAATACCCAACACGGTGCCACAAAAGAATCCGATCGGTCCCCCTCCGCCCAACGCCAGGAGCCAGATCACCGGAATCCAGAACTTCAGCGAGGGTTGGATGCCTGGATATTTCCAGCGCAGCGCAAGCCGGGTGGCGATGCCCCCCAGCACGCCGCACAGGAGCAGGGCCAGTTGATCCAGCACGCCGTCACCCAGCAGCATCTGGAAAAAGACAGAGGTGGAGTTGCGGGTCAGTTCGTAGGGGGTCATCCGGCTCAGCATCGTCACCATATAAAACGCACTGGGGGCAAAGGCGGTGAGTATCAGGACAACGAGGGCCAGCGCCGGAAGGGGGAAGTTACGGTCACTCCGCAGCTGAACTGCAATCCATGCCGCACTACCGATCCCCAGGAGGAGCAGTCCCGGCACCAGCAGGGGAAGCCAGCGTAAATTTTGCAGGGACCCGAAGGCGACCGCCAGCGAAGCGACCGTCCCCTCTATCGTCGCCCAGAGGAAAAACCAGAGCAGACCCCACATCACAGTCAATCCGCCAACAAAGGCCCATGGGTACACTTCCAGCTTCGGGATGTCTTGCGAGGGTGTCCAGGCGGACACCGGTGCCTTCTCTTCATCCATTCTGGGCAGTCGCCTAGGTGGCGGGGGTCGCAGGAGTCTTTTTCAGTTTCCAGAGAATCAGGGCGGTGAGGCCGCCGGCGACCACCAGCAGCGAGATACCGAGTACCGGCCGGAACACCAGCCAGGCGATGGCGATGGTGAGGGTGGAAAAACTAAGGGCGATCAGGAAGGACACCAGGCCGGTGCCGAGGCTGACAATCTTGCCCAGAATCGGCAGGACATCCGCCAGAACCGAGAGAGGCTTAAAGATCATGTTCAGACCGAAGAGCATCAGAAAGAATCCCAGCACGCGAAGCGCCCAGGTCATGATCTTATTGTTTGTGATGGCCTGCTGGATCATCTCATCGGCGGTGTGGGTGCCGACCTGTAGCAACTGGATCCGTCCGCCGGCTTCCGCCTGATAGGGAATGAAGGAGTTGCCGGTCTGCTGCGCTATGACGCTGATATTGGTGGGGACGGTTTCGACAAACGAAACGCGGAGGTCACCGATCTGGGGCGCGGAGGAGTTGCTGCCGACATAGAAGAGATTACCCTTTTGTTCGGCAATGCCCTTCAGAGCTTCCGGAGCGATAAAATTGGTGTCTGCCTTGAGAGTCAGTGCCTCGGGATTGTTGATCATCTCCACCAGTGAGGGGGAGAGGGTGAAGGTTCCCAGCGAGACCGGGGAGGCGAGCAACTCAATCGCTTGGTACGCGAAGGCCGTCGGATTCTCGTGACCGGCGGGTTTCTGGAACATCGAGGAGTCCATGGCTTCCGGCGACCAGACTTTCGCATAGGTATAGGTGGTGGTGGTTTCTTCTTTGCCCCCAACCTTCTTCTTGCTGGTGCTGTCGGAGTCCTCTTTCCACTGGTACATTTCCACAACGCGGTTCAGCTTGAGCGCCTGCGCGGACACGCCAAAGACGGGATCGGTCAGGGTGACCTGGGTGTCGGCTTTGCCGGTCACATGGATCAGCGCGCCTTCGTTGATGGCATCAACGGCATCAGAAGCCACGGAGACCACCAGGCCTTCGCCTTCCTTCAAAGTTTTGTAGCGTTTGACGGCCCGGCCTTCGTTCCAAGACAGCAGAGGGAAGGCGATGACGAACAAGAGCAGTCCGAACAGAACGCCCTTGAAGGCGCCACCGAGGCGACTGAACCACGATTGACTGGTGACTTGCGTGAACTGGTTTTCGGTCATGATGCCCTCCTTATTTCATTATTCTAATTTTGGGGAAATGAAATGAAACTGCAATCGCAAAGATGAACCGAATGAACTTAATAGGTGGCAAAGGTTTGTTGAATTTTCTGTGCATCGTCGGTTTTCAACAGCGCCAGCATCAGAAGGATGCGGGCCTTCTGCGGGTTGAACTCCATCGCGGCGATGGTGCCCATCTGGTCATCGTTGATTTCGACATTGCGGACGACCAGCCCGCTGCCGGTGCGGGAGCTGCGCACGACGGCAACACCCTTCTGGACCGCATTACTCAGCGCGGCCAGCGCGGGGTCGGTGGTGTTGCCATCGCCGACTCCGGCGAGCACAATGCCTTTCACTCCTTTCTCGACGAGAAAATCAATCCGCTCGCGGCCGAGGTTGGCATAGGAATAGACGATTTCGACGCGCGGCAGTTCGGTCACGCCGTCGAGCGAAAATGCTGAATTGGCGGTCTGCGGGGTGGTGGGGCTGTTGAACCAGTGGACCGTCCCGGTGTTGACGGTTCCTGCCCGCCCGCGGTTGAAGGAACGGAACGTGTTCAGATGCGTAGTATTGTGTTTGGTGATTTCCCGCGCGAAATGGATGTCATCATTCATCAGCACCAGCACGCCGCGCTTGCCCGCTTCGGGATGCGCCGCGACGGCCACCGCGTTGTACAGATTCGCCGGGCCGTCGGCGCTGATGGCGGTTTCCGGCCGCATGGAACCGACAAAGACGATGGGCTTGTCGCTGCGAATGACCAAATCGAGGAACCAGGAGGTTTCTTCCATCGTGTCGGTGCCGTGAGTGACGACCACACCGTCCACATCGTCCCGGGCCAGCACCGCCTGAGCGCGGGCTGCCAGCTGGAGCCATACCTCATTGTTCATGTTTTGGCTGCCGATGTTAGCCACCTGTTCGCCACTCAGGTCGGCCAGATCCTTGAGTTGGGGAACGGCCTGAATCAGATTGTCCACGCTGAAAGAGCCGGCGGTATAGCCAGCCTGTTCTTTGCTACTTTGCGCCCCGGCGATGGTGCCGCCGGTGGCCAGCACCACAATGTGCGGTTTGGCGGCGGCTTGCAGGGTGCAACTGAACAGGGTGAGGGTCAGCATCAGGGAAAGTAGTTTTCTCATTCCGGTTCCTTTCCGATTGCGGCGAAGGTATCGCTCAGCCAATCGAGAATTCGCTCGTTGGAAACCTGGATGGCTCCCATCTGGCAGTGTTCCTCGGCGCCTTCCTTTTCGGTAAAGAGCAGGAAGGTCTTCGGGGCGTTGGTTATGGCATCATAGAGCGCCTGGGCCTGTCCGGTCATCTGGGAATCATCCTCGGAGTTGCAGATCAGGATAGGGCAGGTGATTTGTCCGGCCACGTTGGTCAGGGTATAGGGCCGGGTCATTCGGAGCCAGTCGGCGGGGCTGTCCGCATGGAAGGTGAACTGACCGTTGGCGAAGAACCAGCGCAGATTGGTGTTAGTGGCTGCCTGCGATTCAATCGCCTGATTCATGGCCTGCCGGCCTTCGGGGCTCTCCAGTGTTTCTTCATCTTCCGGTGTGAGCCCCGCCACCTTGTGGAAATCAAAGACACCGCCATTGGCAATGCAGGCCGCCAACCGCTTTTCATAAGCTGCGGCACGCGGAGCGAGATAGCCGCCGAAGCTGATGCCCATCAGGGCGATTTTATCCGGATCGGTTTGGGGTAGCGTCAGGGCGAAGTCCACCACGGGCGTCACGGCCGTTTCCCAGTTCGGGCGGAAGGGGATGTTCTGTTCCCGGATGACACGGCCCTGTCCGGGACCTTCAAAAATCAGCACGTTCCAGCCGCGCTGTAGCGCGAAGAATGCCGTGCTGAAATACAGCTCCTCGCCGGTGCCGTCGAATCCGGTATGCACAATCAGGAGCGGCCGTTTTTCGCCGGAGTCATCCACGAGGCAGAGGTAGCCCGGCAGCGTGGTGCCTTCGAACGGAATCTCCACCGGCTGGATCGGGGTTGGGGAAAGGGCCGCTGCCTGGTGATAGCAATCGCGTCCTGTTTTGGAGACACCGACAATCCGTAGGTCATTGGTGCGGGTGTGGAGGAAGAACTCGGCGCAGCGGTAGTAGGCCGAGGCCCGCAGCAGCTCCCGGCGCGCGCTGTCACTGTGGCCGGTCTCATGGAACTCGCGGGCCGCAGCTTCCCGATCCTGCGCGGTCTGGAACCATTCCCGGTACCAGCTTTCGTCATCGCCTTCCGTAATGCGGTGGACGGTGTGCAACACCTCGCCGATGTCGGCCCCGCCGCTGACGGCATAGCCCAGCGCCCGGACGGATTCGAAAGAAAAGGCCGGATCCTGAAAGGCGAAATCGATGGCGTATGCAGAAATGCTCAGCCCCCACACGCAAAGAACGGTACAGACCGGGAGAACAGCCTGTCGAAAGAGGGAGGTGGCTTTCATGCGCTGAGAATAGCAGGTCACTTGGGCTCTGTCGTGTGGATAATGCCGGGTGACCGCAAAAGGCTCCGTTCGCAAGCCGGCGGGTCAGGGCAGAAAATATTTCCGGATATGGGCCTGCAGCCTGTGTTGTCGGGCGGCCTGGGTTCGGGCCCGGCGGATGCGCTGTTTGGCCTGCTTCAGACTGAGCCTGCCGGCTTGGGTGTCCTGAAGCAGTTTGCATTCAAAGGTCCGGCAGCACCCGGGTCGATAGGGGTAGATACGGCATGTGGTCCTATCCAGCGCCGTGCAAGGGAAGGGGAGGACCGGGACATCATCGTCTTCTGTTTCCAGGCCCAGAATCTCCATCCGGTCCGCCTCTGCTTCTCCGGAAAGTTCAGCATCATCCAGCAGGGTCCCGTCGCAGCACAGACCGCATCGCGTACAGAGGATGTCTTCAAGGCTCATGCGGATAGAGAATAACAGTCCGTCCAGGACTTGTCTCGCGAAGTTTTCGGGGTAGGGTAGGAAGTCGACAGAGACCGATCATTGGAGAAAAAACGATGCAGTTGATTGAGTGCACAGCGGAAGACCACGCCGGAGAGATTCGGGAGATTCTCAACGATGCGATTGTCCACACCACGGCCATCTATGATTATCATCCGAGAACACCGGAGGACATGGTGGAGTGGTTCCGAGCCAAGGAAGAAGGTGAATTTCCGGTGCTGGGGGCGGTGGATGAGGCCGGCGACCTGCTGGGATTCGCCACCTATGGAGTCTTCCGCAACTGGGCGGCCTATAAGTACTCAGTCGAGCACTCTATTCATGTGAGAACCGCGGCCCGTGGCAAGGGCATCGGGCGGGCGCTGATGGAGCGTCTCATCCAGAAGGCGGTCCGGCAGGATCTGCATGTGCTGGTTGGCGCGATCGATGCCGGCAATGCCGTCAGCCTGGCGCTGCACAGATCCTTCGGCTTTTCGGATGCAGGCACGATCCGTCACGCCGGGTTCAAGTTCGGCGAATGGCGCGATCTGGTCTTCATGCAATTAATCCTCGAAACCCCCACCCATCCAGTGGACGGCTAGATTCGATTCTGCTCTGAGCCGATAGGAAGGCTTCCCGGCATAGTTCCGGGTGCATTGAAGGGGGGCAAAAAGATGGAAGTGTCTCTTTGGGTCGCTCTTGTGAAAAAAATAGATCAAAATATCAAAAAGTGGGTCAAAATCCCTTCAAAAATGACTAAAAAATGCCATAAATCAGTATAAATGGGGCAAAAATCCTTAAATATGATGATTTTTAGTAAAAAATTGGTGGTTGGGCTGGATTGGCTTGATGGAGGGGTTTAATGGGCGGCTTGGATCCCTTAGGACTGCATCTCGCCGCTGAATGAGGCGAGGACAGCAAAACAGGGTAAAACGCTCTATTCTAGGGGGGGATTTCCCTTTGCCAGCGGGGGCCCCTGAAAGGTAAATTTTACCGTTAATAGAGTATTAACAAATTCCTCATCCACCTCTTGGAGTCGCCGCTATGAAAAAAATTCTTCTGATCAGTATAATGACCGTTCTCATGATATCAGGATTGGCTTGGGCCGGTAGCGGAACAGAAAATGATCCGTACACGATTGCCGAAGCGCTCGCGCTGAGCGAGAGCGCAACTGAATACTGGGCAAAGGGCTATATTGTCGGTGGGGCATATAATAACTTTGATTCTCCTTGGACCAGCGATTACAGCATTAGCTGCGCAGACAACGATAGCGAGTCGGATGTGGATAATTGCCTACAGGTGAAACTGGAATCCGATGGCGGCCGGACCACGTGGGGATTGTCCTCTGATTCATCAAATTTTCAAAAGTTGATCAAGTTTCAAGGAAATCGGGATGCCTATGGCTTGTATCCGAGTTTTGAACACATCGACAATGCTGATATTTCCGAAGTCGCTCTCGAGAACCAGCCGCCCGTGCTGGCGACGGTAGGCAACAAGGCTGTCGTGTGGAGCAACACCCTGACCTTTTCCGTGTCGGCCTCCGACACCCTGGATGGCGATGATGTCGCTCTGTACGCGACCGACCTGCCGTCTGGCGCCACCTTCCCGGGCGTGACGAACGCCACGACGGCGAGCAGCACATTCACCTGGGCGGATGCCGGGCCGATGGGTGTTTACACGACGACCTTCTGGGCCGTGGATGCTGATGGAACCAGCAGTGAGACGATCACCATCACGGTGGGCGACGGCAGTACTCCAAGTGACATTGCCTTCCAGGGGTTTGAGGGTACCGCATCGGATACTTGGGGTATCACGGCGGCCAACTATGTGCTGAGCACAGCGGGTGCATCAGACACACCGGCCAACCAGCGCGTCAGGACAGGCAGCTATTCCTGGCAGCCAGGCGAGACAGATGAATTGAGTGAAACATTGGAGTTGGATGAGGTGGATATTACCAGCTATTCAGATGTGGTGATGACGGTATATCTATCCGCCACCAGTACAAATATTACCGATAACAATGCTGGCATTTGGTCTTCTGATACATTGGGTGTGTATTTGGCTTTGGATGGAGGGGCATATCCTGGCTCAGCGGATATTACGGTTATGGGAAATGAAGTGGTGGCAAACAGCATCACAGGCGCCGTATGGTCTTACGATGCTACCGGCATCGCTGCGACCACAGCGGGTGTTTCGCGTACCTTTGCTCCAGCCAATGGCGGCGGGGTTGTGGCCGATGGTGTAGCAAAGGTTCAAATAGCTGTCCCCGCTGGGGTGACTTCTATCCAGCTTAAGGCGGTATCCAGTTTAGAGGCCTATGGCTATTATTGGAATATCGACGACATCTCTCTGGTGGGTATCAACGACGGCGGCGCATCGGATTTCCCGCCGACGATTTCCGTCAGTCCCACCGGCCTGGACAAGGCAGTGGCGGTCAGCAACAACTTGAGTTTCACGATCAGCGGATCGGAGATCCCAAACGACGCGGGCGACGAATTGCGGATTTGGGCGACGGACGTTCCGGCCGGTGCCACTTTTGCAGGCGCCACCAATCCTGGCAGTGCCAGCAGCGTGTTTAACTGGACGCCTACCGAGGCCGGATCCACAACCGTTCGCTTTTTTGTCGGCGACAAAGATGGGACGAACCAGCTCGATGTAGGCATTACGGCTTATGATCTGGGTGCAGGCGGCGCGGCGTATGGCTTGGCGGTCGGGCTGAACGAGTACAGTTCTAGCTATATCGATTCCGGGAGTTGGCTGGACGGTTGCGTGCCGGATGCCAACCATATCTTCACCAACATCCTGAAACGTGGGGAATGGAATGCCCTGACAGCGCAAAAAAAACTGGATTCGGCAGGCACGAAAGCGGCCATCCGGGCAGCCATTACGAGCTACGCCTCGACCGCGGTGGCGGGCGACACATTTTTCTATTATCACTCCAGCCACGGTGGGCAGAACAGCGGGACGTCCGTCTATTTGTGCACCTACGACGGGGATTATCAGGACACCGAACTGGCTGCTGATCTCTCTCAATTCGCCGCAGGCGTGAAGGTGGTCGTGATGGTGGATGCGTGCCACTCGGGCGGTTTGTTTAAATCGGTTGAGGTGGGAACCCGGGCGGTACGTCCAGCAAAGGGTACTTGGGATCTGGCGGGCATTGTATCGGGGATCATGGACGAGCAGCGCGCGGCGAAACTTGCCACCGGCAAACGCGACGTGCTGTCGCGTGTCAGCTCTAGTGAGATTGGCTGGATTACGGCGGCGGACTACGACCAGTACTCGTGGGACGGCGGCCCCAACGGGGGAGGGGTGTTTACCGACAAGGTGATCGAGGGCTGGACGAATCCAGTCCCGTCTAGCTGTGACTTGAACGGTGATGCCTATGCCAACTTCTATGAATTATGGGATTACTCCTGGGACGTGGCCAACAACTCGGAGTATGAATACACCACGGCGATGGCTCACAACACCAACGTGCTGCTGAGCGCGATTGCCGGTTGGGTTGGCGCGACGGCTCCGGTGACGTCTAACCAGCCCCCGAGCATCATCCTCAACCCTGCTGGCCTCAGTAAGACGGTGGTTTTTGATGAAGCGCTCAGCTTCAGCGTAACGGCCACCGACATGGATGGCGCAGCTGTCTCGCTGGTGGCCTCCAATCTGCCCTCGGGCGCGACCGCCCCTTCGAACAACGGCACCGGAACGGCCTCCACAACTTTGAATTGGACTCCGGTTGAAGCGCAGATTGGTTCCTACGATGTGACCTTCACTGCCACGGATCTGGATGGCACCACTTCTACTACGGTCCATATCTCCGTGACTGAACCTGTGGTCCTGATTCCGGTGGCCAGCGTGGCGAACCTGTCCAGCAATTCCTTTACGCTCAACTGGGCCGCCACCACGGGCGGTACGGCCTATCAGGTTCAGGTGGCGACAGACAGCGTTTTCGCCGTTGACAGCGGTGGAAACCTGATGGTCAACGGTGGCTTCGAAGCTGGTGACAACACGGGCTGGGACAAGTTTGAAAGTGGATACACAGTAGTGTCGACCAGCCCACAGGAAGGCAGCTATGCTGTGGAGTGTGTTTCGGGGTTGAGTACCCGCGAAATCATGCAGACTGTGGATATCACGGGTGACGGGGTGACTGAATACGAGATTAGCTATTACTATCGGGTGACGGATGGCGATGGTGAAGATGTCCGCATCTGGGCCGACTGGGATGTGGGCGGCCAGGATTCTGGCGACGAACTTCAGGTGAGCGATGACTATAACGCCAATACTTCGGAATGGACAAAGGTTACCTACCATGTCGTGCCGGCCAGCGGCGCCAATACACTGAACTTCGAGATTCGCACCTATAAAAACGCCACGGTATATCTGGACAACTTCTTCGTCGGTGTGTCCGGCGGCGCGAGGGCCCCGAAAGCGATTCTGGTGGATCAGAGCGTTTCCGCGCTGACGCTAGATGTGACCGGTTTGGATACGGAAACCCCGTATTATGCTCGCGTGCGCGCCACCGGCGGCACCTGGTCGGATACGGTTATGGCGACCACTACCGCCAGCGGCGCGATGGAGCCGATCAGTGCGCTGATCAGTCCGACGAACGGTACGCTTTCTCTGGAAATCCCCACGCAGATAGGCACGGACTATGCGATGGAGTGTTGCACTAATCTGTGGGGAACCCAGGTTTGGGCTCAGGTGGGTAGTTCAATTGCGGGTACCGGCTCGAATATCGTGTTCCAAGATCCGGATCCGTCGGCTGTGAAGTGCTACTACCGTATTGTGGCACCCTAAACGGCTTAAATAGCCCAATAATTAGGCCGAACCGAAAGGTTCGGCCTTTTTGGTGCCCCACCGGCTTCGGCGGGGCTTTTTGTCGGCCCACCCTCGACAAATAGGGAAGGGAGGCGCAAACTCTTGCCATGAGCCTGCCGTTATTAGATCTGCTGTTCTCCCGGGCCTGTGAGGGATGTGGATCCCCGATGGCTGAGGAAGCGGGTTCTCTCTGCTGGGATTGTCAGGCGGGCGTGAAGGTCGTTCAGCTCCCGTTTTGTGATCGATGCGGGGATCCGGTGGCGGGCGCGGTCACAAGCCTCTTTGAGTGCGCAGGCTGTCGGAAGATTCATCCGGCCTTTGAGTGGGCCCGTTCTGCCGTTCGCTATGAAGGGGTCTCCAAAACGTGTCTCCGGCGCTTTAAATATAATACAGGCACTTGGCTCCTCGACAATTTATCGGAGTGGCTGTGGGCGCTTTGGCAGTCTTGCCCGGCGTCAGCGCAAACGGCAGATGTGGTGACCTGTGTCCCCCTTCATTCCGGGCGGGAGAGGGAACGGGGGTATAATCAGGCGGAACTGCTGGCAAATCGTCTGGCAATGCGTGTGGGCATCCCCTTCCGGAAGAGATTGTTATGGCGGACGCGCTCCACGGCCTCTCAAACACATTTGACAGCCGCCCAGCGTGCCCATAATGTTAAAGGCGTTTTCACAGTCCCATGGCCCAGTCGGGTGCGTGGGGCGCGGATCGTGCTGGTCGATGATGTCATGACCACGGGCGCGACAGTAAACGAATGTGCGAAGGCGCTCAAGGCCGCCCACGCGGATTCAGTGATGGTGTTGACAGTGGCCAGAGGCTGAGTTGGAATCCTCTCAGGCCAAAATAGAAACGGATGTTTGATGAAGTCGCTTTTTGGAAAAAAACAGCCGGCGCTGAAGAAGGCTCGCAAACGGGATATGCCTGATGGACTTTGGCTCAAGTGCCCTGGCTGCAACGAAATGATTTTCGGTGAAGAGCAGGAGAAGGCTCTGCGGGTCTGCCCCCTGTGCGACCACCATTTTCCGATGGGCCGCGTCGAGCGCCTGGCCATGTTGGCCGATCCCGGTTCCTTTGTGGAGTGGGACAAGGATCTGTTCAGTATCGATTTTCTCGGATTTGTGGGTGCTTCCTCCTATCAGTCGAAGCTGGAATCCAATCGCCGCAAAACGGGCGAGGTGGATGCGGTCACCTGTGGACGGTGCCGTCTAGAGGGGCGTGCCCTGGCTCTCAGCGTGATGGATTTCAGCTTTCTGGGAGCCAGTATGGGCTCCGTGGTGGGGGAGAAGATCACCCGCCTCATTGAGCGCGGCACGGCAGAAGGCCTGCCTGTGATCATTGTGTGCGCCTCGGGGGGTGCCCGCATGTATGAAGGCATGATGAGCCTGATGCAGATGGCGAAGACCAGTGGCGCTCTGGCCCGCCATGCCGATGCCGGCCTGCCGTATATTCCTGTGCTGACACATCCGACCACCGCAGGTGTCATGGCGAGCTTCGCTACCCTAGGCGATGTGATTCTGGCGGAACCGGGCGCGTTGATTGGCTTTGCCGGTGCCCGGGTCATCAAAGAGACCATTCAGCAGGATCTGCCGGCAGGCTTCCAGCGCCCTGACTTCCTGCTGGAACACGGGTTGCTTGATCAGATCGTGCCCCGCAGCGAACTCAAGGCCACATTGGCCCGTTTGCTGGATGCTTTTTGCGGCCCGTTGTCCTCTTGTGAACCGCCTGAAATTCCTGCCTCCCTCTAGGCCTTTTCTCTTTCTGTTGATCATTTAACGGGTGTCCCATGAGTAATGCTGCCACCATTCTGGACGCGAAACTGACCTATCTGTACAGCCGGATCGGCGCCAATTCCATCAAACTCGGTCTGGATACCACTCTGGCCCTGATGCGGGAGATGGAGATCGATCCACTGCAACTTCCTTGCGTACATGTCGCGGGAACCAATGGCAAGGGCTCGGTCTCGGCCATGCTGGAATCTGTGCTGCGCGAATCCGGCCTGCGGACAGCCCTGTATACCAGCCCCCATCTAATCAGCTTCAATGAGCGGATCCGTGTCTCCGGTGAGCCGATTCCCAATGCGGATCTGATTCAGCTGCTGGATGGCGTGGAGGCGGCGGATCAGCGGCAGGCCGTAGAATCTGGAGGCCGTCTGGGCACCTTCTTTGAGCTGACCACGACGGCTGCTATGAAATGGTTTCTGGATCAGCAGGTTCAGATGGCGGTGCTGGAAACCGGTATGGGCGGCCGCCTCGATAGCACGAATGTGGTCACGCCGCTTTTATCCGTCATTACGGAGATTGGGATTGAGCATGTTCCCTTCCTGGGCAAAACAATGGAAGCCGTGGCCGCAGAGAAGGCCGGCATCATCAAGCCGGGCCGTCCGGTGATCACCGGGAAACAGCATCCGGCCGCAATGGAGATCATCGAGGAAAAGGCACGCGAAGCCGGCTCCCCCCTCCTTCGGGCCGATGAATGGGTCTCGGTTCGGCGACTCTCGCAGGATCTGAATGGCCAGCGCCTTTCCGTTGAAACGGCCGATGGCTCCTGGGAGCCGTTCACCTTGCCGCTGCTGGCGGATTTCCAGCTTGGGAATTGTGCGCTGGCCATCACGGCGATGGAATGGATGCGCGAAACCCTTGGCCTTCCTCTCACACCGGAAGTCATTCGTGCTGGATTGGCTAAAACCCGCTGGCCCGGGCGCTGCCAGGTCGTCAAACAGGACCCCGTCTTTTTGGTGGATGTGGCTCATAATCCGAGCGCGGCACAGGCCCTTGCCGACTTTTTGAAGAAGTTCCGCGGCGACAAGCCAGTGGCTCTTATCTGTGGAATGTTGAAAGATAAGGACGCGGACGGCTTTTTCCGGATCATGAAGCCGGTCGTGGATGCCTGCGTGGTAGTCTCATTGGATCACGAACGTTCCATGCCGATGGAACGCATGGTCGCGGCCGCGAAGGCCTCTAAGGTGCCGGTAGGGGAAGGGCGGATGCCCGATGCTGTCCGAAATGCCTTGAAGTGGGCCAAAGCAAACGATGGAATCGTCGTGGCCGCCGGATCCATTTATCTGGCGTCCGCGGTGTTGTATGATCTTGGTGTGCAAGTGTGAGGGCTGACCTATGAAAAGTGTACGCAAAGAAATCTGGATGGAGATCCCATCCCGCCGGGGTTATGTGAATCTGACGCCTCAGGTGGAGCAGGTTCTCAGGAGTAGCGGCATTCAGGAAGGCTTGTGCCTGGTGAATGCCATGCATATTACCGCCAGCGTGTTCATCAACGATGATGAAAGCGGTCTGCATCAGGACTTTGAACGCTGGCTGGAGAAGCTGGCCCCGGAAAAACCCCATTCGCAATATGATCACAACCGCACGTTCGAGGATAACGGGGATGCCCATCTCAAACGCAGCATCATGGGCCGGGAAGTGGTTGTGGCTGTAACAGACGGTGCTCTGGATCTCGGCCCCTGGGAACAGATCTTCTACGGCGAATTCGACGGTCTCCGCCGTAAGCGGATTTTGATCAAAATCATCGGAGAATGAGGCCGGGATGACAAAAAATACCAAAAAGAAGAGCAAAGAAATTGAGATTCTGGCCCGTGGCGCCTGTGTAAAGGGCGGGAAGGTCCTGCTGTGCCGGAATCGCAAACACGGGAATGTTTATTTGCCCGGCGGCCATGTGGATTGGGGGGAGGACTCCCGAGCCGCCCTGGTGCGCGAGTGGGAAGAAGAACTCGGGGTCTCCTGCAAAGCCGGCCGCTTTCTTGGCGTGGTCGAGCAGCAGTACAAATCCCGGGACGGGAAATGCTGCGAAATCTCCCTGATTTTCGAAGTCCGCTGTGCAGCCGTCTCCCCAAAAAAAGATCCGCCTTCGGCCGAACCCCATCTCACTTTTGAATGGGCCGATCTGAAAGAGCTGAAAGCCTCTGGATTGCTCCCATTGGCCCTGGTGAAACACCTGCCCGACTGGATGGATAATCCATCCGCCGCGGCCTCCCGCTGGCAGGGCTATTCCGACTGAATTCTCTTGCGTGTTCGTTCGCGGCTTAGCTCTTTCCGGAAAAAGCCCCACCGTTGTTCGTGAGTGAGACCGGAGTGTGGAAGCGGTGCGGCTCCAGTCGCGTGCGGGTTTCCGCATAGGTTATGGCCAGCAGATCTTTGGCGTCAGCATCCTTCAGGCGCCAGAACAGCCTGATCAGATTTCCCACATGGTCTGCATTCATTGCCGCCGCCTTTCCTCGATGACCTTCCTCCACTCCTTCCTAACTCCATCGGATGCCGGGTGTCCAATCTTTCTTCCCGATCGATTTCGCCGGTTGTGTCCTGAACTCGGATCCGGCACAATGGCCCCATGCAACGGCGAGGAAACAAATGGAGCCTGCTGGCTCTCATGCTGTGCCTTTCGGCGGTGGCGGGGCCGTCAGAAGACGCGGGGGAACCGCTGGTTCTGATGGTCCTGGGCCGATCCTACACGGCTTTGGAGCTTGGATTGTCCGCCAACGCCTCCGAGTGCCGAGACCTCGAGCCGTTGACCAAGGCAATCATCGGGCCTCTCTTCGCGGACTACATCACCGAGAACCGGCTCTCCGTCAGCGATGAGGAGCTGAGGGACTTTTGCCGTCGCCAGCTGCCGGAGGGAGAGCTGTTTAGTGAGGTGTGGGCAGAGTGGTCCTCGCACGGAGCTCGCTGGAGGGAACGGCAAGAGGCCGTGATGCAGCTGACGGTCTGGAAACTACAGCTTTCCTTATTCAATCGGTATGGGGGGAGAGTGACGAAAACCCCCGGGGTGCAGCCGCAGGCGTATGACGCCATGTTCGCGTATATCGCGGAACGGGGGAAGGCCGGGGATGTCATCTTTTTTGACGATCATCTGGAACTCCGCTTCTGGGAATGCTTCCGCCAGCCTTCCGCTCCTTTGCTGTCGGAAGAAGAGGGCCGTCCCCTTCTGGAGGCGAACCCGGCCGGGGAATAAAAGTTTCCATACTATGGCGGGGCCGCCAAAAGGCAGATCTCGCCAATGAGCTGGCTGTTGGGCTG
>CAZGMQ010000040.1:0-27187 GCA_964526745.1 uncultured Verrucomicrobiota bacterium
AGCCAGCTCATTGGCGAGATCTGCCTTTTGGCGGCCCCGCCATGGTATGGAAAAACATTTTGCGATTTTTCCACAGTATGGAAAAAATGTTTCCACAGTATGGAAAAATCCGCATGCCGCCGCCAAGCCGCCGGAGCGGAGTGGTTCACCGGTGGGCCGGAGTGCGCTGGGCGATCTGGAGGCACATGAGGGCCCAGAAGCAGCCAAGGAGGCTGGCCATGGGCATCTGGAGGGCCGTGGGCAGGCTGTAGAGAATCAGGACGCCGGGCGTCCAGAAGGTCCAGCCGGGGACCTGGTTTGGCAGGACGATACGCCCATACCAGCCAGGGCCCAGCTGTAGGCGGGTGGCATGGAAGGAATAGTTCTGGTCCTGCCACAGATAGGCTAGCGAGATGATCGGCGATGCCACAAAGGGAGAGAATATCAACATATCGGTCAGGGTCTTCAGCAGGATGGTGATCAATCCGGCTTCCGATCCCCAGAGGTGTGCCTGAAGCATGTAGAAGAGGTGGGTGACGCCGCCCATGAAGGCCCACCAGACCATTCCGAACACCAAGGCGGCCCCAGCCCGGCGGACCCGGAGTCCTGGGACCCACCAGCAGAACAGCGCGGGTACGATCCCGTTGAAGACCACGCGGGTGAGCATGCTGAATCCGATGCCGTACCGCTCCTGAATCCCCACGACCTGCTGCAACAGCGTATTGAAGGTGTCGGATTGGTAATAGGCCCACACAAACAGCGCGGCAGCCACCTGCAACACCAGACCGGGAATGAAATTAGCGCGGGCGGAACGAAGGCCAATCTGCCAGGAGGTGGCCCAGGCGCTTCCGGTGCGGGACCGGGGGTCCAGGTCGGCGGAACGGCTCATAAGGGGGGCATCAGACGCAGCAGGATCAACTTCTGATCCTCCGCATAGATCTCTGGATAGAAGCGAAGCCCTTGCATCATCAGCCGCTGCTGATCCTTGCGTCGCAGCACGCCATAGTAGGTCTGATACGGGCTCCGTGCCATCACGGCATCCAGTTGCCCGGAACTCTGGAACACCCCTTGGAGGTCCGGCTCCATCTCCATTCCGGTCACCAATTCATTATCCACACGATAGAGCCACGGTACCCGGTCGGTATAAAAGGCCAGGGCCGGGATATGCTCGCGGCAGAGAATGAGCTCATTCTCCGGCTGCACCTGGGCGGCCACGTCACCGAAGAAGGTCCGGTGATCGCGGAACCCCACCAGAAATGCGGGGCCGGCCAACGAACTGATCAGACAGGCGAAGGCCAGATAGGCGCTGGCGGTCACCAGCAGCAACCCGGGAAGGGTTTTCCAGTATCCCCGCCGCCAGACCCAGAAGGAAAGGAGCACTCCCGCGGCGGCTGGAAGAAACACAAGCCAGGTCGGCGGCCCCATATCCGCATTGGCCAGGCCAAAACGGGCAAGTGACCAGAAGATCAGCATGCCCACCGTCGCCAGAAACGGAAGGAAAGCACCCAAGTTCCACAAGCGCCGGTCTGCGGCATCGGTTTCCCGCCGGGCCGGAACCAGGCCACGACGGGCCAGTAACAGGGCCATGGGCGGCACCATCGGCATGATATAGCTCATGAGTTTGCCGCTGCTGACGCTGAAAAAGAGAAAGACCGCACAGGCCCAGACGACGAGAAAGCGGCTGAAGGAGTCCTGCTTCAGATCCTGCCTGGACCGCATTTCGCGGATGGCGCGGGGCAGGAAGAAGGTCCAGGGGCACAGCATGGCCAGGATCAGCGGAAGATAATACCAGAACGGTTCGGGATGGCCCTGGATGGCCCGGGTTCCCGTGAAGCGCTGAAAATGTTCCTGCACGATGAAATGGAAGTTGAACCCCGGATTGTGCTGCTCGATTTTCCACAAGATCAGGGCCAGACTCCCGGCAAACAGGAGTCCGATCGGAAGGAGACTCCACCGCCACAGGTCGCGCAAGCGGCGTTCCCACAGGAGCCAACCGACGAGAATGGCGCCGGGCAGCACGATAGCCAAAAAGCCCTTCGTCAGCACCCCTCCCCATGCCGCTGCTGCCGCTGCCAGCAGCCAGCGTCCGTGATGGTTCTTCCGGTCCGCGCGATGGGATTCGAACAGGAACAGGCAGGTGGCGGTGAAGAACAGGACGAGGAGCGGATCCGTCAATAGAATGCTCATGGCCACAATCATGCCCATACAGGACAGCAGCACTGCCCGGACCGCCCGGGCAGTCCCCCCTCCCCATTCCTGCCGCGCCCAGCGGAAGCACAATCCGATCGTGAACACGATGGACAGCAGCAGCGGCAGGCGGGCAACGCCCTGGGTTTTCCCCGCCAGATCCATGGCGAACGCACTCATCCAGTAGAGCAGGGGCGGTTTTTCATAGTAGCGCACGCCCATGAGGCGCATCTGCCAAGCATCGCCGCCGTCTTCAATCATTTCCCGCGCGGTCTCCGCATACCGGCCCTCATCGATCCGTGTGATGCCGCGGGCAAACAACAGAAGCGCTATGGCCACCAGCAGAAGCACCCAGGCCCAACGCCACAGACGATTCGCCGAGGGCGAATCATCCGCTGTGCAGGGAGCTGATGGAGAAGCAATTGTCATGGAACAGAAAATATGGGAGTAGAACGCCCGCGGGACAAGCAGAAATCGCACTCAGTTGCTTTTGGGGTTGCTCCATCGGCCCCGTGGCGCAAGACTGTGGCAGATATGAAAATCGGTCTACTATCGGATACCCACAACCATCTGCCGGAAACCCGGCGCGCACTGGATCTGCTCCTGGAGCAGGGAGCCGCGCATCTGGTTCATTGCGGAGATGTGGGAGAAGATGTGCTGGATCTGCTGTCGGCCACCTGTATGGAACACAACATCCGGGCGCATGTCGCGATCGGCAACTGCGATTCCCGGCAGGATGAAGCCTATCTTCCCCAGCCGTTCGGCATCGAACGCGGCACCGTTCTGGAATGGGTAATGGAGAGAAAAAGCTGTGTGGTTCTGCATGGCGACCATGCCCACCCACTTGCCAACGCCATTGAATCGGACCAGCATGATTTCGTTTTCACCGGACATACGCATCGGGCCGCAGATCGGCGCGTCGGCCATACGCGCGTGCTGAATCCGGGGTCTCCCGTTCGGCCCCGTGGAGGCCCGCCCAGCGTGGCGCTGCTGGATCTGACCACGGACGAAGTGTCTTTTCTTACCCTGTAGGGACTGAGAATTGTCTCGCCAGCGTGGCATGCACAGGCACATACTGTGGGGCAATGACTAAGACAAACGACCTGGCGCACCGCGTGGCTGCGCTTTTCTCTTCCCCCCAATACCGGCCCCTCCCCGAGCGTGAGCTGGCCCAACACCTCCATCTCGGACCCGGACAACGGAGCCACCTGCGGTCTGTTCTTCGCGAAATGGCGGCCCATGGACAGGCGTCCAGCCTGCGTGGCGGGCGCTGGGGTCCGCCTCATGCCGGGAGCCAACCGATTGCCGGCACCTTCCGGGTCCGACAGAATGGTTCGTGCTGGCTGGTGCCTGACGATCCGACCCAGCCCCCGATGTGGATTGATCCGACCGCCGTGGGTGTGGCCATGAATGGCGACACCATCCAGGGCCTGGCCGTTCGACGCGACACCTCCGTACGCATGCTGGGGGCCCGCCCCGACACCAAAGCCGCACGCGTCATGCGTGTGGTAGAGCGAAAACGTCAGTGGGTGGTCGGCATCCTGCAGGCGACACCGCACACGGCCTATATCGTGCCCCGCGACCCCCTGCTGCGCAGTAACATCAAGCTGACGGATCCCCTGCGGAAGATCGAACCGCATCTGGGCAATCTGGTGGTGGCGCGGATCACAGAGGATGAGCCGTCCGAAGGCCGCCCGGTGACAGCGACATTTGCCGAAGATCTGGGCGATCCGGACGGGGTCGAGAATGACATCACGGCTCTGTTGTGCGATCGCGGGTTCTCCGAGACCTTCCCGGAAGGCGTGAAGAAGGCGGCCCGGCAGGTCCATACGGGCCTCGAAAAGCATGGCGCCGACCCGCGCGGACGCGTGGACCTGCGCGATCACCTGATCATGACCATCGATCCCGCGGACGCGCACGACTATGACGATGCCGTTTCCCTGGAGCCGCTGTCCGGCGGACGCTGGAAACTGGGCGTGCATATTGCCGATGTGGCCGCGTTTGTCGAGCGGGACTCCGTCATCGACCGCGAGGCCATCCGGCGCGGGAACAGCACCTATATGGTGGACCGGGTCCTCCGGATGCTGCCGCAGGATCTCACCGTTCGGGTCTGCAGTCTGCAGCCCAATGAGGACCATCTGGCGCATACGGTTGAACTGATCTTCAACGCCAAGGGGCAGGTGCAGGAAACCAAGACCTACCGCTCCATCATCTGCTCAAAGGCCTGCCTCTCCTACGAGCAGGTCCAGGCCTTCTTCAATAACGGAACCCTGGAGGGATCCACCCCGGAGATCCGGGCCGCATTGACCGACTTGCGAGGCCTCGCCCAGAAGATCCGGGCGCTGCGCTTCAAAAACGGCGCCCTGGATTTCTCGCTGCCGGAAGTGCATTGCGATCTGGATGCCGAGGGGAATCCCATCGGATTCACCAAACGCGGTTCCACAGAAGCCTACAACCTGATCGAAGAGTGCATGCTGGCCGCCAACCAGGCCGTCGCGAACAAGATCTATGCCAGTAACTTCTGCGGCATCTACCGCGTCCATGACGAGCCCTCCGACGAACAATGGGCGCGCATGCGCGATGAATTGAGCTTTCTGGGTATTGATTCCCCTCCTGAGAATTCCAAGGATCTCAATCAACTGGTCCGCTCGGTCCTGGGCAAGCCGGAACAATATATGGTCACCCTAACCCTGCTGCGGAGCATGAAGCGGGCGATCTATGAGGCGGAAAGCGCTCCCCACTTCGGTCTGGGTTTTACCCACTATGCCCACTTCACCTCCCCCATCCGCCGCTATCCCGACCTGGTGCTGCATCGCATCCTAATCGGCATCGAGGAGGGGAACAAATCCCCGGTCTATTCACAGGCCGAAATTGAAAAACTGGCGATTCATTGCTCGGCGACCGAGCGGGAGTCGGCCGAGATGGAAATCCAATCGATTCAGATCAAGCGGATCCGGTATTATGCCGGGCTACTGGAGAAGGGAGAAGTGGGGCCGTTCACCGGCACGATCATCTCGCTGAACCCCAAGGGCCTCATCATTGAACTGGTGGAGACGCTGCAGCAAGGCATGCTGCCCTATGCCGCCATCGGAAAAGAACGCTATTTCCTCGCTCCGGATGGTCACTCGGCCTCCGCTCGCGGCGGCTCCATCTTCCGCCTCGGCGATCCCATCGAAGTCGGCCTGGCTTCCGTGGATGAGCATCTCAAGCGCGTGAATTTCTATCAACCGAAGTCCGAGAAGCGCCCGCCCCGGAAAGGCCGCCCGCCCTCACAGCGAAGACCCGGCAAGAAGCCGGCTTCAGGTACCCCGGGGCGAAAGGGAAACCCAGCGGGAAACTCCGCCTCCCGCCGGCCCGGAAAGCGAAAAACGGCGCCGAAAAAAGCGTCCGGAAATCATTCCAGACGGTAGCCCGCTCAGCAGACACCTCGGCGCCAGCCGCGCCTTCTGATGTTCTCTCGGATGGAGACATGAAAACGCCCCGCAACCTGCGGGGCGTTTATCTTTTCGGAGACCCATGCCTCCGTCGCGGATGCGGAATCCTCAGTCCCCGAAGCGGGGGGTCATCTGCAGGACGTGCTTCGACCCGTTCTTATCGATCAAGGTGCCGTTTCCGGCGCTGGCATTCTCCGTGAAGGTCACCACCGCCAGATAGGCCTCCGTCGGGAAGATCACGGTGAACTCGGCAACCAGGGCATCCATGGCCCCGGCCAACTGAGCCACGGCGTCCTGCGTCGTGGTGAGGGTTCCGCTGAGCGCGCCCCCGTCCGTGACCGCCAGTTTCATGACCCCCAGGGGATCGCTGTCCATCCGGACATCCCAGGTCCCGTTGACATCCACGTCGGGATGATAAGACGCATCTTTATCGTCATCATTCCCGCACCCTGTGACGCCCCAGCACAACGCGGCCGCCAAAAAAATCAAACCGAACCATTGCTTTTTCATCAGGACTCCTTCATCCAACTATTGCCAAATTCCTTTACAGGCGGCCCCGCAGTTCCGGCAGCAACCGTCCGCATCCAATCCGGGGCGCACCGTCGAAAACTCTTCACGTTCAATCAGAAGGCTGCCGCAAGATACACACCGGGTCGCAGTCCCATCGGAGACCTGCCGGACATTCCCCAGATAAACATGATGCAATCCGTTCTGACAAGCCCGATCCCGCGCCCGTTGCAGGGTCTCGAGACTCGTCGGTCGATGGGCCTTCAACTCGCCGGCGGGATGAAAGGCACTGAAGTGCAGGGGGGTATCCACTCCCAGATGCCCCGCCACCCAGGCCGTCAGGTCGTCCAGTTCAGAATCGGAATCGTTGAGATCCGGAATGAGAAGCGTGGTTACTTCCAGCCAGCAGTCGGTCTCCTTCCGGATCAGCTCCAGGGTTTCCAGCACAGGATCTAGGTGGGCGCCGCATTGCTCGCGATAGAAGGACTCACGAAAGGACTTCAAATCCACATTGGCGGCATCCATCTGCCCGAAGAATTCGCGCGCGGGTTCGGGATCCATATAGCCGGAGGTCACGGCCACCATGCGGAGCCCCTTCTCCTGACAGGCGGCGGCGATATCCAGGGCATACTCCGCCCAGAAGGCCGGCTCGTTGTAGGTGGCGGCAATGGTCGGGATCCCCTCACGGAGTGCCGTTTGGACCAGATCCTCCGGAAGAACAGGATCGCGCCGGCTTCCCTGCCCCTGATCCGGATGGCTCAACTCCCAGTTCTGGCAAAACCGGCAGGCTAGATTGCACCCGAGCGT
The DNA here is from genome assembly GCA_964526745.1 of uncultured Verrucomicrobiota bacterium. Taxonomy (GTDB): domain Bacteria; phylum Verrucomicrobiota; class Kiritimatiellia; order CAIQIC01; family Lenti-01; genus Lenti-01. The sequence goes on from CAZGMQ010000040.1 coordinate 6,915, forward strand.
TCCCAGCGAGAGCACCTGACTGCCGGGGAGAAAATGATACAGCGGCTTTTTTTCGATCGGATCCACCGCCATGGCCACGGGTCGACCCCAGGTATCCGCTATGAGCTCCCCCTCTTGATTGATGCGGCCAACACAGCGGCTTCGGGAGCCCTCTGGCAGGTGGCAGTGATGCGGACACAGCCGGCAGGTCACCGAGCGATTGTCTCCCGCCTCCCAGAACCGGGCCGCTTTCATCACCTCAGCCCTTCGATGGAGGCAGCGCGTGTTCAATGGCCTGCCAGACCAGCATCGCACAGTGAATCCGTGCCGGGTACCGTTCAATGCCATTAAAGACCTGAAACTCCCCCCACTCCTCTTCGAATCCGGTGCGGCCGATCCGATCGGCAAAGGCCGCCGCCATCGTTCGGATTTCAGATGGAGTCTTGCCTTCGAGGCGCCTGGCCACCATCGAGGCCGCAGCCATGCTCACGGCACAGCCATAGATCTCATAGGTCATCCGCTCCAGGCACTGCTCCGGTGTCCAGGAGAAGGCCACACGGATCTCATCCCCGCACCCCGTGTTGAGCGCCTCGCCGTCCTCGACGCCCGGGGCCAGCGTGGTCGCGCCATATGGATTTTTGGCGTGGGCCAGCAAGGCCGCCTGATACAGGGTACTCATGTGAATAGCTCCTGAGCGGCCAGAATGCCCTCGAGAAGACGAAGGACCTCTTCCTGAGTGTTGTACGGCGCGAAACTGGCTCGCACCGCCGACTCAATGCCCAGGTGCCGCATCAGCGGCTGGGCGCACATGTGGCCGGCACGGACCGCCACCCCGCGCCCATCCAGCACCTGAGCCACATCATGTGCATGCACGCCTTTCACGCTGAAACTGACGAGCGATATGCGCCCTTCGGTCGGTCCCCACACCTGTACGCCCTTCATCACGGCAAGGCCCTCGACCGCCATTTGAGTCAAGCTTGAGACATGGGTATGAGCCGCCTGGGGAAGAGCCTGAACCCACTGGATCGCCGCGTCCAACCCAATGGCTCCAGGCACATGGGGCGTTCCCGCCTCAAACCGGTATGGCACCTCCGCCCAGGTCGAGGCCTCTTCATTCACGCGGGCGATCATTTCGCCGCCAAACAGCAGGGGCTGCATCTGATCCAGCAGTTTGCGGCGGCCCCACAGCGCGCCGGACCCCATCGGCCCGTACATTTTGTGGGAGGAAAAGGCAAAAAAGTCGCAATCCATTTCCGCCACATCGACGGGCAGATGGGCCACCCCCTGCGCCCCATCCACCAGCACACGGGCGCCGGCCTGATGCGCGGCATCGCAGACCTCCCTGACCTCATTCACCGCCCCGAGCACATTCGACACCCAGGGAATGGCGACCCACCGGGTTCGCCGGCCGCTCAATCCCTTACGGAAAGCGGCCAGATCCAGTCGTCCTTCCGGCAAGAGCGGAATCACCTTCAGGTTTGCGCCCATCGCATGGGCCACCTGCTGCCAGGGGACCCAGTTGCTATGGTGCTCCATAGCCGACACCCAGATCTCGTCACCGGGGCCGATTTCCCAGCGGGCCAGCCCGGCGGCCACCACATTGATGGCTGCCGTTGTACCGCTCGTGAAAATCACTTCTTCAGGCGCCCCCGCCCCGAGAAATTGCGCCACTCTCGCCCGGGCTCCCTCATAGGCTGCGGTCGCTTCCATTCCCAACTGATGAACGCTCCGACGGGTGTTGGCATTGTGATGCCGGGAGAAGCGGTCCATGGCCAGCAGGACGGTTTCTGGACGCTGTGTCGTCGCGGCATTATCGAGCCAGGCGATATCCCGCTCCAGAATTGCGAACTGGGAACGGAGCTGGCCGGGATCGAATCCCGGCGTCCCGGATGATGGTTTTGCCTGCCTGCTCATAACACTTTGCCCTCTGGCTTCATCATGCTACAGTGCCCTCATCATGCGCAAGAACATTGGATGGCAAGAAAAGAAAGACGGGCAGAAAGTCCAAGTCCGCGTCCACTTCGAAGGGGGTAAACAGATTATATGGCAATACACCACCAAAGCCATGTATCGCTGGGAGTCCTTTGATCCGACACCGGAGCAATGGCAGATTCTGCTGGAGAAAACGAAGTCCCGCTATATCCGCCGGCAGGCGCCCTATCGCGATCTTCAGCTGGTCGAACGGTTGGCCGGCGCGCCCCCTAAAGCCCCGTGAAAGCCATTGCCGCCATTGCCCTGCTCGCTTTGCGCAACGCGCTGCGCTCCCGGGTGATTCTGGTTCTCTTCCTGCTTCTGCTGACGGCCGGCGTCCTTCTTCCGTTGACCCTTCGCAGTGACGGGACCCCGGACGGGCTGATCCGGATCCATCTCGCCTACACCCTCGGGATTGCCTCCTTTCTTCTCACACTGTCGACGCTGTGGGCCGGATGTGCCGCCCTCTCCCAAGAGGCGGAAGACAAGACCCTGCAGCTGCTGATTGTTAAGCCCGTTCCCCGCCTGTCCATCTGGATGGGCAAATGGGTGGCCCTGCTGGTGATCAACGCCCTGCTGCTTGCGCTGGTCGGCGTCACGGCCGCCGTTACGCTGCAGATGAAGCTCCGGCGTGCAGAGGGCGATCCGGCCGCCCTCGCGCTGGCGAGGAAAACCACTCTGGCCTCGCTTCAACCCCTTCGCGCAGCGCTCCCCGATATCGAGAAGGAGGTGCAGGCGGCCTATGACGACCTCCGCGCCCAGGGACCGCTCCCTCCCGAAATGACCCAAGCCTCCGTTTTCGCCAGTTTGCGGCGTACGGTTCTCGCGCGGCACTATTCGGTTGCCCCGGGCGCATCTCACAGCTGGAGCTTTGCCCTCCCTCATCCGTCCGACAATCCAGCCTCCCTGATGATTCAGTACAAGTGCGACTCCTCCGTCCCCGGGGCCGCAGACGTCCACTCGACCCTTTCGCTTCAGGTGGCCGGCATGACGGTCACCCGCGAAGGGCTGGCCATGCCGGGAACCGTCCAAACCGTTCTCTTCTCCAACATCCCTCCGGAGGCCTCCACGGCCAACGTGACCCTGCTCAATCATGGCACCCACGATGCCACCCTGTTTTTTGACCCAGCCGAGGGCCTGATCCTGCGACAACCCATGGGGACCTTCACCGGCAACTATCTGCGGGCTCTCGGCCAGCTCTATCTGCGGCTGGCTCTTTTTGCCGCCATCGGGGTCACCCTCGGCACGCTCTTTTCGATGCCTGTGGCCACCTTCATCACGCTCGTCCTGCTGCTGATTCTTCAGCTCTCCACTTTTGTCTCGGCGGCCGCTCAGGTGGATCGTGCCGATTTTGTGGCCAAGGTGGCCCCCTTCGGTGCAACGGGCCACACGCATGGCGATGCAGAGGATGCCCCCGACCAACCGTCGATACTGGCGCGAGGCGCCGCCAACCTCCTCTTCATCGCCTATCGCGGCACCTACCTTACACTCCGCCCTCTTCTGGAAGACCGGAGCCTGGAGGACCTGTCGACCGGAACGTTCATTCCGCCGCGCGACCTGCTGCGGAATTTTCTCCAGCAGGGCCTGTTCCTGCCCCTGCTGCTGGCCCTCTTTTCCACCGCCATCCTGCGCCGCCGGGAATGGGCGCTTCCCAACATCAATTAAGAATTGAGAATGAATCAATCACAATGAAATCTGAGAATATCATCCAGGAGAAAAGCTATCGCTTTGCGATTCGAATCGTACTTCGTTTTTCATTCTTACTGGCCGTGGCATTGGCATTCACTCTGGCAGGAACCTTGAATGTCCGGTTGCTTGAAATGCGTGCAACGGACCATTTAACCCAGGCGCCGCCAACGGAGAACATGCCGCCGATGGTGGCCTTTACCACGGTTGCGCTGGGCGGATTCCGCGGCATTCTTGCGGATGTGCTCTGGATGCGGGCGGGTTCTCTTCAGGAAGAAGGCCGTTACTTTGAGCTGGTTCAGCTCTCGGACTGGATCGCCAAGCTGCAGCCCCGTGTGCCGACCATCTGGGCCTATCACGCTTGGAACATGGCCTATAATCTATCCGCCCTGATGGTCACTCCGGAAGAGAAATGGCGCTGGGTGCGCAACGGCATTGTTCTTCTTCGCGATGAAGGCATGGTCAGCAATCCGGGCTCCGCGCGTCTTCATCAAGAGCTGGCCTGGATGTTCATGCACAAGCTGGGAACCGACTACGACCCCGCCGGACGCTATTACCGGCAGCAATGGGCCGCCGAAGTGGACGCCGGCGCCGTACCCCTCGACCCGGCGCTGGTCCGGAAGATCGACACCGAGATCGCCCCTCTGGACTGGCATACGCCCCAGGCCCAGGCCATCTATTGGGCCATGGGCGGCCTTCCCTTCGCCCAGACCGATTTCGAAGATCTGGCGCTCCGCCGAATGGTCTATCAGTCTCTCCTTCAGCTTGTGAACCTTGGAGACAACTCGCTTCTCGGTCCCACCATCCGGTTTGTCGAAGCCACTCAACAGCGGCATCCCAGCGTCTACAGCCTTCAGAAAGTGCTCAAGCAACTCCAGGAACGCCAGGCGGCAACCTCGAGTCAGTCCTGAGATGCATTCCCAGCGGCTCGGACCTCTCGCCCGATCACCTTGGAACTCAGCATCCAATCCTTGAATCGGGCGGAAAGAAAACGTGCGGCGAATTCCCCGAACCAGGCCGCTCCAGTCACCGGATAGCGGGCACGGGGGCGTTTGCTTTCCAGCGCATGTAAAATCTTTTTCGCCACAGCCTCCGGCGGCTTCTTGAAGATGTCCGTCGGCCGCGAATAGGTGCGCTCCGGATCAACCAACTCTTTGTCATAGTGAGCGCTGAATGCCGAGTTGCGCATGTCCAGACCGCGGGCCGCTTCGCTGACCGTTCGCCGCCTGAAGTTGGTTTTGATGGGGCCCGGCTCGATCAGAGAGACGGATATGCCGGCAGGGCCCAGTTCCATGCGCAACTCATCGCCGATGGCCTCCAACGCAAACTTACTGGCGCAATATGCCCCCATGAGCGGGATCACGACCCGGCCCACCACCGAACTGACCAGAATGATTCGTCCGGATTTCTGGGTCCGAAAGACCGGGATGAATCGATTGGTGAAATCCAGCGTGCCGAACACATTGGCTTCAAATTGCTTCCGGACAGCCGAACGCGACAGATCCTCCAGCGCCCCGGGTTGTCCATAGCCCGCGTTGTTGACCACCGCTCCGAGCACACCCTGTGAAAGTTCCAGGACCTCGTTCGCCGCATACTCCACAGAATCCGGATCCGTCAGATCCAGTTCCACCGGTTGAAAGCCTTCTCCACGCAGGAGATCCAGGTCGGTCCGGTTGCGCGCGGTCGGGAAGACTCGCCAGCCCTGCCCCTTCAGCAGCCGCGCCGTTGCCCGTCCGATGCCCGTGGAAGCCCCGGTCACCACCACCACTTTTTCACTCACCTGCGGGTATCGTTTCATGGGTACAGTCTATGCCTCCCCTTGCCGCTCATCAATCCCATTCCCCTGGGAATCATCTCTTCACAGCAAAAAAGGGTTGAACCTTATCCATTTTGTGGCATATTGACTTCTTCTTTCGGGCGATTAGCTCAGTTGGTTAGAGCGCTTGCTTGACATGCAAGAGGTCGGCAGTTCAACTCTGCCATTGCCCACCATTTTAAAAGAATACCCCGCAACAACTTGCGGGGTTTTCTTTTGCCCCGTTCCATTTTGTTTAAAACAAAAAGTGGCAACTTAGTGGCAACTTCTGCCCCGACTTTGTCTTCAGGGGTTGGAATTTGAGGGGGAAATGAGGGGATTGGGGAAATAGATTATGGGGTTCTGAAAAGAGGGAATTCCCCTCTTTCCTCTTGTTTCTCTTTTTCTTCCAGCACACAATCCAATTGGTTATGAAATGCCTCCTCCCATCCCGATTTAGAGCTGCTATCGCACTTCTTGCTCTGGCAATGGCGGGCAGCGGGTTTGCCAATTCCATCCATCATTATGATCCTATTTACGATACTGGTGTTAATCAAAATGTCAGGCTATATGTTGACTTAACGAACGACGACTCTGGAGCCATTTACGACAGCTATGAAACCACCGTGTTCTCCAATCTGGTAGCAATGCTCTGGGCTATCCCGGCGAATCAGGCGGCCTACTCCAACCAGACCGAGATGCTCGATGACTGGAATCTTGGGATCAGTCCCGGCGGCGATATTAGTACAGGTTGGCAGCATGATAGCAATCTCCTAAATCTGGAAATTACCAACGTGGGGGGAATTCCCGGAATTACTTATGATCAGTGGACTTCTGATTCTGACTCCGACATGATGAGACTTGGTTTAACGATTCCCCTCTCGCAGCTCGATGGGGATGGGGACGGGTGGGCGGCGGACGACCCGATGGATTATCAAATCACCTTCGGCCAAAGCGTCAGCAATTGCGGGGTGGCTCACGATGGGATAGACACCTTTTATGCCTCCGCTGAACCCTATGAGGTGGCATTGAACCCTCAGACAACTTCAAATGGGACTTCAATCCTATGGATGGAGTCCTATGGATACACCAATAATTTCGAGACGGCCTCAACTAACAACCCCGATTTGGACTCATACCCAACAGACCAGGAATATACTCTGGATACCAACCCGACCAACGCTACACCTGACTTCAAGATGACCTTCCCTGGCGGGTCAAACCCAGCCGTAATGACCTTCAGCCCCAGTTCGACTGGACGGACCTATACGGTCTTCAAGACTGTGGGGCTGACGAATCCAGTCTGGACTGCTGGAGCGACCTGTACGGGGACTGTCGGGAGCACAACGATCACGAATGTCCTCGTACTCGGTCCCCAGTATATCCAGATCCGAGTGAACCGGCCCGAGTGAGGAATTCCCCTCTTTCCCCTCTTTCCTCTTGTTTCTCGTTTTCTCCCGTCACACAATTGAATTGGTTATGAAACGTCCCTATCCATCCCGATTCAGAGCCTTGCCTGCGCTTCTTGCTCTGGCTTTTTCTTGGGCGATTGCAAGCAGTGGATTTGCGAACTCCATCCAAGTTAGAACAACGATTTATGATCCACCCAGCAATATCGTCCAGTTAAACACTGATTTCACGAACGACGACTCTGGAGCCATTTACGACAGCTATGAGACGGTCGTTTACTCGAATCTGGTAGCAATGCTCTGGGCCATCCCGATAAATCAGACCGCCTATTCCAATCAGACCGAAATGCTGGCTGACTGGAGTTTGTATATCAGTCCTGGCGGAGATGTTCATACTGGGTGGAGTCACGATGACAATTTTCAGAATCTGGAAATCGTTCATGGGCCTTTTGGATACGACGAATGGGCGAATTCGAACATGATGCGTTTAACGCTAAACATTCCTTTGGGGCAATTAGATGGCGATGGAGACGGCTGGGCAGTTGACGACCCGAACGACTACCAGGTCACCTTCGGAAACAGCATCAGCAATTGCGGGGTGGCAAGTGTTGGCTCTGGCTATTCTTATGCCTCCGCTGAACCCTATGAGATTGAGTTAAACCCCCAAACAACTTCAAACGGGACATCAATTGTATGGCTGGAAGGCTATGGGTACACCAACAATTTCGAGACAGCTTCGACTAACAACCCAGATTTGGATTCGTACCCAACAGACCAGGAATATACTCTGGATACGAACCCGACCAATGCTACTCCAGACTTCCGCCTGACCTTCCCTGGCGGGAGCAATCCCGCTGTAATGACCTTCAGCCCCAGTTCGACTGGACGAACCTATACGGTCTTCAAGACTGTGGGGCTGACGAATCCCGTATGGGTAGCTGGGACGACCTGTACGGGGACAGTGGGCAGCACGACAATTACCAATACGCTTGTCCTCGGTCCCCAGTATATCCAGATTCGAGTGAACCAGCCTGAGTAAGGGTTGTTCCTCTTTCCTTCTTGTTTCTCGTTTTCTCTCGGCACACAATTGAATTGGTTATGAAACGTCCCCTTCCATTACGAATCTGCACCGTTGTTTTGCTGGTTCTGCTGGCGATGGCAGGCAATGGGTTTGCTAACTCTATTGAACAATACAATCCCTCTTACGATGTGCCTGGCGGAACTGTCCAATTATACACCGATTTAACGAATGACGACTCTGGGGCCATCTATGACAGCTACGAGACCACTGTGTTCTCAAACCTGATAACAACTCTGTGGAGTAACCCAGCAAACCAGTCCGCCTACTCCAACCAGACGGAAATGCTGGATGACTGGAGTGTAAGTATAAGTCAGGAAGGCGATATTGAGCAAAATTGGGAACATAATAGTAATTACTCTAATTTGGAATTGAGCCATTATGGATTAGGTTACGATCATTGGACTACTGCTGGAGATTCTGACTTGATGCGTCTCATTTTAACCATTCCCCTCTCCCAATTAGATGGCGATGGAGACGGATGGGCTATTGACGACCCGATGGACTACCAGGTCACCTTCGGCAACAGCGTCAGCAATTGCGGAGTGGCAAGTGTTGGATCTGGATATTCTTATGCCTCCGCTGAACCCTATGAGGTGGCATTGAATCCCCAAACAACTTCAAACGGGACATCAATCCTGTGGCTGGAAGGCTATGGCTACACCAACAACTATGAAACAGCTTCGACTAACAACCCCGATTCAGACAGATACCCAACAGACCAGGAATACACCCTGGATACGAACCCAACCAACGCTACCCCTGACTTCCTCCTATCGTTCCCAGGAGGTTCAAATCCAGCAGTAATGACCTTCAGCCCCAGTTCGACTGGACGAACCTATACGGTCTTCAAGACTGTGGGGCTGACGAATCCCGTATGGGTAGCTGGGACGACCTGTACGGGGACAGTGGGCAGCACGACAATTACCAATACGCTTGTCCTCGGTCCCCAGTATATCCAGATTCGAGTGAACCAGCCTGAGTAAGGGTTGTTCCTCTTTCCTTCTTGTTTCTCGTTTTCTCTCGGCACACAATTGAATTGGTTATGAAACGTCCCCTTCCATTACGAATCTGCACCGTTGTTTTGCTGGTTCTGCTGGCGATGGCAGGCAATGGGTTTGCTAACTCTATTGAACAATACAATCCCTCTTACGATGTGCCTGGCGGAACTGTCCAATTATACACCGATTTAACGAATGACGACTCTGGGGCCATCTATGACAGCTACGAGACCACTGTGTTCTCAAACCTGATAACAACTCTGTGGAGTAACCCAGCAAACCAGTCCGCCTACTCCAACCAGACGGAAATGCTGGATGACTGGAGTGTAAGTATAAGTCAGGAAGGCGATATTGAGCAAAATTGGGAACATAATAGTAATTACTCTAATTTGGAATTGAGCCATTATGGATTAGGTTACGATCATTGGACTACTGCTGGAGATTCTGACTTGATGCGTCTCATTTTAACCATTCCCCTCTCCCAATTAGATGGCGATGGAGACGGATGGGCTATTGACGACCCGATGGACTACCAGGTCACCTTCGGCAACAGCGTCAGCAATTGCGGGGTTGGAATCAATGGCGGATTTAGTTGGAGTGCCTCAGCGGAACCCTATGAGGCGTCATTGAACCCCCAAACAACCTCAAATGGGACATCAATTCTCTGGCTGGAGTCCTATGGAATCACGAATGACTATGAGACAGCCTCAACTAACAATCCAGATTTGGATTCATACCCAACTGGACAGGAATACACCCTGGACACCAACCCGACGAACACCACTCCAGACTTCCGCCTGACCTTCCCTGGCGGGAGCAATCCAGCAGTAATGACCTTCAGCCCCAGTTCGACTGGGCGAACCTATACGGTCTTCAAGACTGTGGGGTTGACGAATCCCGTCTGGATTGCTGGAGCGACCTGTACGGGGACCGTCAACAGCACAACAATCACCAACGTCCTTGTACTTGGTCCCCAGTATATCCAAATCCGAGTGAACCGACCTGAGTGAGGCGGGAGCGGAAATCAGGATTCCTTCTTGTTTCTCGTTTTCTTACGGCACACAATTGAATTGGTTATGAAATGCCCCTTCCCATCTAGGTATTTGGCCTGGCCTGCACTCTTGGTGCTGGGTTTTATGCTGGCTATGGCTGGGAGTGGATGGGCCAATTCCATTCATCAGTATGACCGGATTTATGATACTGGTGCTGGCCAAGTCCAACTTAACACTGATTTCGTCAATACTGATTCTGGAGCTGTTTATGAAAGTTATGAAACTGGCCTTTTTTCTGATTTAGTTGATTCAGTTTGGGAAAATACTGCTAATCAAACAAGATATGGGTCCAAGGATAATATGCTTTCTGATTGGAGTTTATACATAAGCCCTGGTGGCGATGTTAATAATGGTTGGAGTATTGGTAGCGACTTTGAAAATGTAGAATTAACACACGGCCCTGGATGGCCAGTAGTTGATTATGACAATTGGACGGATGCTGCTGCTTCTGACATGATGCGTCTAACCCTGAACATTCCCCTCTCCCAGTTAGATGGCGATGGAGATGGCTGGGCGGTGGACGACCCGATGGACTACCAGATCGTCTTCGGCAACAGCGTCAGCAATTGCGGAGTGGGGCATCATGGGATTAATAGCTTTTATGCCTCAGCTGAACCCTATGAGGTGGAGTTGAACCCTCAAACCACCTCAAACGGGACTTCGATTCTGTGGCTGGAGTCCTACGGGTACACCAACAACTACGAGACAGCTTCAACTAACAACCCAGATTCAGATTCATACCCTACGGGACAGGAATACACGCTGGACACCAACCCGACCAACGCTACGCCAGACTTCAAGATGACCTTCCCTGGAGGGAGCAATCCAGCAGTAATGACCTTCAGCCCCAGTTCGACTGGGAGGACTTATACGGTATTCAAGACTGTGGGGCTGACGAATCCCGTCTGGATTGCTGGAGCGACCTGTACGGGAGGTGTCGGGAGTACAACGATCACCAATACGCTAGTACTCGGTCCCCAGTACATCCAAATTCGAGTGAACAGGCCTGAGTAAGGCGGGAGAGGTTTGTCCCCTACTTCCTGAATTCCCCAATGGGCTAAGGGATGCCCTTCAGCCTTAAAGTCCCTACGCTCCCCTCCCGACTAATCCTCTCCGCATCCCGCCCCTTGGGCCATATTGAACCCCCAAATCCCCTGTGTGGCGATCTGGGCCATCAGTGAGTCCTCCTGCCCCTACTCCAGCCCAGGCTTCACAAAGAAGACCCTATGAAGCCCTCGACGCATAAACTCATTTAAATCTATCCCCAGTTCCTTGGCCTCTGCATCCCCAGGCCATAATCCAGTCCATCTGGCGAATAAGGGGTCGTGCTGGTCTCGGTTCTCGCAGTCACAGGAACAGTGCTGACAACCACAGACCGAGCACTGTTCGATATCGCATCCTCGGGTATGTGGCTGACCTGGTTGTGCCCCGCAGTCATAGCAGTCAGTGAGGCCTTCAGGCGGGAGTTGGGTTGGTTGGGGTTTGTTGGTCATCTTTGGTCTCCTTCGATTTATTATACAGGGAAGTTGTCCAGCCCCTACTCCACCTTGCGGAACTTAACGGTCTTCCCCTTCGGCCTCTTACCAAGGCTTTCAAGCAAGGCCCCCATATCGTCCATGGCCTTCAAATGTGACGGTTCGTTATTCTTGATGTACCTCATCGTCGTAGCGATATTTGAGTGCCCGAGAATCTGAGCAACTGTGCTGATTCCTGTTCGCTGGGCCAACTGCGTCCCCGCATAATGCCGAAGGCTATAGGGGCTCTTCTCCTCAATCCCAGCCTTACGACAGAGGCGGATTAGACGATTGCGAAATGCAGTAGGCTGATACGGCCCTCCATTGCCATTCAGGAACACTATTTTTGACTTCGGATGCCGTAACCGCTGGTGATGTAGAATCTCAATAGCCACTTCCGTCAGGGGAACACTTCGAGGAATAGGAACTCTTGATGCCTGGAAAGTCTTATGCTCCTCAATCACCAGCATAGGCCGTGGTTGGGCATCCCAGTCTATCTGGTCGTGACGAAGTTCCCGCAGTTCCTTTGGGCGGAGGCCCATGATGGCATTAAATCGAATCATGTCGCCGAACTCCCCTTTTGCAACCGACAGGAGTTTTGCCATCTCCTCAGAAGTGAATCTCTTGATAACCGCCCGCTTGGCCGACCCTTTGGGAAACCTGGACATAGGAAAGTTGATGAGTTCTGAATCATTTCCCCAGTGCATCAAGGTTCGAGCCTCCCTAATTGCATGCCAACCACCTTTCTTACTATGTGAATGGTTCTCTTTAATCCAGTCTGCATAGCCGTGAAGGTCATCTGCGATAATGCTGGATATAGGTCGGGCTCCCAGGAATTCAAGAAGGCAAAGCAAATACCACTGGCGTAGGATGAAAGTTGAGTCTGAACGGTTTTTCTTCACAAACTCCAGATGTCGAACAATCAGTTCCTTCAAGTTGAGATCCAGTTGGCCTGATGGCAGAAGGGTTTGGCTGGTGGGTTGACCATTACTCAGGAGCCGGCCTAATTCATGCGAGTTGCGATACTTCTTGAGATTGCGTTGGGCTTCTTTCTCAGAGGTTCCAAGAAGGACACGATGCTTCTTACCGTTTTCCTGATAGCGGAGGTAACGACGTCCATTGGGATGCCTCTCTATGGCCTTGGCTCTCATGACGCATTTCTCTTGGGCTGAAGGAGTGGAGAGTTCTCAACCCAGTCTGGCAGATCTGAAGAGCCGATGGAGACCTGGGTAGAACTTCCGACCACGGTGTAATGATGCTGGAGGTATTGCTCCAGGTCCCACTGGACGATGACGCTCTTGGTTCCAATCTGGATGACAGGGATTTCTCCATTTCTGACTTCATTCCGCATTGTGGTTTCACAAACTCCTGCCAACTTCGCTGCTTCTTTCAGGCTGTATTTCTTTGCCTCGACCAGCCTCATATGCCCAGCCCCAGTTGACGCCAGTTGTGCGGACTGGTCAACTTTGCGAGGGCTGGATTTAGGGGTACGAGGCATTGGGTTAGTTCCTTAATAGTTCGTAATCAAAAGCTCAGTCACCCTTCCGCCGTTTTTGGTCCACCCCAGCGTCCTCGGGGCCTCAAGCTCCCCGATGCAGAAGTCCCGATAGATATATCGGACAAATGGGGTATCCCCGTTGGTCAGGAGGAACAGAACCCCCTTTCGTTGAAGTTCATTGCAGACATGCCGAAGCCGGTAATGATCTCCGTCAGTGAACTTCATGCATCCATGGACAAGGGCTCCAGGGTATGGAGGGTCCAATAGAACTAAATCACCCGCCTTTGCCCGCATGGCGGTTGCGGCATAGTCTTCAGCCACGATGGTGGTGTTGCGAAGAAATCGGGAATGGCGATGGACATCTTTCGGGCTGAAGTTAAATGAATCCCGAGCACTGATATTGGTGCAACGACCATTGGCTGCGATTTTGATAATTCCCTTATAGGAATTCCGTGAAAGGTAGATGAAGTCGGCCGCTGCCATTGCCAAAGGCATCTTCAGGTCGAAACGGTTGCGAATACTCACATAGTAGTCCGCTGAGGCGTTTGCCTGGTGCTCTTCAAGAACTCCAATAACCTCTTCAGGCGACTGCTTAATCCCCTTGTGGGCCATCATCAGTCTAGGGCTGATATCAGAGGCATAGACATGCTTTTCGACGCCCTGAGCTCGTAGGATCTGTAAGAGATCAAGGCGCCCGGCGAACCCGACATAGATGTCGCCGTATTCCGAGGGCAGACAGTCCAAAAGTTGATCCTGCATCCAGAATTTACTTCCAGCCCAATAGATCAGTTTTGTAAATCCACTACTCATTTGGCCACCCCCTGCCCATTGAGAGATTTGATGACCATGGAAACCACAGATTTTGCCACCGGAGGACAGAGTGCATTTCCCACCAGTCGACCGCCCCGAAATCCATGAAATGGAATACGGTAGTTTTTGGGAAACCCCATGGAGGCAAGCATCTCAGACGGGGCCAGGTTTCGGATACGGCCATCATCCATCTGGAATAAACCAGAAGGACCTCCAGGCCCACCGATTGCAGCCATGAACGTTGGAGCCAATGCATCGATAGACCACACCATTCGTTCCCTAAATTGTTTTCGGACATACCCCAGCATCAGGCTGGAATATGGATCCACAGGACGCTTGCGATCTGCTTTGACGAATTCGGAGTCATCTACATAAAGATCCTTAACCTCCTCTTCGGGCAAAAGATCTGCACGGATGTGACGAGGGGGCTTTTTGAAGTCAGGCCATACAAGAGGAAGGTGTTTAACATCCTTGCGGAAGGAGCAGGCAAACCAACGCTTGCGGGCTGTCGATAACCCCCAATGGGCTGAATTAAGCACTCGGCCTTCAAAGGGAGTAAATCCACATTCCACCAGAAATTCGTTGATAATCTCCAGTGACTTGCCCTGACTATGGCTCACAATCGCTGGCACATTTTCCGTGAGAATCACCTTGGCATTTGCTTCCTTAGCGATCCGAATGCAGTGAAGCAGAATGTCTCCTTCGGAATGAGCAAATCCGAGTTGATTGCCGATTTGGCTCCAGCCTTTACAACTGCTTCCAGCCAGGAGAAGGTCAAATTTCCCTAGATCTGCCCCATTGATTTTTCGAATATCCCCAAGAGATTTTCGGCCATTATTCAAAAATGAGACAAGTTTTGCATCCTCATTCACTTCGGCAGTCGCCGTTACTTCGACGCCATTGTCCTCAGCAGCCAGTTCGAAGCCTTCAATGCCCGAACAGAGGCCCACAGCACGCAATTTCGTTTGCTTCTTCATGGCTATGCCACCTCCTTTTGGCTCACTTTGAAGCGGTTAAGGAGAACCTTGATGTCCTTGATAATTGCCAGGACTTCACGGTCTGGCTGGTCCCCGGATTGCTCCATCAAACCCAGAATATTCATGAGGCTGATATTGATTCGGGAAGCATTGCTTCGAAGGAGAGCCTTCCACCCCTTTTTAGACTTCTTCTTGCTCTCGATATACTTTTCACGGAGCTCAGCAACACTAAGGCCGTTCTCCTCAGCATCTCGCAGGGCTTCGAGTTTTTCCTCGATGTCCACCATGGGCTTGACTGCGTCAAAATGAGTCACTCCGAGTCGGGGCTCAGAGATATCGTTCGCACGGAACTCCAAAATCAGTTTCCAGCGGTCGTGAAGGCGGCGAAGTTGCTTTTCGGCCACAGGAAAGTTTTCATACTCGGCGACAGTCTTGTATGTAGACATCCCATTGGGCATTTTTCCTTCATGCCCAGCCCGGTGTTTCAGATCGAATTCGTGAATATCCTGCCCATTCAGATCATCCAGCTCTACCCGAGTACCTTCTCTAGACAGAAAGCGCTGTTTCATCACATCCAGGTCAGCATGGATTACTTGTTCCCCCTCCAGGTAGCCAGGGAGCGTCTTCTGGATGGCTTTCAGGCGGAAGGCAGCGATATCGATCTTTTGGGATTCGATTGAAGAGGCTGATTTAGCCTTCTTTGCTTTCGCACCCTTTGTTTTGGGCACTCGTTTTGTCGTCGATGTCTTTTCGGCACGGGCTTTGGTTGAGGCGTTATGTTGCTTGTTTGTCTTCTTCTGTTTACTCATTGTGTCCTCCTTTCGGACACAAAGGGGCAGAAGCGCGACAATTTGACTGGTTGTTAGATGTATCTTGCTGGCGGGGTGACAGATGATGGCGCGACAAGACTACGCCTTCTTTAGGGCTGGAATCGTCTTCTGCACCAGTGAAGGCAACCTCGATTAGGGAAACATTCGAACGAATTTTCCGCATTTTCGCATCGATGCGAGCGAGATACTTTCGGACATCCCCTGTCTGGTTCATTCCAAGATAACCGGCGATCTCAGATGTCGAGGTCACCTTGCGAACATGGTAGATATAAAATACCTGCTGTTCCTTAGGGGAGAGATGACAGCCAATCTCCATAATGAACGGGATATCATCAGCAAGAACTGCGAGGGCGGTATCAGGAGAATATGATTGGCCACGAGTTTTGAACTCGCTTCCCCACTCATCCTGAAATGGCACCATCTTGCTCACGATGGTGATTACATTCTCACGGACCCTCTAAAACGCATTCCGCTGAGAATGCTAGCAATTGAAACGGATAATCTAGCGTGAACAAATAGTTTGCTAAGCAGCCTATTTATAAGTCATTAGCGATTCGGGAAAGTAATATCCAATCCAAACCGGGCAAATATCTTCCGGCATGCCTGGTGATCATCTGGATTCCGGGCGGTCATTTTCATCACTTCAGTGAATGATTCACTAATCTTCATGGGAATAACTTCACCACCATTGCCGACTGGTAGTCTGGACGTTGTGGGGATTGCAAATCCTAGTCCATGCATTGTGCTGTCCTTGATTGGATAGCACAACCCCTTCAATATCCTGTACTGAGAACCCTTTGGTATGCCACTACGTATCATTGCGGCCCTCATCGGTTTCAAGAGGGATTTTTTCTGTTTGCCCGTCATTCCCGATATGGCCTTGCGTTGACGCTTTCCCTTAACCATATCGAAAGCATATTTCAGGTGAGCAAAGTCATTCTTTCGATAACGGGAAATAGCATCGAAGCCATAATATTTGGGTAATCGCACCTCAAATCCATTTGGCGATACTGTATTGTCAACGCTAGCGTCATGATCCCTCATAGGGATAACCACGACTCGGGCCGCTACAAGCATGACGGAGGGGGTCACGGTTTCCATTTTAAAGGGTGTAGCTAGATGTGTTAATGCCCACCTATCGCAAAAGGCGTGCAATCTCAATTTCATTTTAGATGAATTAGCAGGTGACAATTGAGAGTTCGGGTCAAGCCGTGATTGCCCAGATATGTGAGTAAATACTGCAGCCAATCGCTGGTCATATTCTCCTTGATCAGTAAAAGGAATAAACCAGTTTTGATAGATACAGTAGAGCCAGTTCTTTGCTGGAATAGACGATTTCAGTTTTTCCCATTCGCTTATGAAGTCCTTGTTTTGCATCAAACCATTTTCATAGGATTCAGCAAATAAGTCCCTTGGAAAAGGTCTCTCCCCTGGGGGCTGTAGTGCGGAGCACCAGCAGTAGTTAAAGCGCCGGGATCGTTGGCTGTTTGGGATAACATGGCCATGTAATCTTAGAATAATACGGAGCACCTCCACGTACTCCACCATAAATTGCTTGTTGGGGAACACTTGGTGAACATCCAGACTATATAAATGCTCATGAAGCAATCTGAGTTGAATAGGCATTTGTAGAAGAGCACGCATCTCCCCCAGACTGATGCAACTACAATTATACATACTTATCAGACAATCATAGGGACTATAGTCAAACGTAATAACGAAACCCCTGCGTGGATGGAAACGATTCTTCAGAAAGTGTCGTAGGGAACTGTACATCTCCAGGATATCCACCTCTGTGGCGAGAAACTTATCTGGCATGGGAAGCATCCGGCCATCAGGCAAGACGTAGTCACTCTTTGGCGGATCGCGTGGGGTGTCATCCATCCCTTCATTCGGGTCTTCATACCAGGGCGCTTTAGGCGCCTTTGGAGTGGATCGTCGGGCAATAGATGAGTTTACTTTCTCCCCTTTTTTCTCGACGGCATGCTTGGTCTTGATGGTTCGCCTCTGCATGTTGCCAGATTAACCATTGAGAGATAGAGACACAAGCTCAAGCCAACCCCTTTGTGTCGTCACAATACCCCCAAATGCCTAGGAATATTGCTTAGCCACATCTCCTAAACAGGGATTCCGATGGCGTCAAGATGATCAAAGCGGCATCGGGTCCAGCATAACCATCTTTACAGCCTATACTCAAATTCCATCCCCAGTCCGTCCGATAGATTTCCCCAATTCTGATCTATTCAGGATATGACATCTATTGATGCTCCATAAGGGACTTCCGCCTCAAGGTTTTTTCACAAACCCTTTTCACAATTCTGACTGACCAGAATTTCTTTCCTCATATTCTGGCTTAATTTTAGGCCCTTTAGGTAATATTAGGCTTTCTTCAGCACTAGAAGAAGGAATCGGCTCAGAACCTTTGTATAATCAATCAAACGACCATGTATATACACCCAGGAGGTCATATGATTGACAGAAACAAGAAAGATAAGAAGAGCGTAATGATGATGATTAGGATGGCCGAGACCGAGCATATGAGGCTGAAATTATGGGCCAAGGACCGGGACACCGATATGTCAAAGGTGATTCGAGATAGGCTTTCAGACATCATCAAGCCGCAGGCCATACAGACTCAAGAATAGGATTTCGTGCTCCGTGCAAACCCTTTTGATGAGTGAATGTTCCAATACCGAATTGGCTCCCCCACCATCTCTATGGGGCGGCAATGAGTCTGAAAAGTATTCTGACCTAACACTTCAGATGGCAAAGCTGAGGGCCTTCCATAAATGCCTAATTGGAAACCATAAGATATTTGTTTATCCCCGGCTCCACGATGCCCTGTGTGAGAATTATAAGAAACGCCCCTGGCTTCTGCCCGATGTTCTCCATCGGAAGGCCCTGAGAGACTTCATGGTTGAGAGAAGCCCCGAATTCTGGAGACCTTGTGACTGGCCCAGGGTGTACACAATTCCCAATCCTTTTAGTCGGAGCCCTTCCTGGAGTCGCCCCTCTAGTCTGATTCCCCTTCGTGATATCAATTGCTATGGCTATGACATTCAAGTTCCTGTGAACCCGACTGCATTCAAAATCAGAGGACATAAAACTGTTGTTGTCTGCCAGAATATCCTAGCCGAGAGTGACGAGGGTTCTATTGATGAACAGTTATTGGCTTTAGAACCCTTTAAACATGAAATCGTCTCAATATTAATTACTGGAAGTCGGGGGGTCCATGCTGTGTTCAGGTTGCCCAAATGGATACACAACCCCTACAGGGTCGATTGGATAAATGCAAAAAGGGCTCAACACGAAAAGGATTTGCGTGCCCCCATATCCGAGTTCGTGGATGCTGCTGGATCCTTGACTGACAGACTCTTAAGGGAAGGGTTTCAACCAGACACTGGGGCAATAGTAGACCACAGCAGACTGACAAGGCTTCCAGGATTCAAGCACGGTAAAACAGGTCGTATTGCTGAACTGATATATCTGAATCCCCATGCATCGAAGGAGAACCCTACTGCCAATCCCATCATATTAAAAAGGTTGAGCAACCTCTGGTCGTCGGATTCTATTGTGTCGATATCTGTGAGGGGTTCTTCTGATGCTTCTGATAAAAGGAAATATTTATATGAAGGAGGAAAAAAAATCCTTCAAGATGAAGACGGTTCGTTTGGATTTCAGAGTAAAGAGTGTGGGGTGTGTGGGATATCAGTGCCTGTTAATGTTTACACTATTGATTCAAAAAGCTCTGAAACCCCCATCTCCCCATCTAAAGGCAAATTAAACTTCCTTCAAGACTGGACAACATATCAAAGGCTCAAGAGACAAGGCATCCCTGAACGTCATACTAGAATGAAATTCCATATGCCGATGTTTTCAATGGCCACAATATTCAAATGGGATGATTCACAATTGGCAAATGAATGGCGCAACATCATATCTATCAACCCCAGACACATCGGTTGCGGAGTTAGAGAGGCTGTTGATGACATATTGGCTGCGTGGGCTTCCAGATCGCGTCACGAAGCCATCCGGCTACCAGACCTGACCAAACTCCCAGGCCTTGATAAGAATCACACACAAGCTCTTCTGGAGTCTTTGGCCAATGCTGGATGCCCGAGACCGAAGGTTGCCACAAGAATCGTCGCCGAGACATTGATTCCCAAAGGTCGGATACTCCCAGCCCAAAGCAAGGAAGGTACTCTTGGGTTGAAAAGCAAAGAAATGCTCAAAAGGCATGGGTCACGTTACCGAAGTGCCCGGGAAGGCTTGATCGATGTAGGGCTTCTTGAGGTCACCAGCAGGTCATACAGACCAGGGGGGCAAACCATGCAGTATAGGATCAATTGGGCACGCCTTCTTATCATGTGTGGATATCAGGAGAGTGAGTTGATATGGCAAACGTAACTATTTAATTCACAAATCTTGTCATCGTTCATTTCGATTAGTGCCGCTTCAACAAGCCGCCCCAAACTAGTCCTTAGGGAACCCATACCCCGACCTTTTTTGTTTTCAGTACCCCCCGGGCCCCTTCTGCCTAGGGGAAATCAGGAACAAAGGAGATTTGTCACACGCCGTTGTAGAAATAGTTCATGAAAACGTGTGACATGGCCCAGCAAAGAAATTCCAAATACCTTTCCTGCCGGATATCCCAAAGGATGTTCGAAGCCCTT
>CAZGMQ010000041.1:0-8396 GCA_964526745.1 uncultured Verrucomicrobiota bacterium
TTCTCTCCCTCACCACCCTCGGCCTTCGGTGTCATCTATTTTGAGGCAATGCGCATGACAACCGGCACCAGATTCAGGCTGGACATCTGGCCGTCCCAGCCGCGGGATGTCAGAAAGGTCCGGTCGATACCGAATTCCACCGCATCCAGTTCCGAATTCCAGTAACTGCCGAGGAAGGAGGCCGGATAGGACACCCAGTTCGTCGCGTACAGAGATGCGGCAGAGCCGTTATAAACCCCGATGCAGGCTTCCCAGGGATGATCCGTTTGGAAATCTGAAAAGTCCGGGAACCAGCTCTCACCGCCGGTGGCGCAGTCGATGCCCAGATAGACATCCACTTGGCTGTCTTCCCACTGATAACCCAGCTCAAAGAAATCCACGCGGAAATAGAGGTTCGTGCCGTCGTCGTGCGCATAGAACGCCACCATGTCGCGGCCGCTGTCGGCATAATTAGTGAAGGAGTACTGATCGTTATTTGGATCCAGCGCCAGCAGGTCGTCCGCAGTCCAGTCCTGGAATTCCTCATACCAGACGGTACCCCGTTTATCGGTTCCCACGGCCGGACCGGCGCCGATGGTGATGGCCGATGCCGTGGAGGCCAGGAACAGGAGCGCCAGACAGGCGGCGGCAAGGGAGGCCAGGCAGGTTCCGGTACGTTTCATCAAGAGTCTCCAGTCATCCATCCAGTTCGGGGTCTCGCTCGATACACAAGGGTGTAACGCTTTAACTATACGCGCTCCGGGCGGGAAAAGGAGAGAAAACTTCAGGAATGGGGAGGAGGGGAATCAGAGGGGCTTCCCGGACGGGTGGAAACGGGAATATACACCTGGAAGACGCTTCCCACGCCAATCTGACTGTCCACGGTGATGACACCGCGATGGGCTTTGACAATTCCCAGCACCACGGATAGGCCCAGCCCGCGCCCGGTGAAGTGGGTGGTGAAGAACGGATCGAACAGCTTTTCGCTGTCCGCTTCATCGATTCCGCACCCGGAATCCCGCACTTCCAGGCAGGCATAGGCGGTATCGTCGGGGTCCCAGTCCGACGGAAAGCGGCCTGCAGAGGGGATGTCGGACCCCGGGACCGTCCGGACCGCCACCTGGAGGGTGCCGGGGGTTCCTTTCAACGATTCCCAGGCGTTGGTGGCCAGATGGGTCAGCACCTCCTGGATCGAATCGACGGAGGACAGCAGGAACGGGCCAGGGGAGGGAAGGGTGGTTTCGATCTGCACCGAGTCCGGCTTGGTAGCTTCAAGGAAGACCAAGTGCTTTCTGCAGACATCCGCCAGGTCCAAGGATGTATTCCGGCTGGGCGTGTTTCCCAGGTAGGTCAGGATCTGTCCGCTTAGCTCGGAAGCCCGGTGGCCGGCCTTCATGGCGGCGTCCAGGTTCCGGTTCGTCTCCGATTCCGGGGGGAAGGTCTCGAGGGCCAGTTCCAGATTTCCCAGCATGGCCTGAAGCAGGTTGTTGACATGATGGGAAACCGCCCCGGCCATACGGCCCAGGCTTTCCGCCTTCTGAGTCTGACGGTATTGGGCTTCGACGGCTTCTTTCTCGGTTTCCAGACGCTTGCGCTCGGTGAGGTCTTCCACAAACCCTTCCAGATACGCGATGGATGCGTCCGGGTCCGTCACCTTGCGGATGATCATACTGACCGTGATCCGTCCCCCCTGTTTCCGGAGCCATTCCGGACAGAGTCGGACCCATGCGTCGGTCTTCAGAATCTCTTCCATGAGCTTTGGGCGCACCGCGGTCTCCACATAGAGCTGGGTGCTCAAATCGAGTTGGGACTGGAGCAGATCTTCCGGCGACTCATAGCCCAGCATCCGGGCCAGTGCCGGATTGACGCTGGAAAACCGGCCGTTCACCGAGGAGTGGAAGATCCCCACCGGTGCGTTCTCCACCAGATTCCGGAGTTGGTTGTCTCGTTCCAGAAGGGTCGCTTCCGCCAGTTTGCGGCGCGCGATTTCCTGCTGGGCCACATCCAGTTCCGCCTGTACTTCGGCGACAGTTTTCAGGATAGCCAGGACAGGGCGATTCTCGATCAGAGCGCCGTGAGTCCGGTTCTGCCAGTTCAGATAGGCATAGAGGAAGGGGCAGGCGAAGACGGAGATCACCAGCCGGCTCAGCAGCGTGCCGCCCAGGATACTCACGTAGTCCGGAGTGCCGGCGAAGGCACCGGTTGAAAACAAAATGACATCGAGCCACATCACCCCCAGCAGGGTCAGGAAGGCCCGAAGCCAGATCCGGCGCCCCAGTGCCACCTGGCCAAGAAATTCCCAAGCCATGGCCAGAAAGATCAGGTCGGCGATGGTGGTCATCACCGATGCGGTATTGATTCGCAGGCTGGGGAGGGGGATGTACGCCGCGGTGGTTTGACCCGACAGGTGCAGCTGGAGATTGAGGACCAGTGCGATGATCGGCATCAGGATGGATACACCGGCAATGGTGAGAATAGCCGTGCGCGTCGAGCGGGGCCCGTCGAAAACATAGACGACAAACACGCCAAGAAGGAGGGCGGTATAGAACACGGTGGAACCGACCATGAAGGTCATGTCTCCAGCCTGGACCAGAATGCCGGCATCCGTCACCCAGGACATCACCGCCGTGATTCCTCCGAGAAGCGCATAGAAGGGGCCGAGACCGAACCGGGATCGAAGGGAATGGGTCCATAGTACCAGCAGGTAGACCACCACCGCCTCTCCCATTAAAATCAGAATATCGTTATTCATAGTCTGCTGCGACAATCCACCTAATGTTAAGATTACATTAAGAATGGCGGATTACAGACAAGAGTCCATCTAAAAATCACCGAGGAGGGGGGCGAGCTTGTCCCGCTGACGCTGTAAGCGTGGATGGAGAAATGAAATAGGCCTGCGAGGGGCATATGGGGTATGCTGTACGTATCTGGATGAGAATCAGAAGACACCATAGATGACTCGAACATTGAAAACTCGACTGTTACGGAATGCGGACCGGACCTCGATTCCGGAGCGGCTTCCCGAAGCCATCCGGCTGGAATTGATGGGCGAGTTGTTCTTGTCCGGGAACACCCGGACCTACAGCCCGCACTCGGATGTGATCGAAGGGCTGGCCGACCGATACAATATCCACCTTTCACCAGTCTTGCCGTTTCCGGACCTTCGTCGGTTCTGGCTGCCGGAGGAGGCCATCCGCCGGATTTCGGTGTCGGATGCTGAACCCCCGGTCGGCCCACTCTGGGTCCACCCGGATACCTTCCGGAAAACAAACCTGAAAAACCGATCGGTCTTAGACTTACATTCGAGTGAACCTTTGGACTTCTTCCCTCTGGCATCGCAACGGGCCGTCCTCTTTCACGATGGCAGGGATTGGCGGCGGGTCAAACTGCATCTGTGTGATGTCAAAATCAGCCGCTACTATCGGAACCTCGGCGGCATGACTCTGTTCCATTCCGTGCAGGTCAGCCGGGAGCTCAAGGAGCACTGGCTCGCCATCCGGGAGGCTTGTCAAGAAGGCTGCAGAATTCAGCCGGGGTTCTATTTGGATGAGGCTGGCGTGGTCCTGAAAAACGAAAAAGATCCGGACATCTCCCGGGTTGGAGAGTGGGGGAGTCTGGAGAGGAGCCTGACCCCAATCGGCCTGCCACCCGACTTGATCCCGATGCCTCTCTTCTCTTTCTATGGAGAGAGCACGGTTTCGGGATCGGATGCCATCCGCCCGCTGGCGGTTGAACTCTGCGAACAGGCGGGAGGGGATCCGGAGAGCTTCCTCTTCGATACATTCATGGCCCCGGTGATCCGGCTGTGGACGGCCATCTTCAAGACCACCGGTATCATCTGGGAACCCCACGGGCAGAATGTCGTGATGCTCTGCAACCCAATCACTCTGATGCCGGAAGGGGGCGCCTTCCGTGACCCGGACACAGCGTTGTCCAAAACCATGCGCGACGGGCTGGGGCTGTCATCCGAAGCCTTTTTCGATCGCAATCTGCATGGGGATGAATCGTCGCTGGAGATGCCCGAAGGGGCCCGGAGTGAAACCAGCCGGGTTATCGACATATCGATGGGGCGAAATACCTTTGACTATCTGGCCCGTCTGTTTGAACAGCAGTTCGGTGTGGCTCCGGCCGCGCTGCAGGCGCGCTGTCGTGAGTTGTTTGCCCGGCAGCTCCCCGAATCCACTCGCTGGTTTCCTCGCGCGGTATACGGCTATGCCAGAAATCCTCTCGCCGAAGACCGCAACTGCTATCCGCTGGTGGTGCGGGAAGGGATGGACCCGGCCTGGCGCCCGTGATCAGGCCGTGAAGTCGGGCAGGCGGGTTAAGGCCCACTCGTAGAATGTGTAGGCGGCCTGGCCCAGCACGTAGAGGTTATCGATCAGGTTGCCGGCGGCCTCGCTGAACGTCCAGGAGCTCACCGCCGTGAGCGCGGCGGCCAGCGACAGCAGATTCAGCGCATAGATCAGCGTGTAGGAGAACAGCCGTCCATGCTCGCGGATGTCCGGCTGGCGATACGCCAGAAACCGGATCGTGAAGGTGATGTGGAACGACCAGGTCAGCCCGATCCAGAACAGAAAGATCGGCACATACGGCTGAGCCGCCGGAACCAGCCATACCGTCAGCACCCACAGCAGAGCGACGACAAACGTATAAAGCGGGAAGAAGTAGGGAGCCAGCGTCACCCACACATTGTTTTTGCTGACCCGTACACTGCCGCCGTGGGCCGTCACCTTTAGGCCCGACGGCCGCCCGCCGAACAGCATCGTCCACAGGGCGTGGGTCAGCTCATGCCCTAGCACATAGGTTCGGGTCATCGGCGGCAAAAACAGCCAGATCACCGCCCAGATGCCGATCCCCGCGATGCAGGTGAACGCATGCATCATCGGCAGGCGCGTCGGCGACTGCGCCAGAATGACAATCGCCCGCCACAGCGTCATCGACAGCGCCATGCAAATGGGGAGCAGTACAAGGCCGGTCAAAAATTTTAATCCGCGAAGTTTCATAAGAAAGGGCTGGTAAAAAATCTACGGAAACACCGCATCAAAAGCAATCCCCGGCATGCCGGATCCTAAAAAGGGGCTTTTTCCACCGTCTTGAATCGGCGGGAGACATCTCCGGACAACTGGATGTCATCCGGATCCAGCATCTTCACAGGTGCGCCGTCGGTGAAATCCAGTTGCGCCAAGGGCACCCAGATCAGATTGGGGGCGGTGGACAGTTCAAAGTAATAGCAGGGATGGGTCAGGTCGATCACCGTCCGGTATTCCGTGTTGTAGAGGGAGCCGGGCAGATTGTTGGGGGCACCGAACGGTACCGACACATTTCGGGCGATGGCCAGGACATCCGCGACTGCCTGCCGCTCCGTCTTGGGCTCAGGCAGCATCTGCAGGTAATAGGCGGCCCGGACAAATCGGTCCCGTGGGTCGACATTGCCCGGCAGGGGAGTCTGCCGGGTCGCGTTGCTGAAATCATAGCGGGCCAGATTGGCCAGTTGTTCCTCATAGACCGGATCATTGGTTAGGATCCGGACGTCAGGCCCGTGATGGACCACCGGCTTCCCATCGATATATTCGATGATGGCAGAGTCGCCTGTGGCATCCTCGATGGCCAGATGGACATTGGCTTGGTGACCCGCCACCTCCACATTCAGGGGTTGAATTTGCTTCATCAGTTCCAGGGCTTCGGCAACAGTGGCCGCCTGATCGAGCAGAATCTGTCCCCACAGTCCGGCCTGGACGCCCGCCTTGGCGGGGTCGCGCGGACCGAAATCCGTGGCCGTCAAATACAGCATATGAATGGCCAGTCCCTTCTCATTGACCCCGTCTGCGGTGCCGACGCCATAGATGGTCGTGACCAGGCTGCCGTATTGCGAGGTCCAGCGGGCGGGATGCTCGGCATCCACGGTGGTATTTCCGACCAAGCCTCCGTCATGGGACAGGCCCCGGGGGAATACGGCCAGCATCGGCTGGGTGGACTCGGGCCAGTCCATGGAACGGCCGACAACCACCGCGAGATCATTGTTGTTCCACAAGACTCGCGTGCAGGCCTCGGTGGCCTGGGTGAAGATGGAGACCATCACAGTGCAGACCATTGCGGCCATGCATAGAGGAAGGGAAGAAGTTGTTTTCATGCCGCAAGTGTATCAGTCCTTCGATCGATTCCCAGACCGATTTCCCAGTGGCTGAAGGGTTGGTCCGGGTTTGAGCTCCGAAAATCATCCAAATAGGCTTTTTGAGGCTAAAAATGGCCAAAAAATGGCCAAAATCGTCCCAAAAGGACATTTCTATTCTATTTTCATCAGTTTCGTGTATTTCGCGTAATTCGGTTTGAAAAAGGCGGATTTGGGGTCTGTTTTCTATTTTCTTGCAGGAATCGGCTTCCGGATGTCTTTTCTAAATCGGTGGGACCTGAATCCATCCGTGGGATTTGTTTCCCTATATAGGCTGCTCGCTTTCGCCAGGGCTTGGGCGGACATGCAATCAAGCGATTTTCGGTAAAACGGGCCAAAAAGCCGAAAAATGGCCTAAAATGGCGATTTTTGGCATCAAAACGGCTTGAGCGGGCCCAAAAGCGTGAATTTTCTTCAAAAATCCGGTTTTAGGGCTTGTGCGGCGGGATGGGGATGTGGTTTGATGCGCCCTTCATACGACCGGAGCAATTCCGGGATGGATCATGTTTGACGGCACTTCAGTGGGCTTTCAGCCGCAAACCTGGAAAAGAGAAAGCCCGGAGTCATTAACCCTCAACGAGCCATGGCTAAGAAAAAAAGACCGGTCATCGAAATGACGCCCGAGCGCGCCAAAATGATGGCGATGTACGAAGAAACCCTCCGCACCTTTACTGAAGGCGCACTAGTTACGGGACAAGTGGTCGAAATCCACCCCCAAGAAGTTCTGATTAATATCGGATATAAGTCGGAAGGTCTTTTGTCGGCCTCCGAGTTCAAAGATTTGAGCGACGTCCATGTCGGCGACGATGTAGAAGTCCTCCTCGAACGCCTCGAAGACGAGCACGGCATGGTCGTGCTGAGCAAGACCCGCGCCGAACAGCAGCGCAACTGGGACAACGTCACCGCCTCCTGCGAAGAGGGCAAGGTCGTCACCGGGATGGTCAAGGGCAAGGTCAAGGGCGGCCTGCTCGTGGATGTGGGCGGCGTGGATGCCTTCCTGCCGGGTTCCCAGATCGATGTGGTGCCGGTGCGGAATCTGGACGATTTCCTCGGCAAGGAGCTCGAGTGCAAGGTGCTCAAGATCAATCAGGAACGCCGCAACATCGTGTTGTCGCGCCGCGATCTGATCGAAGAAGCGCGTCGCGGTCTGAAGAAGAAACTGCTCGCCGAAATCCAGCCGGGCCAGACCCGGACGGGTATCGTCAAGAACATCACCGATTTCGGTGCGTTCGTGGATCTGAGCGGAATGGACGGCCTGCTGCATATCACCGATATGAGCTGGGGCCGCATCAATCACCCGAGCGAAGTGGTCTCCGTGGGCCAGGAACTCGAAGTGTTTGTGTTGGATGTCAACCAGGAGAAGGAGCGCATTTCGCTCGGTCTGAAGCAGAAGCTCCAGAATCCTTGGGAAGAGATCGAAATGAAGTACCCGAAGGGCACCCGCATCCGCGGCAAGGTCGTGAACCTGGTCCCGTACGGCGCATTCGTGCAGCTGGAAGAGGGTGTCGAAGGTCTCGTGCATGTCAGCGAAATTTCCTGGACCAAGCGCGTGGCGCGGGCCTCGGATGTCCTCAACGCCGGCGATATGGTCGACGCGGTTGTGCTGAACGTGAACAAGGACGAACAGAAAATCTCCCTGGGCATTCGCCAGACGGAAGCCAACCCGTGGGACGATGTCGCGGCGAAGTACTCCATCGGCAGTCGGGTCAAGGGCAAGGTTCGCAACTTCACCAACTACGGCGCCTTCGTCGAGCTGGAAGAAGGCGTGGACGGCATGATCCATGTGTCCGATATGAGCTGGGCCCGGAAAATCAACCATCCGAGCGAAGTGCTCAAGAAGGCCGACGAAGTCGAAGCCATCGTGCTCGAAGTCTCTCCGGAGAACCAGCGCATTAGCTTGGGCCTCAAGCAGGCGCAGGAAGATCCCTGGGCGGGCATTTCCGGCCGCTATCAAATTGGCCAACTCATCAAGGGCAAGGTCAGCAAGCTCGCCAGCTTTGGCGCCTTTGTCGAACTGGAAGAGGGTGTGGACGGTCTCGTGCATATCAGCCAGATCAGCGATGACCACGTGGCGAAGATCCGCGACGTGCTCCAGCCCGGTCAGGAAGTGGAAGCCCGCGTCATCAAAATCGACCCGATCGATCGCCGCATCGGCTTGAGCATCAAGGCCGCCAAGATGGCCGACGATGAATTCCAGGTCGACGACAGCATGCTCGAAGGCCTTCGCCCCGGCGAAGACCTGGTGGAT
>CAZGMQ010000041.1:8496-27157 GCA_964526745.1 uncultured Verrucomicrobiota bacterium
GAAGAAGACGCCGAGACCAAGACCGAATAGCTTTCACGGCGCATGCGCCGTGAAGAACGACTCAGGGTTCAGGAATCGGGTGATCGCCCGGCTCTCTGAACCCTGAATCCATTTTAAAGTCCTGATCGGTATCGCTATCGGAATCGGGATTAAGATTACGATTAGGATTAAGATTACGAAATACTGAATTCTGACTCCTGACTTCTGGATACTCGCATTATGATTGATCTGCATTGCCATTCCACCTATTCCGACGGATCGCTCCCCCCCGAACAGCTGGTGGAGGAGGCGGTGAAGATCGGCCTGACCGCGCTGGCGCTGACCGACCATGACACGACCGCCGGTCTGCCGCGCTTCTTTGCGGCGGGCGAGGGCCAGCCCATCGAGCTGGTGCCGGGTGTGGAGCTGAGCGTGGACTGTAGCTCGGGCCTGATGCACATGCTGGGCTACTGGATGGATACGGAGAACGCGGAGCTCATTCGCCAGATGGAGTGGATCCGCAACGGCCGCGAAATGCGCAATCGCGAGATGCTCGAGAAGCTCAATGCTCTCGATTTCACCATGACGTGGGACGAAGTCGCGGCCCGTGCGGGCGAAGATGTCGTGGGCCGTCCGCATTTTGCACAGGTCATGCTCGAAAAGGGCTATGCCAAAGACAAAAATGAATGCTTTGATAAATGGCTCGGTGATGGCAAGCCGGGGTATGCCGACCGTCCGCGTCTGACCGCGGACGTGGCCGTGGAGCTGATCCGCCAGGCGGGCGGGGTGGCCGTGCTGGCTCATCCGTTCACGCTGCGCATCGGTAACGAGAAAATGGGGGCCCTGCTGAAGGAACTGGCCGGATATGGCATGGCGGGTGTGGAGTGCTATTACTCTGAGCATTCGGCCGACCTGACTGAGGACTTTCTGGAGATGGCCAAAGAGGCCGATCTGGTGCCGACCGGCGGCTCCGATTTCCATGGCGAAGTCTCTCCGGGCATCAGCCTTGGCACCGGGTTTGGTGGCCTGAACGTCCCGGACGAAGTGCTGGGCCTTCTGAAGGCCCGCCGCCGATAGGTCCGGAAACGGCTTGAAGAATAGGCCGGGTTCGGCGATTCTTGTGCCAGCTTGTTAGCGAAAGGATTGTTGGATGAAAGGTATTGTTTTAGCGGGCGGTTCAGGAACACGGTTGTATCCCATCACGCGGGTAGTGAGCAAACAGCTCCTGCCGGTATATGACAAACCCATGATCTATTATCCGCTCTCCGTCCTGATGCTGGCGGGGATCCAGGAAATCCTGATTATCAGCACCCCCGAGGATCTGCCCCGTTTCCGGACCCTGCTGGGGGACGGCTCGGCATTCGGCATCCGACTGGAATATGCGGAACAGCCGAAACCGGAAGGCCTCGCTCAGGCCTTTCTGATTGGCCGCGAGTTCGTGGCCGGTGAGCCCGTGGCGCTGGTGCTGGGTGATAATATTTTCCACGGCATGGGTCTGACCGGCATTCTGAAGCGCGCCGGTTCCCTGAAAGAGGGAGGCCTCGTCTTCGGGTATCTGGTGAAGGACCCGGAACGCTATGGCGTCGTCGACTTCGATGAGACCGGTAAAGTACTGGGTATCGAAGAAAAACCCGACAAGCCCAAATCCCACTATGCGGTGCCCGGGCTGTATTTCTATGACGGGACGGTCTGCGATGTGGCCGCGGCGTTGAAACCCTCCCCGCGCGGAGAGCTCGAAATCACGGATCTCAACCGGAAATATCTGGAACAGGGGAATCTCCGGGTGGAATTGCTGGGCCGGGGCTTTGCCTGGCTGGATACCGGCACGCACGAGTCCCTGCTGCAGGCCTCCAATTTTGTGCAGACCATCGAAGAGCGCCAGGGCCTCAAAATCGCCTGTTTGGAGGAGATCGCCTTCCACTCCGGCTGGATCGATGAAGACCGGTTGCGCGCTCGCGGCGAGGGAATGGCCAAGAATTCCTACGGGCAGTATCTGCTCCAGTTGGCTGATGAGGGAGTCGCCGCACAATGAGCCTGACCTTCGAAACCACCGCCATTCCGGGCGTACTCCTGTTCACCCCCAAGGTGTTTGGCGATGACCGCGGATTTTTTCTCCAGACCTATCAGCAGAAGGCCTATGCGGATGCCGGGCTGAAGGGTTCCTTCGTTCAGGACAATCTCTCCCGGTCGTGCCGGGACACGGTGCGAGGCCTGCACTACCAGCTGGAGCATCCGCAGGGCAAATTGGTCAGCGTGCTCCGGGGCGCCGTGCTGGATGTCGCCGTGGATATCCGGAAGGGGTCGCCGACGTTCGGGCAGCATGTTGCCGTTGAACTCTCTGAGAAAAACCGCAGGCAGCTGTATGTGCCGGAGGGGTTTGCCCACGCATTCCGCGTGCTGAGCGAAACGGCCGATTTCTTCTATAAATGCACCGATTTCTATGCCCCCGGCGATGAGTACGGCGTTCTTTGGAACGACCCGGCCATCGGAATCGACTGGGGCGATGTATCCTCCCCGGTAGTGTCTTCGAAAGATTTGGAAATGCAACTGCTGGCGGAAGTCCCGCTGGAACAGTTACCGGAGTATCGGGGCTAGGGCATTTTGGGATTTGTTGTAGCCGCGCCCGCTGGGCGCGGGGCTGTGGATTCAATGGCCGGGGTCGGCGCCCCCGGCTACAGAATAGCCAGTAGCACGGATCGGTTGTAGTCGGGTATGGTGGGCCCGGTGGATTGGAAGGCCGGACAGCCGTCGGCCTGAATTTGCCGATGGTTCATTCAATTTTCTTTTCCTTTGGGGGATCGGGGACTACAATGATCGGCATGATCCATAGCATATCAATGATAGGAAACAGAGGATAAGGGGGGCGCATGTTAGCCAAGGTCTTTTCGGGTGCGTTGTTCGGGGTGGATGCCTACGAAGTGGAGATCGAGGTTAATGCGGGGCACGGGGAACCCAAGGTGGTTGTGGTCGGATTGCCCGATGCTGCGGTCAAAGAAAGTGCGGACCGGGTCTGGACCGCCCTGATCAATTCAGGATTTTCTCCGCCGATGGGGCGGACCACGGTGAATCTCGCGCCAGCGGATATCAAGAAGGAAGGCCCCAGCTTTGATCTGCCGATTGCGCTGGGTATGCTGGCTTCCGAAGATCAGCTGAACGGGACCCGATTGGCGGAATACTGCGTGACGGGCGAGCTGGCGCTCAGCGGCGAGGTCCGCCGGGTGCGCGGGGTGCTCCCCATTGCCCTTCGCGCCCGCAAAGAGGGACGAAAAGGCATCCTAGTCCCGCCAGAGAATGCCGAAGAGGCGGCGGTGGTCGAAGGACTGGATGTATTCCCGGTCACCAATCTGCGCGAAGCGGCGGATTTCATCGACGGCAGAAATGAAATAACCCCCTTTACAGTCGATACCCAGCAGGCCTTCGGCAGCGGTATGCTCTATGAGGATGACTACGCCGATGTGAAGGGGCAGGAGTTCGCGCGTCGTGCCATCGAAGTGGCCGTGGCTGGAGGTCACAATATTTTGCTTGTGGGTCCGCCGGGCACCGGAAAGTCCATGCTGGCTAAGCGGGTGCCAACAATCCTTCCTCCACTTCATCTCGAAGAAGCCCTGGAGACCACGAAGATCCATAGTATCGCCGGTGTGCTTCCGTCGCATCAGGCGGTGGTGGCGGGGCGTCCCTTCCGTTCGCCTCACCACACGATTTCCGATGCCGGGCTGCTGGGCGGGGGAACCCATCCGATGCCGGGAGAGGTGAGCCTGGCACACAACGGAGTTCTCTTTCTGGATGAACTGCCCGAGTTTCATCGCAATGTTCTGGAGGTGATGCGCCAGCCGCTGGAAGACGGTACGGTCACCATTGCCCGCGCGGCCGCCTCTGTGACTTTTCCGTGCCGCTTCATGCTGGTGGCGGCGATGAATCCCTGTCCCTGCGGCCACTATGGCGACAGCAAGCGGGAGTGCCGGTGCACGCCGATTCAGATGCAGCGATACCGCAACCGGATTTCCGGACCGCTACTGGACCGGATTGACATCCACGTGGAAGTGCCCGCCATGGATTATCAGCAGCTGGCCTCGCTGGAGAAGGGGGAGGGGTCCGCCTCCATTCGGGAACGGGTGGTCGCCTCCCGTTCGATCCAGCGCCAACGTTTCGGGAATGGCAAACCCGCTCGATCCGTCCACTGCAATGCCGTCATGCGCGCCAAGGATGTTCACAGATTCTGTGTGCTTGAGCCGGAGGCCCAGAGCCTGCTCAAGGCCGCGATGGCTGATCTGCATCTCAGTGCCCGGGCCTATGACCGGATTCTGAAGGTGGCCAGGACCATCGCGGACCTAGCGAGTGCCGCGGACATCACCGCCGACCACATCGCGGAGGCGGTCCAGTACCGCTCACTCGATCGCCAATACTGGGCCTAGGAAGAAAGAGGTCAGAGGTTAGAGGTCAGAGGTCGGAGGTCAGAGGTTAGAAGCGGATAGGATTGATAGCGAAGCCGATACGGATTCCGATCGGAAGCGTTTGAGTTGATGTCTGATCGACTGGGGACCGGTGCGATTATTTTCTCTATTCTGACTCCTGAATTCTGGCTTCTCCCTTTATGTCATTTCTTGACAATGGAGAGGCGATGGGGTCCAATCCGTTCTTGGATATCCGTTTATTATTGAAGAGGAGGTTTCCATGGCGTCGAAAAGCAGCCTATTGAGCATTGTAGCGTGGAGTCTGGTCGGAATTTTATTGATTGGTGTCGGAGCCATGGTGTTTACCGGCCAGAAGCAGGCCGCTCGTGCGGAAGGATTCCGGGATGCCCTGCTGCAGATCGGCGTGGCCACCGGTGTGGAAGAGCTGGCTGCCGAGAGTCTGGAAGGGCCCGAATCATTGCCGAATGTCGTCCAGCAGCTCGAAGGGGCCATTCTGGGGGACAAGCAGGAATTGCTCAGCACAAAGAGCGCACTGAACGCGGCTCAGACAGAAGCCTCCGATGCCAGGGCGGAAGTGACTTCCCTGACGCAGGAGAGTGAAGCATCCAAGGCCAAGGCGGACTCTCTTTCAAAGGAATTGGCGGCCAAGGCTGAACAGCTCGATGTAGCCCAGGCTGATGCCAAGAAAGCAGATGAAGCGCTGAACAAGGCGAAAAAGGCGGCGGAGAAGAAAACCGCGAAGTTGCAGAAGAAGGTGGACGGCCTGAAATCCGAGCTGGAAGAAGAGACCGCACGTCTGCAGTCCGACCTGGATGCGGCGCTCCTGCGGGCTTCCGAGATGGAAACGATGGATGCGGCACCCGTAGCTGAAGAAGATGGGATGGCTGTCGAAGAGGCCGAAGCCGATGCGGTCGCCGAAGAAGTGGTCGAGGAAGTGGAAGTTGAAGAAGAGGCTGGCCGCATCATCGGCCAGTCGAAGATGTTCTCGTTGATCCGCTATTCGGAAGCCAGCGGTACCTTGTTCTTCCGCCTGCTGGATGACCAGACTTTGAGCTATCAGGATATTCCGATGGATGTCGCGGATGATCTACTGATGTCCGAAGAGAAGCTGGACCTGAAGTACCGTTTCAATATTCAGGGCGCCTATAAGAGCCTGCCTCCAGACAGTGTCGTGATCCGGAAGTACTGGAAGAATTCGCGCTACCGCGCTGAGGCCCAGGATGTCCGTCTGATTGAAGACGAGGCCCTGCCCGAGGTGGTTGTGGAGGAAGAGGCGGTTGTGGAGGAAGAAACGGCCGTGGAAGCGGATGCCGTTGCCGTCGAGACCGAAGCAGTGGCGGAAGAAGAATAGGGAAATTCCTCCCGCATGAGTCAGACCGGGCTGTCGCCCGGTCTTTCTTTTTAGGCGGAGCGGAGCGGAAAACGAATTGAATGGCGACGGGGCTTGGGATAGAAACACAACACGATTACCAAAGGAGTTCAACATGAGCGATACCCAACAACAGGACGAATTATTTCAGGGACTGATTCTCTCTCTTGCCGCAGGCGTGATGCAGCATCTGGGGAAGACCCTGAACCCGATGACCCAGAAGATTGAAAAGAATCTGCAGGCGGCTCAGGCGACCATCGATATGCTCGATATGCTGGAGGCAAAGACCCAGGGGAACCTGCTCGAAACCGAGACCAAGCTGCTGACCCATGTGTTATCGGAACTCAAGATGAACTATGTGGAGACGATGAACGAAAAGCCTGCAGAGGTCGCAGCGGATGCCAACAAGCCATCTGAGCCGGAGACTCCGGCGGTGGCTCCGGAGACCGAGGAAGCTAAGGCGGAGTCCACCCCGGAACAGGCTGACTGATCAGATGGCCTCCCGTCTCTTTCGGCCCAAGCGCCTTTTCACACTGCTGCTACTGCTAATCTCCATTGCCGTGGCGGTCTGGTGGGTGGGTACCGTTCCGTATGATGCGATGGCCATTTATCGTCCGATTCCGGCCTCGGCGACCCTGGTGGGGCGCCATTTGGCCCTGCCGTCCCGCTGGAACGATCTGCTGGCCAACCCGCTGGCCCTGGCCTTGATGCGCACGGCAGGGGTCGGCACGGAGGATGCGGCCGGATTGGTGGCCGATGAAGAGTCGCGTCAGTGGTTTGAAAAACTGGCGGGGCGCGAGGCGGTGTGGGCGTATCTGCCTTCACGGTTTGGTGGCGCTCCATCCTGGATGGCGGTCAGCTATCTGGGAGGAGAAAGCCAGAAACTTCGCTGGCAGTTGTCTCTCTTCAAGGTGCCGGGATTTGAGCGGGTGACGCAATTTGCTGGCCGTTCCGTGTGGCGTGTGGAGTCCCCGGACCTGGAGCCAGGTCAGTCTCTGGTGATCGCGTTCGGGGAGGGCGTCCTGATGGCCTGTGTTTCTCCCAGTGCCGTGTCGATTGCGGAGGTGCTGGGGGCCTATGATGGCAACATCCCCCGCCTGTTAGACGACTCTTCCTCCTTTGCTCAATTCGCCTCTGGAGATGACCGGAGCATTCCGGACCGCCTGTGGGTGCTGGACGAGAGCGAATGGGCGAATCCGGATGCGCCGGGTCTCACTGTGGACCTGCCCGTGCTGAGAGGGGATGCGATTTCCCTGACCGCTGAAACCGAGGGGGCGGACCTGGTTCCTTCGGCAGGACCTTCGCCAGCCGGGTTGAAAGCGCTGGAAGATCTGTTGGGGCAGGCTCCCTGTACGGCGGCCCGACTCTGCCCGGAAGCCATTGTCCGCTTGTCGACACAGCCCTGGGTGCCGCCGGATGTCCGTCATGCGTTGCGCATGCTGGGCGAAGTGGCTCCCCAAGGGGTCATCCTGATCGGGATGGATGGGGAGATGGGCGGCCGTCTGGCCTGGGGGGCCATGGGGTCTCTCGGGCTGCGGGGCTTGCGCGTCCCGACCGTTCTGCTGGCCACGCCTGTGAAGGATGCGGCATCGGCTGCGGCGGACATCCAGCGGATTTTGGATATCAGTAATTCACGGTATCGGGCGGCCTTTGTATTGCGCCCGATTTCGGTACCGCCCTACGAGCTCTTTGCCTTGGAAAGCGCAGGAGGAAACGAATGGGTCGATGCCCTGTCTTCTTCAGACCGTCCGGCCTTTGTGGTGGTCAACGGGTGGCTGCTGGCTTCCAGCAATCTGGGCGCGCTGCAGAAGCTGGCGCAGTCGGCGGCCATCGGGCCGTCCGAATCCGGTGTCTGTGCATGGTCGGCCCAGCTGAGGCAGCCTTTTGCCGCGACGGCCTGGATCGAACTGGCACGGACCGGAAAGGTGGCCAAGGATGCCATCGCCACCTGGTCGATGGCACAGATGTTCCTCGAAGGCGGCAATTCCCGGGATATCCGAGAGCAGCTCAACGAAGCGAAGGCCTGGATTGATGCGCTGGCCCCCTTTGGCAACGCCCGTGTTCGCCTGGGCCGCCAGGACGGGGAAACGACGCTCTCGGTGGATTTGGGATTGTCCGAAGGGAAGGCCTCGGATAAGATTTCCACACCATGAGTGACACCCTCGTTATTATTCCGACCTTTAACGAAAAAGAGAATGCGGAAGCGATCGCCAAGGCGGTCCTGCAGGCCTGCCCCGAGGCGGATCTCCTTTTTGTGGACGACAACTCCCCCGATGGGACCGGTCAGCTGGCCGATGAGCTGGCTGAGAAAGAGCCCCGCATCCATGTCCTGCACCGGAAAGAGAAGCAGGGGTTGGGGCGTGCCTACATTGCCGGCTTCCGCTGGGCACTGGAGCGGCCGGAGTATCAGTTCATCATGGAGATGGATGCTGATTTCTCTCATGATCCCAAGGCGGTTCCGCAGCTGCGTGCTGCGGCGAAGAACGCCGACGTGGTGCTTGGCTCGCGGTACGTGGGTGGAATCCGAGTGATCAACTGGCCCCTGAAACGACTGGTGTTGAGTACGGGTGCCGCCCTCTATATCCGCATGATTACCGCGATGCCGTTCACGGACCCCACCGGCGGCTTCAAATGTTTCCGTCGTGAGGTGCTGGCTTCGATGGATCTGGATGGGATCCAATCCAACGGCTACTCCTTCCAGGTGGAAATGACCCATACGGCCTGGCATCTTGGGTTCACCATTGTGGAATCTCCCATTGTGTTTGAAGAGCGTCGTGAGGGGCAGTCCAAGATGAACGGCGGCATCGTGAACGAGGCGCTGTGGATGGTCTGGAAGCTCTATGCCCGCTGCGGGTATCGCCGGCATCCGCGGGGGGTGCATCCGCAAAGTGTGATGTTCTCTGCGGCTTCGGTGCCGGGGAGTGCGGAGGGATGATTTCATTCCGCACCTGGGCCCGTTTGCTGCGCGTGAAGCAGTGGACCAAAAATGCCGTGGTCTTTGCCGCGTTTATTTTTGCATTGGGCGACCAAAACCAGAATCTATCCGCGTGGGAATGCTGGAAAGTCTGCCTGGCTGCCTTGTCGTTCTCACTGGTGTCGAGCGGAGTCTATATCTTCAATGACTGGCGGGATGCCGCACAGGATCGGCTGCATCCCACCAAGCGATTTCGCCCGCTGGCCGCCGGTGAAATCTCCCCTGCGACGGCCCTGAGTGTGGCGGCCGGATTGTGGGTCGTCGGTCTCGTGGGTGCCTGGCGTCTGGATCCGGAGCTGTTGGCGGTCGTGGGGGCATATTTTGGATTGCAGCTGGTCTATACGCTCTGGCTGAAACGGATTCCACTGGTGGATGTGATCGTGATTTCGCTGGGTTTTGTTCTTCGTGCCCTTGCCGGGGCTGTCGTGATCCATGTGGTGATCAGTCCCTGGCTGCTTTTGTGCGCCATGCTTCTCGCCTTGTTCCTTGGATTGTGCAAGCGGCGTCATGAGAAAGTGAATCTGGCCGGGCAGGGGACCCGGGCCGCCCTGGATGGGTATAACGAGCGGCTTCTCGACTCCCTGATTTCTCTGACCGGCGGCGCTTCGCTGGTTTGTTATTCCATCTATACCCTTTGGCCGGAGACGGTTGACAAGTTTGGGACCCCCTGGCTGTCCGCGACCATTCCTTTTGTCGTGTTCGGATTGTTCCGCTATATGGACTTGGTCTATCGCAAAGAAAAAGGGGATCGTCCCGAGCAGTTGTTGCTGAGCGATGGTCCTCTGCTGGCGGATGTCGCCCTCTATGGGGTGAGTGTTCTGTGGATCCTGGTATTCCGTTAAAACGCTTTTCCAGCGAATCTGCATTTTATTTGACGGCATGGGGGCCTCGGAGCCACACTTTTCCGGTTCACCTACCCGTTTAGTGGAGGAGCAGAATCGGCATGAAGATCATTTCCAAAATCGACAGAAAAGTCTTAAAGCGGACGGTCCAGCGCGCAAAAGAGCGGGGGGTCATTCTGCCGACTTTTGCGCAGCAGAAGACTCCGAAGCTGGTTCCGCAGAAGATTCAATCCCGGCTGAAAAAAATCAAGCCGCAGGCGGTCAATCCCCTGAATCTCTTCCGCATCACTTGGAAGAACGACCCGAAGACCGGGGCCTTCGGCGAAGGCCAATGGCTGGAGTTTCCCAAGGAAGTCACGGGCGTCGATGTCCGGATCGTGGGGCTGATCGGCCGAAATTTTCCGACCGGATCCCATAAGGTGGGGGCGGCCTATGGCTGCCTGGTGCCGCGGTTAGTCAGCGGTAATTTCGATCCGACGACCCAGAAGGCCGTGTGGCCTTCCACCGGCAACTACTGCCGAGGCGGCGCCTATGACTGCGCCCTGCTGAATTGCCCAGCCATCGCCATTCTGCCCGAAGGGATGAGCCAGGAGCGCTTCAAATGGCTCAAGCACATCAAGACCGACGAGATCATCGCGACACCGGGCACCGAGTCGAATGTGAAGGAAATCTATGACATGTGCTGGGCGCTGCGGCGCGAGCGCGGGGACAAGATTGTCATTTTCAACCAGTTTGAAGAATTCGGCAACTCGATCTGGCATTACAACATGACCG
Organism: uncultured Verrucomicrobiota bacterium; assembly: GCA_964526745.1. Taxonomy (GTDB): domain Bacteria; phylum Verrucomicrobiota; class Kiritimatiellia; order CAIQIC01; family Lenti-01; genus Lenti-01. Next base: position 18,847 of record CAZGMQ010000041.1, read on the forward strand.
GCGGTGTGATTCAGGAAATCTATGAAAATCACTTCCAGACCGACAAAAGCCGGTTGTCGGGGTACATCAGCGCCACGGGCTCCGCGGGAACCATCGCGGCAGGGGACTTCCTGCGCACGCGGCATCCGGGCATCCGGGTGGTGGCCAACGAGGCCGCCCAGTGTCCCACGCTGTATCAGTTTGGATTCGGGGCGCATCGCATCGAGGGCATCGGCGACAAGCATATCCCATGGGTGCACAATGTCCGCAACACCGATGCCATCGCCGCCGTGGATGACGAGCAGGTGATGCAGCTGATGCGCCTGTTCAATGAACGCGTCGGTCGTGCCTATCTGCGGAAACAGGGCGTTTCCAGCGAGTTCCTCCGGGGTGTCAGCGCCATGGGCATCTCGGGCATCTGCAACCTGGTCAGCGCCATCTGGACGGCGCGGCACTACGATATGGACAGTCGCGACGTGATTTTCATGCCGCTGACGGATTCCATGGACCTGTATGCCTCACGTGTGCTGGAAATGCGGGAGAATCACGGTCCCTACACCACAGACATGGCCGCCCGCCACTACGGTCAGTATCTGGAGGGCTGCAACCCGACGACGTTCCGCGAGCTGACCTATGGCGACCGCAAGGAGCTCCACAACTTCAAGTACTTCACCTGGGTGGAGCAGCAGGGCAAAACCAGCGAAGAGCTGCGCGAGCTGTGGGATGACGATTTTTGGAAGAGCGTGTTCGATCCGAAGCAAGTCGCCGGATGGGATACCCTGATTAACGAGTTCAACGCATCCACAGGTGTGCTGAAAAACCTGTAAGAAAGAAGAGGAAAATAAACATGAGTTCAATGCTGTATGATGAAGCAAAAAAACGCGAAGACGCGCTGGCAAACTTTTTAAAGGATATCGTCAAGATCCCCTCCCTGAGCAGTCAAGAGGGCGACGTGGTCAAGTTCATGGCCGAAGCGATGAAGAAGATGGGCTATGACGAAGTCGTGATCGACGGCATGGGCAATCTGCTCGGTCGCATCGGTGACGGCCCCCGCGTGATTGCCTTTGACGGCCACTGCGACACCGTGGATATCGGGGACCGCTCGTTGTGGACCCGCGACCCCTATGATGTCGTGATCGAGAACGGCAAGCTCTATGGCCGTGGCGCCACGGATCAGAAGGGCGGCGTCGCCAGTTCCATCTATGGCATCGCGATGCTGAAGGAACTGGGCATGGTTCCCAAGGAGTTGACCATCTGGGTGGTCGCCAGCGTCCAGGAAGAGGACTGCGACGGCCTGTGCTGGCAATACATCGTTCAGGAAGGCAAGCTGCGCCCTGAAGTGGTGGTCTCCACCGAGCCGACCAGCCTGCAGATCTATCATGGCCATCGCGGCCGCATGGAAATCGAAGTGTCGACCGTGGGTCGCGCTTGCCATGGTTCGGCTCCGGAACGCGGAATCAATGCGGTCTACAAGATGGCGGATATCATCAAGGACATCGAGAAGCTGAACGAGAACTTGCCTCCGGTCGAACCCCTGGGTAAAGGCACTGTCACCATCAGCCACATCCGATCGACCGCACCAAGCCTGTGCGCGGTGGCCGACAGCTGCACCATTCATCTCGACCGTCGCCTGACGATCGGCGAAAATGAGGAGACCACCGTTGCCGAACTGAAGGCGCTCCCCAGCGTTCAGAAGGCGGAAGCGGAAATCAAGGTGCTGGAATATTCTGTTCCGAGCTGGACCGGTCTGGTCTATCCGACGAAGAAGTACTTCCCCACATGGAATATTGACGAAGACACCCCGCAGGTGACCAGCGCGGTCACCGCGTTCAAGGATGCCCTGAGTGATGAACCCGTGGTCTCCCATTGGGTGTTCAGCACCAACGGCGTGTCCATTTGCGGCATGTTCGGCATACCGGTCATTGGATTCGGCCCCGGCCATGAAAAGTTCGCCCATTTCCCCAATGAGGAAATTGATGTCGAGCATCTGACCTGCGCTGCGGCCTTCTATGCCGGTTTTGCGCTGGAGTATGCGAAGACCACGCCGCCGGCATAAACCGATCGTCACCCGGTGAGACCGCGCAAGGGAGCCCTGCTCCCTTGCGTTTTTTATTGCCCGGACGGCACCTTTCGGCGACAGAGAAAAGCTGTAAAAACGCTTCACACTAAATGTCCTTGCTCGGCGAAAGTTCGTTGACGGGGAGAGGGGGGGGGCCTACACTTTTCAGGTGGTGAAACGACCTGTTTGAATCGAGTGAGAGGGTATCAGCTATGAGTTCAACTGTTGGAGATCTGTTGCGCATCAAGGGAACCGCCGTCGAAGTGATTGCTCCGTCGGGAACGATTCTGGAAGCCATCCGTCACATGAGCAAGACCCGTATCGGGTGTCTGGCTGTGGTCACAAAGACCGGCAAGCTCAGCGGCATCATCACCGAGCGCGATTGCCTATGGAAAGTCGTTGCCTCTGGGGAATCCATCCGAAAATGCCTGGTGAAAGACAAAATGACCAAGATCGCCCAGATGGAGACGGTCACGCCTAGTCAAACGGTGGAGGATTGCATGGGATTGATCACCACGGGACGGCATCGGCACCTGCCGGTGGTCGAGGACGGCAAGCTGGCCGGACTGGTTTCGATTGGCGATGTCGTCAAGTTCATGCTCGATTCCCAGCAGGCCACGATTCAGAGTTTAGAGAAATATATCACAGGGACCTTCTGATCCCCGCTGGGCGAAGAGAGTTGGTTGCTCTCGCCTGAACCGAAAAAACCGAAGCAAAATCGGGTTCTGACGCCGACTTGTACGGCCTGAAATCGATAGGAGTGACCGTATGAGCAAGATGGAATCTGTTGTCACAGAGATTTGCGATCGATACGGAAACGATCGAGCCCGGCTCATGGATATTGTGAGCGATGTGCAGCGCAAGCTGGGGCACGTGCCGCGCGAAGCCTTTGAACTCATTGCCCAGGGGGCCAACACCCACCATGTGGAGGTGGAAAGCGTGATTTCCTTTTATGCCTTCCTGTCGGAGGAAAAAAAAGGGGCCATCGTCATCCGTCTCTGCAACGACATTATTGACCGATTCCATGATGGGGAAGCTGTGGCGGAGGCCCTGAAACGGGAGTTGGGGATCGGCATCGGCGAAACCACGCCGGACGGCAAGTTTACATTGGAAGAAACGCCCTCCATCGGGATGAGTGATCAGTCGCCGGCCATGATGGTGAATCATGAGATAGTGACCAACCTCACTCCGGAGCAGATCCCTGGCATGATCGCCAAACTGCGAAAGACCGGAAAGCCGCAGTCTCTGGTGGGAGATCTGGGGGACGGGCAGAACGCCGGCAAGCTGATCCATTCCATGGTCCAGAATAATATTCGGGAAGCGGGCCCGGTCCTGCTGAGCGGCTACAAGCGGGGAAAAGGCATTCGGAAGGCGCTGACCGAAACCCCGGAAGAGGTCATCGAGAACATGAAGGCCTCCGGCCTTCGCGGGCGGGGCGGCGCCGGATTTTTGGCCGGGCTGAAATGGCAACTCACTCGCCAATCCCCCGGCAAAGAGAAATATGTGTTATGCAATGCGGATGAGGGGGAGCCGGGCACCTTCAAGGACCGCGTGCTGCTGACCGAGCGTGCGGAGCTGATGGTGGAAGGGATGACGATTGCCGCCTATGCAATCGGTGCGGAAACGGGAATCCTCTATCTGCGGGCAGAATATGCTTATCTGCGCCGCCACCTGGAGGAGGTCCTGAATCAGTTCCGTGAACAGCATCTTCTGGGGAAGCGGATCCTGGGCCACTCCAACTTCCATTTTGATATCCGCATCCAGATGGGGGCTGGAGCCTATGTCTGCGGCGAGGAAACCTCGCTGATCAGTTCCTGTGAAGGGACACGTGGGGACCCGACCGATCGCACGCCGTTCCCCGTGGCCAAGGGCTATATGGTATCCCCCACCGCGGTGAACAATGTCGAAACCTACTGCTGCGCGGCCCGGATTCTGGATCAAGGAGCTGGTTGGTTTGCCTCTATTGGGACCGAAAAGAGCACCGGAACCAAGCTCCTGAGTGTTTGCGGGGATTGCGCCCTGCCCGGTATTTATGAAGTGCCCTTCGGCATTCCGCTGCGCGAAGTGCTGAAGCGGGCCGGGGCGGAGAATGTGGCCGCAGTGCAGGTCGGGGGGCCGTCAGGACAGATGGTCGGCCCCGCCGAGTTTGAACAGACCATCAGTTATGAGGAGCTTTCCACAGGCGGCTCCATGATGGTGTTCAGCAATGAGCGAGACCTGCTGGAGGTGGTTCAGGCCTTTATGCAGTTCTTTGTGGATGAAAGCTGCGGCTATTGCGTTCCCTGCCGCGTAGGGAATGTGCTGCTGAAAAGCCGGATTGAACAAATTCGTCGGGGAGATGGGTCTCCGGCGGATCTGGTCTATCTGCAAAATCTGGGAACCAGTGTCAAGCGGATGAGCCGATGCGGATTGGGGCAGACCTCTCCCAATCCGGTGCTGTCCACCCTGAAACATTTTCGCCCTGTCTATAACTCTCTGGTCCGGGACAACAAGACGGGGCTCCAGAAATCGTTTCATATTATGCAGGCCGTCGAGGACGCCAGCCGGATTGCCGGCCGACGCTCCGAAGTCTTTCACGAGTAGGGAGAGCCCATGAAAAAAAATGTTACCATTACGATTGATGGCAAAGAGATTCCGGCCAAGCTTGGGCAGACGATCATGCAGGCCGCGGATGATGCCGGGATCTACATCCCACGCCTCTGTTCACACAAGGATCTGTCGCCCATCGGTAGCTGCCGCCTGTGTACGGTGCTCGTGGATGGCCGTCCGCAAGCCTCCTGCGTGAAGCCTGTCATGGATGGCATGGTGATTGAAAATGACACGCCGGAACTGCTGGAGCATCGCCGGAATATCATCGACATGATGTTTGTGGAAGGAAACCACTTCTGCATGTTCTGTGAGAAGAGCGGCAACTGCGAACTGCAGGCCATGGCCTATCGGTTTGGCATCACCGCTCCGCAGTACCCCTACCAGTTCCCGGAAAAGGCAGTGGATGCCTCCCATCCGGATATCCTGCTGGACCACAACCGCTGCATCATGTGTGCGCGATGCGTTCGGGCCTCCCAGGAGCTGGATGGAAAGAATGTCTTCCAGTCCATCGGCCGGGGCTTTGAACGGAAAATCGGTGTGAATGGCGAGAAGGATCTGGGGGATACGGATATGTCAGTCGATGACAAGGCCGCCGATATCTGTCCGGTGGGCTGCATCATCAAAAAGCGTGTGGGCTTCAAGGTCCCGATCGGCGAACGGGAATATGATACCCGGCGGATCGGCTCCTTTGTCGAAGCCAATGCCGAATCGTAAAGGGAAAGGGAGCACACGATGGGAAAACCGAGAGTTGCGACCACATCGCTGGCCGGTTGTTTTGGCTGTCACATGTCCTTATTGGACATTGATGATCGAATCCTGACCTTGATTGAAAAAGTGGATTTTGACCGATCCCCCATCGATGATATCAAACACATCTCCCAGCGTTGCGCCGTGGGGCTGATCGAAGGCGGGTGCTGCAATGAGGAGAATGTGCATGTCCTGCATGAGTTCCGGGAAAACTGCGATGTGCTGGTGGCGGTGGGGGATTGTGCCACGATGGGCGGCATCCCTGCCATGCGGAACAACATCCCCCTGAAAGAGTGTATCGATGAGGCCTACCGGGATGGTGTGACCGTATATAATCCGGACGGGATCACCCCGCAGGATCCGGATATTCCGCTGTTGCTGAACCGGGTGTATCCCTGCCATGAGGTGGTGAAGGTGGATTATTTTCTGCCGGGCTGCCCGCCGTCCGCGGACGCCATCTGGGCGGCCCTGACCGCTTTGCTGTCCGGTGAGCCGATTGAATTGCCCTATGAGCTTCTGAAGTACGACTAAGGCCGGAGATCCTATGACTGACAAAACCAGAAAAATTGTAATTGAGCCCGTCACCCGGGTAGAGGGTCATGGCAAGGTCACCATTCAACTCGATGAACAAGGTGAGGTCAGCCAGGCCCGGCTGCACATTGTGGAGTTTCGGGGGTTTGAACGGTTTATTCAGGGGCGTCCGTTCTGGGAGGTGCCGGTGCTGGTGCAGCGTCTGTGCGGCATCTGTCCGGTCAGCCATCATCTGGCGGCCGCCAAGGCGATGGACGGGATTGTGGGTGTGGATCAGCTGACGCCCACCGCAGAAAAGATGCGTCGCCTGATGCACTACGGCCAGATGTTCCAGAGTCATTCCCTGCATTTCTTCCATCTGGTCTCGCCAGACCTGCTCTTTGGCTTCGATGCCGATCCTGCCATCCGCAATATCATCGGCGTCGCCCAAAAATTCCCGGAGTTGGCCGTCCAGGGTGTCATGATGCGTAAGTTCGGCCAGGATGTCATTCTCGCCACGGCGGGCAAAAAGATCCACGGAACCGGCGCGGTTCCCGGGGGCGTGAACAAGAATCTGTCCATCGAGGAGCGGGATGCGTTGCTCAAGGAGATGGACCAGATGCTGACCTGGAGTCTGGGAGCCTTGAAGATTGCGAAAGACTATACCGTCGAGCATCTCGCAGAGCTGGCCGATTTCGGCTCCTTCCCGTCGAGTCATCTATCCCTGATCCGGGAAGACGGCGCCATGGATCTCTATCATGGTCAGCTGCGCGCGATTGATTCAGAAGGGGAGACCCTCTTTGACCAGGTCGACTATCAGAACTATGTGGACTATATCGCCGAAGAAGTGAAGCCCTGGACGTACATGAAGTTTCCCTTCATCAAGCAGATCGGCCCGGAGGACGGCTGGTACCGGGTGGGTCCGCTGTCCCGAATGAATACCTGTGATTTCATCGATACGCCCTTGGCCGAAACCGCCCGCCAGGAGTTCATGGCGCTGACCAAAGGAAAGCCGAACAATATCACCATGGCCTATCACTGGGCGCGCATCATCGAGCTGCTGCATTCGGCCGAGAAGATTCAGGAGCTGTTGAACGATCCCGATCTGCAGGGAACGGATCTGATGGTGAAGGGGGATCGCCGCGGAGAATCCGTGGGGCTGATCGAAGCCCCGCGCGGCACGCTGTTCCATCACTACAAGGTTGACGAAAACGACCAGGTCACCATGGCGAATCTGATTGTTTCCACCACGAACAACAACACACCGATGAACCGTGCCGTGACGAGTGTGGCCAAGAAATATCTTTCCGGCACCGAGATCACCGAGGGACTGCTCAACCGGGTGGAAGTCGCGATCCGTGCTTACGACCCCTGTTTGTCCTGCGCCACCCATGCGCTGGGGCAGATGCCCTTGATTGTGGAACTGAACGATGCCGAAGGTCAGCAGATCAGTCGGAGAACGACCGGGTGACCGGAGAGGGGCCACGCCGCCTGCTGGTGCTGGGCTACGGGAATCCGGGACGGCTGGATGATGGGCTGGGACCGGCCTTTGCTGCGCGGATTGAAGCCCTGCAAATTCCGGGTGTGTCCACCGATGCCAACTATCAGCTCAATGTCGAAGATGCGGCCGCATTGGCAACATATGATGTGGTTCTACTGGCCGATGCCTCCGTCGATGCGCCGCCGCCTTTTACCCTGCAGGAGCTGAAACCGGTCTCCTCTGGATTGGGGTTCAGCAGTCACAGCTTGTCGGCGCCCGCCCTGCTGGGGATGGTGGAAGAGCTGTTTAACGCTCATCCGAAGACGTATCTGCTGGGAATCCGCGGCGTTGACTTTAATGAGTTCGGAGAGCGACTCTCGCCATCGGCGAAAACAAATCTGGATGCGGCTGTAGCGTCCATCGAACCGCTCCTCCGCCAGCCGGACCGGTGGGCTCAACTGCAGGATTCATTGCCACATTTTCCGGTGGGCCGGATGGATCGATTGTAGGCCCGCCCTCTGTGGCGGGCGCGAAATCCGCCGGACGCATCCCGACTCTCCAAAAGGTCGGGACGGCCTACATCCCTCCAACCGCGAATGAATGCGAACAGATGCGAATGGGGATCATTTTTTAGGCCTGGTTCATTCGTGTGCATTGGCGTTGATTGGCGGTTTATCCTCTTTTCTGGGATCGGATGTGAACCGCGAATGAACGCGAACAGACGCGAATGGGGAGTTGAAAAGGCAAGAAGAAGGACCTCACATTTTTCAATGGATGGATTCTTCATTCGTGTGCATTGGCGTTGATTGGCGGTTTATTCTTTTTTCTGGGATCGGATGTGAACCGCGAATGAACGCGAACAGACGCGAATGGGAAGAAAAAAAAGGGGGATCGATTGTAGGCCCGCCCTCTGTGGCGGGCGCGAATTCCGCCGGACGCAGAGGTCC
>CAZGMQ010000042.1:0-26946 GCA_964526745.1 uncultured Verrucomicrobiota bacterium
AGAATGGAGGAAGCACAGATCGTATTCAAGGCCTCGGTATGCGAAACGATTCCCCGATGAACAAACGGAACCGGCAGATCCGCGGCCCGGCCCAGACTCAGCGCTTCCGTATCACTCGCGCCCACGGAAACAATCCGCACGCCCGACAGGTTCTCTCCCCGCTGCTTCATCAGCGCCAGCCCCTGTCCCAGTAGAGCGGCGGTCCGGCCATCTCCGCGTCGCGCGCCGCCACAGAATGTGATATCAAACGTATCTGAAGTCTCTGGTGAATCCGTGACCTGAAAGGCCTCTTCATCAAAGCCGTTGCAAATCACATCCACAGGCACATGCAACCCGTAGCGAGTCTCCAGGGCATGCTTCAGCGGCCCTGATACTGTTGTGATGTGCGCCGCACTTCGACAGGCCGCTGACAGACGCGCCGCATCGCGCCGGATCGACCACTTGTTGCGGGCCGCATCAAATTCATCGGGCAGATCCCGCAAGTCCGCCACCCAGGGCACACCAAAGCGCCGATGAAGGCGATCGGTGACCTGCAGAGACGCAGCAAAACGATAGGTGGTCAACAGGCAGTCAAAGTGTTCTGTCTTCAGCAGGTCGGAAGCGGCCCGGTGCACGCGAATTCGGGCTTCGGCATAGCCATCGCCGAAGAGTCCCGGGAACCACTTGCAAATCCGGTAATCCAATCCCGACAGTATGGATCCCGCCCGAATGGAATGTTCCAGCCAGATGCGGCGATAGGGAACCGGCGCATCCGCCCCTTCTATTTTGACCGGCGGACGCAATGCCACGAGTGTAACATCCCAGCCATCCTCGGCCAAATATCGACAAAACGATTCCAATCGGCGGGAACCGGGCGTTCCCGCCGGATGCCAATAGGTCCGTATCACTAGAATGCGCGGAAGGTTGCTCATCTTATTCTCTTATGGATGCAGTCTCTTCTAAAATCTTCACAATCCGACTTACGCTGCCGGCTCCTTGATAGGCATCGGGCTGCTCTTCCGGGCGGGCCGGCTCCAATGCCGTCTTCACAATTTTTTCACGGTCTGCTCCGGCCAGAACATTCCATCCCTGCTGGACGGTTTCAACCCATTCCGTTTCATCCCGCAGGGTGACACAAGGCACATGGAGCCAATAGGCCTCTTTCTGGATGCCGCCAGAATCGGTCAGAATCACCTTCGCTCCGGCTTCCATCTGAACCATATCGAGATACCCCAGCGGATCGATCAGATGCAGACCGTCCTCGTCTGTGTCCATCCCCATTGCCTCCAGCTTGGCCCGGGTCCGAGGATGGACCGGGAAGAAAACAGGGGACTCTCGCGACACTTCCCGCAATGCGGCAATCTGTGCCGTCAAGCGAACCGGATCATCCGTATTTTCCGCCCGGTGAAGGGTTGCCAGCACATATTCTCCGGGAGCCAACTGAAACCGTTCGGCCACGTCGGATTTTTGCTTGGCCACAGCCACGGCATACATCAAAGCCTCATACATGACATCGCCCACCGAGTGTACACCGGAGGTAATTCCCTCCCGCGCCAGATGCTCAACCGCCGTCTGACTGGGACAGAACAGCAAGTCGGCCACATGGTCGGTCAACACGCGGTTGATCTCCTCCGGCATGCGACGATTGAAACTGCGAAGCCCGGCCTCCACATGCGCAACGGGGATGTGCAGTTTCGCAGCTGCAACTGTGCCAGCAAGGGTGGAATTTGTATCCCCATAGACCAGGACCCGGTCCGGCTTCTCCTCCTGCAGAACAGCTTCGATCGCCGCCAGCATAGCGCCCGTCTGAGCCCCGTGGTTCCCAGAGCCGATTCCAAGATGGACGTTCGGCGGCGGAATGTCCAACTCGTCAAAAAATACCTGCGACATATTGGGGTCATAGTGCTGACCCGTGTGGATTAGCACTTCCTCACAGCGTTCTCTCAGCACCCGGCTGACCGCCGCCGCCTTCACAAACTGCGGTCGCGCGCCGACAATAGTGACGATTTTTCCTCCAACGATAGATTCACTCATTGAAACAGACTCCTGAGTTGTTCAGCGGCCTCGAAGATACGGCGCTCCACAGCCGGAAGGGATGCCCGGATGGTGTCCCGGGCCTCGGGTCGCCTGCCCCACAGATCCTCACATCGCGCCCACAGCTGTTGGAAATCACACGTCTCGCTCGAAAGCCCGACATCCCCCTGCCCGAACTGCTCCAGCAGCTCCGCATATTTGTGATGCCACCCAATCACCACAGTCGGCACTGCCTGCGACATCGAGGCCACAATGCTGTGGTAACGGCTGGCCACAAACAGATCGCACCGGGCAATCGCCCCCTTCTGCTCCGGACCCGAATACTGCTCCGCCGGAAAAATGTGCACCGAGCTCTTGTCGCGAACCCGGTCCAGAATCTCACGGGCAACAGCCAGGTCATCATAACGGGTATCCGACAATTCATTGGGGATCAGCAGAATCTGAACCTTCCACTCCTGAATGGCCCGGTCGCACAACTGTGCGATGAGGTCCAGATACGGTGTGGGGGCACTCCATTGCCGAATGATCTGATGACTGACAGAAATACCCAGGCAGGATCGACTGGAATCCAGTTCCGGCAGCGAAACCGACTCCGAGGGCATCAGGAATCCGGTATCCGGCGCCACAAACAACTTTTCCGCTGGAACGCCGCAATCCAGGAGGTTCTGTCGCGACTGCTCTTCCCGGCAATAGGCCAGTGCACAGCACTTCCCCAGCACCTGTCGTGCGGCGATGCGCACCCATCGACACTTCATCGGCCCGTAGCTGGCCGTGTAGTGCACAACCGGGGTCCCGAGCAGGGCCGCCGCCCGAATCATCGGCTTGCTTGCCAGTGCGCCCTTAAAATTCATCTGCGACAGGCGATCCGTAAAATCGATTCCCCTGGCATCAACCAGTAGATCCGCCTTCCGGATTTCGTCAATCAGCCGCCGCTCCAGACTGCCGGAATTCCCGCTACTCCCCAGCCATTTCATCCGCCAGGCTTCCAGCAGCAGTTTCTTGGCATCCTCCCTCCCGAAACAGTGGCGGATGGAGGGATCCTCCGAGAACGGCCCCTCACCGCCTGCAACAACATCCACTGCCTCATGATATACGATTTCACACGCTGGAAACACATGCCGAAGCACCCGGACCAGGCCATGATAAATGGAGGGGCCGCCCAGATTCATGTGGCGCGACGCACCGGTAATTAGAATTTTCATTCGCCCGGCCCCGCTTTCCTGCCCAAAGCACGACGGATGGAGGGCCGCATCCATTTCGGCACACACTTCTTCATGCGCCCCACTCCCTTTCGAAAACGGGCCCGCGGTGTTCGCACACAAATGCATGTCAGGCGAATCCAAGGCCACACCCACCGGTGATGGCTGTGAAAGGACCAGTGGTAAGCCCGGGCCAGACGGCGCATTCTTCGGGTCGCGGGATAGGACCGTCCAAATGACGGGACCGGGCGGCCACACGCTTTCCAATCAGCCATGCGCCCCCCCACCGCTTCCTTATATGTATAATTCTGAGCCCGCCGCGCTGTCTCTTCCGGAAAGGGCCCCACCGAAAGGACCCCATCCCGGAGGGCATCCGTCAGCAGGTTCTCCCCGGTTGCGGTTCGGGCGATGCACCAGGAGATACCGTCATGAACCCGCGCCCTCAACTCAGATAGATGCGGGTCGGCAAAGGACAGGTCTGCCAGTTCGCCTGTCTGATCCGGACAGACCAGACAACGGGGAATCATGAAATCGTGATGAAAGGCGGAAGCCAGCAGGGTCTTCTTCCTCACATCTTTCTCGGTGGTGCCACGCCGGAACCGGCGCACCTGATCCCCAGCACGCACCTCAATCTCTCCCGGCCAGCCCTGGGCCCGATATCGGATGGATTGGACCGCATCAGGATGGATGCCCTGGTTGCGGAGAAAATACTCCGTGCCCAGGTAGGTGTTCGAATTGGCACAGAAGAGGCCAAAGACATAGCGGATGCGTTCCCGCAGAACCGGATCGGTTGCCTGCCACTTCCGGATGGCGTGCACATGGCACGGGAGCCCCACAACAGCATATGTGCCGGGCTGTTTCCGAACGTCGCCCAGCAGGACGTTCACAGCAGACGGACAGTACTTGGAGCCGCTCGCCGCCAGAATCTCTTCACGGCTGCGTGCCAGGACGGGGCGGGTCTGAAGAGGAGCCTCCGGATCGTGCCCCAACACAATTGCACCGTCGATTCGATTCGTTTCCAGCGCATAGATCAGCAGTGCCGTGATCAGTCCGCCAGAAGCCCCCTGAAACCGGACCGGTTCATCGGTGGCGGCCCCCAGCCACAAGCTCCGGTATCGGCCGAGACGCTCCTGCTGATGCTCTCCATCAAGAAATTGATCGCTCAAATCATCCAGCAGCACCTCCCGGCCGGGACAAACCTCCAGACAGCGGCCGCACTGCGTGCACAGCGATTCATCCAGCACCGGATGCAATACCCCCCGCTTATCATCCAGTTCCATCTGCAGAGCACCTGTCGGGCAGGCCGAGGTGCACGTCCCGCACCCCATGCAGTTGCCCTCCTGCACCACCGACTGCACCGTGAAGGCGGCAGCAACCGGCAACGACTGGTTGCCGCGGGCTGACTCCCTGACGCTGTTCGTGTTCCTGTCCATGCTGTTGATTACCGAACCCACTGTATAACCTTGCGCCACACCCGGCGAGCCTCTTCCTGCATCGTGACCACATGGAAGGCCCAGACGCCCAGAGCCAATGCACCGCCGAACAGCACCGCATCCACGCCCAGTTCCACAACCGGGGGCCATTGCACCGACATCAGATGAAGCAGTACCACCGGCAGCGCCGCCAGCAGCGACACCCCGATGATCCGTGACAGATCGCGGAACGGAACCACCTGCCACCAGCGGCATCCCGCCGACCGGCTGATAATGGCAAAATTCAACACACAATTGACCGAATAGAGGCTGATGATCGTCCCGATAATCGCACCCAGATAGCCGATCCAGTGGACGAGAGCAATGCTTAGAATGAGATTGACGATCAACCCGATCAAGGACCGGATCATGATGACCCGCGTCAACCCAAACGCCAGCATGAACACCCCGAAATTCACGATGCGAATCGGCAGAATCAGCAGATAGAGTTGAAAAGGCAAAACGCTCCCCGCATACTTTGATGAGAACATGAACAGAATAAACGGCTTTGCGCTGAAAAAGAGAAACACCATGGCCGGCATCAGGATGACCGCTGATTTCAGGGAGGCCTGACGGAACAGGGCCAGCGCTCCGGCCCGGTTCTCTTCAGCCACCAGCCGGCGAAGATCAGGCTGAATGACCGCGGCAATCGACCCGGTCAGGATCAACACAAGCGGAATCTGGATCGCTCCGTTGGAATAAACCGCAAACTGTTCCGGCAGACACATGGAGGAAACAATTAACTTATCAAGTTGGACGGAGATGGCCCCCATCGCAGTGGCTCCCACCATGGGAAGGCTGTAGGTCAGCATCCGCTTCATACTGCCCCATCGGGGCCGCCAGTCGTCCTTCGGCACCGCCAGCCACATCAGACGGAGCGCAGCCATCCCGATCAGCAGACTGACGCCCACCCGCACCAAAATCATGGCATCAGGAGTTTTCCACCAGAGACAGGCAGCGATCACACTGGAAGCTAGCAATAGACTGCGCAGGACATTGTAAACGCTGAGCTTCGTGACTTGATCCTGGACCACCATGACCGGCGGCAGTAGCTTTTCGGGAAGCATCAGGATCGGCAGCGGCACCAGATAAACCAGCGTGTTGACAATGGCCGGATTGGAAAACCGGCGGGCCAGCAGATGATTTCCGCCCAGCGCAATGAACACCGCATACAACAATCCCATACCCGCCATGAGCACCAGCCCATCCACAACCACCCCTCTCGCCCGATTCTTTTCCGTGGGCAGAAAATAATACATCCCGGAGGCCAGCCCCAGCGACAGCAGCGGGATCGCCACATCATAGGCCAGCATCGTCTGGCGGTAGGTCGCCAAATCCGCCTTGCTCAGTACGCGTGCCAGAACCATGCCCACCACCAGACCGACCAGCGTCGTCAGCCCTCGCCCAAAGGACAGCGCAAATACTTTAGTGGTTCGGGACGTGGTCATATTTGAAGGTCTGGGACCGGTCAGCTTCTATCCCTTGAGTTCTTCATAGGATTTGGCGCCCTGTGTGAGTTCCGGCGGCAGCGGCTGATCCTCATCCAGATCCAGACAGCGAAGGGCGTCCTTTTCGAGGCGGTAGCGGAAGCCGGATTCAGGACAGATCATCGCCCCCTCGGCATCGGGATCCTTCAGCAGATGCCCGTGCCGGCTCATCCAGCCCTTCTGTTTCGCGGGATTCCCCATCACAAGAGCGTAATCGGGGACATCCTTTGTCACCACACTGCCGGCCGCAACAAAGCAATAGCGACCCAGTGTGACTCCGCAGACAATTGTGGCATTGGCTCCGATCGTGGCGCCGCGGCGGATCACGGTCTTTTCATACAGGGTGTGACGGTTGATCTGACTGCGCGGGTTGGTCACATTGGTCAGCACACAAGAGGGACCGAGGAACACATCATCCTCAATAACCGTTCCCGTATAGATAGAGACATTGTTCTGCACCTTCACATTACTGCCAATGACGACCCCGCCATCCACATTCACATTCTGGCCGAACACGCAGCGCTCGCCGATCTGAGCCCCCTTCATCACATGGCTGAAATGCCAGATCTTGGTTCCGGCGCCGATACAGGCCCCTTCATCCACATAGGCCGACTCATGCTTAAAATAATCACTCATGCGAATTTCTCCATCAGAAGGACAGCATTTCCATCAGGCGGATCCCCGACAGCACATCCCTGCGCGACGGGAACATCTCCCATCGTTCCTCTGCGATATATTGGTACAGGGTGTCGTGTCCCTTGCCGTACACATGGTCAATTGTGAAGTCGATATCCGGCTTCTCCAGCCCCTCGACATCCCAGAATTCGATGGTGTTCAGATTGGTGCCGGCTAGGCGGAGCGTTCCCTTTTCCCCGATCAGTGTGAATTCGGTCCGGTAGTTTTTGTTGTATGTGCTAACCGTCGCATTGAGGGAGCCGACCACGCCGCTCTGAAAACGCATCACGGCCGAAACCGAATCATAGACTTCGAATCCCCGAAGGCTGCCCCCGATCCCCTTATGCTCCAGCACATCGCCAAAGAAGTAGTGGACCATATCCACATAGTGGCTCGCTTGCGTGTACAGCACCCCGCCGTCCAGCTCCCGGGTCCCGTGCCAGTCGATCTTGAAATAGTCGTCGTTCCGGTTCCACAGCACATTACAGATGAACTGATGGACCTTCCCCACCTGGCCGCTGTCGATCAGCTTTTTGGTATAGGCCACCAGTGGATTGTAGCGGTTCTGATAGACCGGCAGAAGAACCTTGCCGGCCTTGTCGATTCGGGCAAACAGCTCATAGGTTTCCCTTAGTGTCAGGGAAAGGGGCTTTTCGCAGAGAATATAGGGGGCATCGGTGGTTTCCGCGATCTCAGCCGCATGCTGAGGATGCAGGCCGGACGGTGTCAGCACCGCTACCACATCCACACCGCGGATCTTGCGGTAATCTGTCACATACGGCACATCCAATCGGGCGGCCACCGCCTGCGCTTTGGACTCCACCGTATCACACACCATCGTGATCTCAATCTCCGGTTGGGTTCCAATGGCTTCAATGTGCCGCTCCAGAATCCGTCCGCAACCAACCAACGCTATTTTTTTCATCGCTTGAATTCTCCTTCGCCGCCGGAGCGGCGTATTTTCAAACCACAACCGTCACGACACAGCCGATCGAATAGCGGCCACAACAGCATCCTGATCCGACTCACTCAAAAAGGGATGCATGGGCAGGCTCAACACCTCCCTCGAAGCCTGTTCCGCCACCGGGAAGTCACCCGGGCGGCCGCAGGCGGCGAACACCGGCTGCTCATGCAGGCATTTTGGATAATAGACTGCCGTGGGAATCCCCTGTTCTTTCAGCACCGCCGCCACGGCATCCCGTTCGGGGATCCGGATCGTGTACTGGGCATAGACATGCGTATTCCCCGGCATCACCTCCGGCACGCGCACCACCTCCCGGAGACGGTCAGAATAGCGCGCGCCAAAGGCGTTACGCTGTTTCACTTCCCAGTCAAAATGCGGCAGTTTGGCCAGCAGAACGGCTGCCTGAAGCGTATCGAAACGACCGTTCATACCCAGTAGGGGGTGGTGATGACGCTGCAGTCCACCATGAGAACGGATGGCGCGCATGGTCTCGGCCAACGAATCATCCGATGTGAACAGCGCACCTCCATCCCCGTAACAACCCAGGGGCTTGGCCGGAAAAAAACTGGTGCTGGCAATCCGGGTGACGCCACCGCTGCGCCGATCATTCCGGGTAGCGCCAAAACTCTGTGCCGCATCTTCAATCACGCTCAATCCATGCCGCGACGCAATGGCATTGATCCGGGAATAGTCCGGCATCTGTCCAAACAAGCTGACGGGCATGATGGCTTTCGTCCGCGGCGTAATCACCGCCTCGATCTGATCCACATCGATATTGAAATCCGCCGCACAGATATCCACAAAGACCGGTGTGGCCCCCACCAAACGAATCGACTCCGCCGTGCTGATCCAGGTGAAGGGAACGGTAATGACTTCATCTCCGGGCCCGACATCCAGCGCACGCAGCGCAATTTCAAGACTGTTGGTTCCGCTGGCCACCGTGATGGCATGGGGGACTCCGGCATAAGCCGCCAGCTGCGCCTCCAGCTCCGCGATTTCTGGCCCCATAATAAAACGGCCGTGCTGAAACACCGTCTGCATCCGCGCATCGATTTCGGACTGATAGCGGGAGTACTGTGTTTTCAGGTCGATGAATTGCATGGGACTCTAGAGCCTTCCATCCACTTGGGTGCGGTCCAAACAGCCTTTGATGTCAAAGAGTACGACATTTTGCTTGATATAATCAGTGAAATTCAACTTTTTGAACTCGTCGTGGGCGACCGCCAAAACGACCGCGTCATAGCCATCAAAGTCCCCGCCGTTTCCTGAAGCCTCGCCCTTCGCGTGAAGGTCGGGGAGCAATTCCAGTCCGTACTCGTGGCGTACCTCCTCTGCGCTGGCCCACGGGTCGTACACCGCCACCTGGCACCCGAAATCCTTTAATTCATGGATGACATCAATGACACGGGAATTGCGGATGTCCGGACAGTTCTCTTTGAACGTGATCCCCAACACCAACACCTTCGCACTTTGGATCCGATGGCCTTTTTGAATCATCAGTTTAACCACCCGATTCGCCACATAAGCACCCATGTTGTCATTGAGACGGCGGCCGGCCAGAATAATCTGTGGATGATATCCCAACGACTCCGCCTTGTGGGTCAGATAATAGGGATCGACACCAATACAGTGCCCCCCCACCAATCCCGGGCGGAAAGGAAGAAAATTCCACTTCGTTCCGGCAGCCTCAAGCACATCCTCCGTGTCAATGCCCATGCGTTCAAAAATCAGTGACAGCTCATTAACAAAAGCGATATTGATGTCGCGCTGCGAGTTTTCAATAACTTTGGCCGCCTCGGCCACCTTGATGCTGGCCGCCAGATGGGTGCCCGCAGTGATGATCAAACGATAAAGGGCATCCACCGCCTTCGCCGCTTCCGGAGTGGAGCCCGCGGTGACTTTCTTGATCTGGGTGACCGTATGAACCTTGTCACCCGGATTGATACGCTCTGGGCTGTACCCGCAGAAAAAGTCCTGATTGTATGTGAGTCCGCTGACCCGCTCCAGGATCGGCACGCAATCCTCTTCTGTGCAACCGGGATACACGGTGCTTTCATAGATGACGATGGCGCCTGGCTTGAGCGCTTTCCCCACCGTCTCACTGGCTTTGATCAAGGGGGTCAAATCCGGTCGTTTGTGGCCATCGATGGGCGTCGGAACAGTCACGATAAACAGGTCCGCCGATCGAAGATCATCGATCTGATTTGAAAAGGAGAGCCGGGTGGAGGCCGTGAGTTCATCGGGTGTGATTTCGTGGGTCCGGTCATGGCCCGAACGAAGCTCATCCAAACGGGAGGCATTGATGTCAAAGCCCACCACTTCGAAATGCTTGCCAAATTCGACAGCCAGGGGAAGACCCACATAGCCTAGGCCGATAATGGCCAAGCGGGCTTCACGCGTATCGATACGCGAGCGTATACCGGGAGTGTTTTGGGTCATGCGTTCTCCATCTTCGATGTGGTGTTTTCTGAAGTTGGTTCTGCGTCAAGTGTCACATAGGAATCATAGTGTTTTCGGTAATGATAGTAAGGACCGTACCCATGAGAAACAAAATTGGAATGATCCACATCATTCATCACCACGGCCAGATTCACGATCCCAATCTCACGGAAACGATAAATGGAATGGCGGATGGCATGTTTCCGACTGGTAGCCGGTCGTGCCATCACCAGCACACAATCCGCCAGACCGGCCAGAGCCAGCGCATCACTGACAAGGCCGAGCGGAGGGGCGTCAATGATCACCTTGTCGTAATTTCCCCGTGCCCAGGCCAACAAATTAGCGACTTTGGCTCCCCCCACCAGATCTGCGGGGCGAGTATTACCGGAAGCACGGCTCCCCATGATGCTCAGGTTTGGGCATTCCGGCTGAAAGACGATATCCTGGGGTGCTGCGGACGAGTCAACCAGGTACTTAAGCAAGTCCAGTTGATGGGGCGGCATCGAAAAGATAGTCCCAATACGCGGGCGGCGCAGATCAAAGTCAATCAGCAGGGTTTTCTGTCCATTCAGAGCAAAGGCCGTGGCCAGATTGCAGCACGTGGTCGTCTTCCCCTCTTCCGGAAGCGAACTGGCCACCAGAATCATCCGGGAATGCTCCCGGTACACGCTCGAGTCCAGGACGGAGCGCAGACCGGCAAACGCCTCTGCTATTTCACTGAAGCAATGAGTGAGAGTGGCCGTGGCAATCTCCTTTCGGTTTGCCGCTTTGACATGCGGAATGACCGCGAGAATCTTGACGCCGGTTCCGGCCTGGATATCACCGGCTCCGACCACGTGGTCCTCAATCATATCCGTCAGGAAAGCCAGTCCAAAGCCGACCAGACCACCCATGATCAGGGCCATGAAGAGGATCCGGAATGTCCGGGGATAGATTTTGGATGGATTTCTGGCCTTCAGCACCTGTTTCACAGTCGCCGTGTTTTCATCGGCAGAAAGACGGGCCTCTTGAATGCGGAACAACACGCCCAGATACGAGGCATCTGCGGCGCTTCGTGTCCGTTCCAGCGATGCAATCTTCATCTCGCCGTTCAGAATATCGCTTTCCAGCTCCGACGCCCGTTCCAACCGCTGCTCGTTTTTCTTTCGCAAACTCTTCACCTGTTCCTGATAGAGGTCCAGGTTGGCAGCCGTCGTGCTTTTGGCCCGTTTCAGGGCCTTCACGGCCTGCCCCCGATACAGGGTTATCGCCTTGTCCTGGGCCTCAACAGCCGGATGCTGGGGGGTATAGCGGGAGAGCAATGCATCCCGCTCCGCCACGGCTGCACGCCATCGATCCAGCGACGCTTCGACATTATCTGCACGCGGAATACTGGAGGGCAGATCTCCCGCCTGTTCCGGATTCAGTTCGGCCACACTGAGAGCATCCAACAGCTTGCGCTCTAGAGCCACCTTGTTCTCAACCTCGGTCAACGACCTATTGAATCCCACCAGAGCGCCCTGAACCGTCTTTCGCTCTTCCTGCAACACGTCCATCTGATAGGTCTGCCGGGCTTCAAACAGCTCCGTATCCGCCAGCTCCAGTTCCGTTTTCTGGGCTTTGGCCTGCGCTTCCAGCCAGGCCACAGCGGCATCCGACACCGACCGGTTTTCTGCGCGGGCACTGGCCTCGGCACCGGCGGCAAAGGCATTGCACGCCCGGACCGCAAACCCGACATCGCTGCTCTGGAACGTCACCATCACCAACCGTGTCTTCCGGATCATCCCAAAGTTGGCCCCAGGGGAAAGACGCCAGTTCAGTTCCTCATCCGAAATCGGGTCGTCGGAATACAATTCCCGATAGCATTCGATGGCAAACGGGAGAATTGTCTGACTCTTGAATTTCTCGATCTGGGTATTGAGCGTATCTTCCGTATGCATGATGGACGTAGGATCTTCAATCTGAGCTTCCTGTTTGTTCAGGATCCGGGGGCGACGAACACTCAGCTCAATCGTGGCATGGGCCTGGTAGATGTTGACCGCCCGGCCTAGGTAAAAGAGCGCTGCACCGGTGGTGAAGATAATCACCAGCAGCAGCGTCAGCCACTTCTTGCGCACGATCTGCAACAGACGCAGTGGATCCAGAGAATGAAGCGGGCCGCTATCCATTTGTGTATCGCCATAGTAGGCCGGGGTAA
Organism: uncultured Verrucomicrobiota bacterium; assembly: GCA_964526745.1. Lineage (GTDB taxonomy): Bacteria > Verrucomicrobiota > Kiritimatiellia > CAIQIC01 > Lenti-01 > Lenti-01. The sequence goes on from CAZGMQ010000042.1 coordinate 12,426, forward strand.
CCGCCGGAGGGCCATAATACGCCTGCGCTTCCGGCGCCGGCGGGACCGCGCCAGGTGGCGGTGCGGAGGCCGGGGCCGGCGGAGGAGGCGGCGGAGCGGCCGGTGGCGGTGCAGCGACTGGTGGCGATGCAGCGGCTGGTGCAGCCTGCGGCAGCGGAGTGGAAATCACCGGAGATTCATCAACCGGTTCCGGCTTTGACTCCGGCTTCGGCTCAGAAGGAGGCGGCTGCAATGCGGCCTCCTGTTTACTTTTCTGGAAAAACGAAATCTTCATAACCCTGTCCTCTCAGAAACGGCCGGCCATTCTCTCTTCGGCTCTTTTGAATCCCTCCGGATTGTCCGCCTGGGAGCCTCCTCCGCTTTCAACCAATCAACGGTGCCGCGACGTTCCCCCGCCAGACGGGGCAAGATCGTCAGAACCGCCACCCAGACATACAAAATCGCCGGGCAGCGAAACGGCAGATCGATCATACTGAACACCAGCACCAACACCAGCCCGAAACCACTCATGACATGCAAAGCGTTCCAGCCGGAGCGGCCACGGAATACATCCCGCAACAAAATGCCCAGTGATCCCAGCAAAAGCGAAAATCCAACCACTCCGAATTCAGCCAGAAACTGTAGAAAATCAAAATGCACATTGGCCCACCCTCGATGGCGCAGGCTTTTCCAGAGAGCCGGAGACACTTTGTCTGATACCAGATATTTGTATCCCCAGCCGCCAACACCGAACCAGGGGTATTCCTGCCAGATCTCCACCGCGGCCCATGCAAACCGGGGACGACCGCCCAGTTCCAGATCAATCCGCTGCCAGAGAGTACTCACCTCCCCGGGATCGGCCTCCTTGAGGGTGAATTCTTTTTGGATCCCCTTTTCACCAAAACCGGCCACGGCGAAATATAGCAGCCCCGCCGTGCCGACCGCCAGGGCGACAAAGTTGATCCTGCTGGCAGGTGGCAGAATCCGCCATCCTTGCACCGTGCCATAGACCACAATGAACAGGGCCAGCATCCAGGATAAAATCACACCCGACCGGCTGAAACCCAAATTGGCACCAATGAGGCATAACAGCAGGGAGACCAGCAACACGCCGGATCTCCAGGGGTGGCGGAGCCGGCGGACGGAGGCGCTCCCTCGATGTTTTCGGCGCACATCAAACACCTCACGGTATAGCATCCCCGCCGCCACGGCCCCGGTCAGAACAAAATAAGGCGCCACATGATTGCCATAGGGAAACGAAGCGAAGAAATGTTCATTCATGGGCTGCAGCCAGTAAATGGATGCCGTTCCGGTGGCTAACTGAATGAGTCCGAACAGCGCCAGAACACCCGCGCTGCAGACCAGAATCAACAGCAGTCGGCGCAGTTCTTCCGGACGCCAGAGCCGGGAGCGGAGTGACAGCGCAAGGGTCCAGGCCGGGAAAAACCAACTCCAGACCTGCCGGGCATCGGCCCGGGAAAATGCGGATGGCCAGCCCGGCCACGGCGGAGGCGTGTATCGCCATTGCTGATAACCCACGTCAAAAAACTGTTCCCGGCCCGCATTGGCCCATTGCAGGGAAAGAAACACAAAAAAGGCCCCGCCCAGCCAGAACACCGGATCCCGGAAGCGCTGGACCCGGTCTGTGGCAGGCCCCAAGAAGGCCCACCCCGCCAGCAGCACCAGCGCTGCGCCGACCGCCACCCAGTGATAAGACGGCCGCAATCCCGCCCAGACCCATGACGTATACATCAGCAAAAAACCTAGAACCACTTGATGGAACACCAAGTGGCGGATCGAACCTGACATCGGCGAAGACGCGGCTGTTTTGTGTATTTCGGTGGCCATGCGAATTCTAAAACATCGCCTCCGGCACAAACACCACATCATCCGCTTCCAGCACAATGTCCTCATCCAGAAGCCCCGCGGCACCGGCCGCATAGAGGTTGATGGTCCGGGTCACAGTTTTCCCGTCCGGCAGGGTGCGGGTCACCAAAATCGCCCCCATCTTGGCGCTGGAGGCCAGCCCCCCCGCCTGCTGAATGGCTCCGCTGACGGTCATGTCACGCGTGGCCGGAATCGCGATCTGCCCCGGCTCCCGCACCCGCCCCAGAACCGTGACAAATCCCCAGGGGGAAATACCCTCCTTGTTGGTGTCCCGAACAAACTCCAGCAGCACCTCCGGATTCACATAATATTTCTTATACCGCCGAGTGAGTTGTGTCCGGAGATCATCCAGCGATTTATTGGCGACATTGATTTTTCCAAGCAGCGGCAGCACAAGGGTTCCCGCATCCGACACCTGCTTGGCGGCTTCTTCAATCTCCACATCGCCGGACACCAGCACCGACATCCGGATCATCAGACCGGGGCGCAGGGTCACTGCTTTCATATCCTTGGCCACTTCGCTGTCCCCGAAGGGCGGCCGGCTCCGGCATCCAACCATTCCCGCAAGCAGGAAAAGGAGGACCCCAACCCACAGCGCGCATCGTGCCCGCCGCAGGATATCCCGATTATTCTTACCTCTCATCATGTCAGTTCTCGCTTCCATAAATCGATTTCCGGCCAGACCGTCATCTCAGTACGTCCCTCTCTGGAAACACCGCTGGTAACTCGCGCTGAAAGGAGCAAGTCAAAGGACCCAAACTTCATCTTCCTATCATCATTCAACGATGTCAACGCTTGCAACACCTGACTTCAGGAGCCGACATCGACATCGCTCGCCGCCACTTCCAGTGCAATTCCGCCGCCCATCATTTCCACTTGAAGAATCAGCTGCCCGCTCCGCCCCATCCGTTCAAACCGAGCCTCGGCGCCCTGTAGCGGTCCGCTCACAATCCGGCAGAATTTCCCCCTCGCTAAATTCTGAACCGGGGCCACATACGCCCCGCGGGTCAACCCACACCAAATACCCCGCAATTCGCGGTGCAGTTGGGCCCCTTCTCGATCGCTCCGAGGATGCAGCACATAGGCGACACTGCCGGTCTGGATAAAGTCTTTCTTGGTGACCTCGCCCTCGACAAAGACAAATCCAGGAAAAAGCGGAAGCTGACTCACGCGGCATTTGTTCCCGCTAGTGGTTTCATGAGGAAATACAGGAAGAAATAATCCCTGCTTTTGCTCCATCAGCCAACGTGCGGATTTCTTCTCCCAGCGAGGACGGGTCCGGACACAGCTCCACACAACATCCTCCGAATCGACAACCCGCTCAAAACGCCCTTCCGGATAGAGAAAGGGTTGTCGAATCGAGGCCGCCCCCCCCGCTGCGGATTCCCGTTTCTGTCTTAAAACCACTGTTGTGTTCATCAATCCAACATTTTCCGTCTGGAATTCTCACCTAAAAAAGACACAATTCATCTTGTTCCAGATAGATGCATACTTATAACACGGTAGTCTTCTGCGTTTATGCTGGCAATGGAAATCCCGTCAGATTTGTGTTAAGCAACCGTTCTCAATCCGCTGCTAATGTTCACCGGGAAGCGGATAGGATTCCCTTTCGTCCAAACAGTTGGTCTGCCATATCCAAGACCATCTGCGACCACCAGAACCATGGACACAAAAAAAGGGCCTCCATTTCTGGAGGCCCGCGGGGCTTGCGAAACTGGTGGAGGCGGCGGGAGTCGAACCCGCGTCCGCACAAGCGACACATCAGCGTCTACACGCGTATTCCGTAATTAAGTTTCACCATGTCACCTGCCCACGGACAAGCCAGTGACACCGCAATCGACCTGTGGATTCTCGCCCCTCGACCCGGTCGCCCGGTCTTGGTAGCCAGCCTGTAAAATGACATTCGGATCCGTTCCACAGGCAAAAACGGGCGAACGTCGCGGGTACTAAGCCGCGAAGGCCAAGTTATCGTTGGCTTTTGTTTTTTCCCGGAGGTTTAACGAGGCCAACCGGGGTCCTCGGCGCGCAACCGATGCTTCAAACTAGCACGTCGAAACCGGTCGCCCCCGCAAGAGAGAAGATAGACCACCCACCCCAGTTCTGCAAGGGGGATGCTCTACAAAGAAAATGGATCTAGTAGGCGGCCGCATTCATAGTCATCACCTGAATGAAAATTAGCCCAATGATGACCAGCACGGAAATCAGCGAAATGGCAGCCCAGGCAGCGCCGGGACCCTCCTCTTCCTGAATGGTAAAAATGGGCTCACTGGACAGAGTCGGAGCCGCTGTCGTTTCACCGGAAATCGAGATGGAAGCCCCACCACCGGGCCGCTTCAGACGGATGGTCGGACGGCCGGAAGGAGCGGCGGCTTCAGAGGCAGCCCCCTCTTCCGCGGAACGTCCCGGCGAGAAGGTGGCGGGCGCACCACTCGTTGTGACACGTACGGTGGGACGGCTGCCAATGCGAATAGTCCGCGGCTGGGCGGTCGGAGCGGTGCTCAACGGAATCTTGCTCGTATCCAGCAAAGCGGTACGTCGCTTGTAGGCATCTTCATCCACGGCCGGCATCGCACCTAGTCCCACACGTGAGGTCTGCGCCTTGGCTCCGCCGGGAACAGCTGAAATATCAATACGAGAGGTCGCCTTCTTGGGATTGGTCCCGATCCGAATACCGCTTGTCGAGGGAGAAGCCGGAATCGTGGCCTTGCGTAAGTCGATGCGCGACGTCTGTGACTTTGCTGCGCTGATATCCAAGGGTTTAAGTTCATTTTCGACGGCCATGTATAACCTCCATGTCTTCAAAGACTGTGAGTCATACTAGGGGGTGCAGGGCAGCCCCGTCAAAGCTTTTTTCCTTCCAGCCGGATTCCATGCGGATCCTCCCGCATTGGGAATGGGTCTCCCCCCCCCCTTTCAGTCCCCCACCCTTGCGGCGCTCCCTCTGTCCGGGGCAGATTCCCCCGAATCGGGATACAAAAAAAGGGAGCCGGTGAAGGCTCCCTTTCGGTTCTGTGATCCAGGCCTTAGACGGCTTTGAAACACAGCGTTCCATTGTGACCGCCAAACCCAAGCGAATTGCTCAGGCAGGTCTGGACCTTACCGGCACGCGCCTCGTTGGGCACATAATCCAGATCACAGGCCGGATCGGGGGTCGTGTAGTTGATCGTCGGCGGCATCACGCCGTCGCGGATCGCCAGCGCACAGACAATGGCTTCAATACCGCCAGCGGCACCCAGCAAATGGCCTGTCATGCTCTTGGTCGAGCTGATGGCGACGCGGCGAGCGTCTTCTTCGCCCAAGGCGATCTTAATGGCCTTGGTTTCGCCGGAATCGTTCAGCGGAGTGCTCGTTCCATGGGCATTGATATAATCCACATCGGAGGCCGTCACACCGGCATCTTCCATCGCCAGCTTCATACCGCCGGACGAACCAGACGCGCTCGCATCGGGAGCGGTGATATGGTAGGCATCGCCCGTGCAGCCGAAGCCGGCCAGTTCGCAATAGATCTGCGCGCCGCGGGCCTTGGCATGCTCATATTCTTCCAGCACGATCATACCGGAGCCATCGGCCATGACGAAGCCGTCCCGATCCGCGTCAAACGGCCGGCTGGCGGCATGCGGATCGTCATTGCGGGTACTGATGGCGCGCATGGCATTGAAGCCACCGACGCCGAGCTCGCAAATGGCGCCTTCCGCGCCACCGGCCAGCATGATGTCTGCCGTACCGCGACGGATGACATTCAGCGCCTCGCCGATGCAATGGGTGCCGGATGCACAGGCCGATACGATGGCATAATTCGGACCTTTCATCCCGTGAGCGATGGAAATCAGGCCAGGCAGGATGTTGATAATCATCTGAGGGATCATGAACGGCGAGAAGCGACTGGGACCCCGGCTGCGCAGGATATCCATCTGTTTTTCGACAATCTGCAAACCGCCCACACCCGATGCGGCAATCACACCGGCGCGAGTAGCATCTTCCTTGGACATATCCAGTCCGGAATCCTCCATGGCCATTTTCGAAGCGGCCACACCAAAGTGACAGAAGGGATCCATCCGGCGGGCTTCCTTTTTGGGGATAAAGGCATCCAGATCCAGCCCCTTCACCTCGCCGCCGATTTTCGTTGCGAAAGCGGTCGTATCGAATGCTGTGATCAGTTCGATCCCGGATTCGCCTGCCTGAAGAGCTGTCCAGAACGAATCCTTGGTGCTGCCCACCGGGCTGACCACCCCAAGCCCCGTTACTACTACACGTCTATTCTCTGCCATGATTTACCATCCATTTCTAACAATTGTTCACAAAAAGAATGGGCCGAGCCCCTGCCCAAATGGCAAATGGTCCCCGGCCCTTCTTGATCCAATCCGAAGGGAAAGGATTACTTGTCGAAGCCCTTTTCTGTCAGGTATTCGACGACGCCCTTGACGGTCGTCAGCTTTTCAGCATCTTCGTCCGGGATCTCAGCGCCAAATTCTTCTTCGAACGCCATCACCAATTCGACGGTATCCAGGGAGTCAGCACCGAGATCCTCAATGAAAGAGGCTTCCAGAACGACCTGGTCCTTGTTGACGCCCAACTGCTCGACGATGATATCAGTCACTTTATCTTGTAGTGCCATTGTATTTCTCCAGTTCCTGTTTAGTTTTTTCTACATTACCATTCCGCCGCAAACGGTCAAGACCTGACCACTAACGTACGCGGAGTTCTCACAGGCCAAGAACGCGACCGCCTTGGCTACATCTTCAGGTTCGCCCGGGCGCTTCAGCGGCACCATACTGAGCAGGGCCTCTTGGGCCTTCTCGGACAGCGCATCGGTCATCGCCGTTCGGATAAAACCGGGCGCCACCGCATTCACGCGGATATTACGGCTGCCCAGCTCCTTGGCGGAGGTCTTGGTCAGGGCGATCAAGCCGGCCTTGGATGCCGTATAGTTGGCTTGACCGGCATTGCCCATGATCCCGACCACACTGGCGATATTCACGATTGCGCCACTGCGCTTCTTCATCATGACCTTGGCCACGGCCTTGGTGACGAGGAAGGACCCCTTCAGGTTGATATCCAGCACGGCATCCCAATCCTCTTCCGACATCCGGATGAGCAGAGTGTCACGCGTGATGCCAGCATTGTTGACCAGCACATCAATCTGCCCGAAATCGGCGACCACCTTGGTCACGGCCGCGTTCACGGCGACGCCATCCGCGACATCCATGGCATAGGTTTCCGCCCGGCGGCCGAGGGCCTTGACCTTGGTTGCGGTCTCTTCGAGCCACTCGGTCTTGACATCGCACAGGGCCAGATCTGCCCCGTCGGAGGCTAACTGCAGGGCAATGGCCTGGCCGATGCCGCGAGCGGCACCGGTAACGAGAGCAACTTTATTTTCCAATAACTTCATGATATCCGGACCCCTTACTGTTCAGCGGACAGTTTGGCGGCCGCTTCGGCTCCCGCCAAGTCAAAAATATTCTGTACGGACACGTTCTTATCAATCCGTTTGCCGAGGCCGGCCAACACCTTCCCCGGACCGCACTCGTAGCCATGGGTCATTCCGGCCGCGGCCATCCCGGCAAAACAATTGTTCCAAAGGACAGAGGACGTCACCTGAGCCACCATCAAACGGCGGATTTCATCCGGGGTCGTGTGCAGTTCGCCGGTCACATTTGACCAGACCGGGCATTTCGGCGCCTTGAACTCGACCTCCGCAAGAAATTCGGTTAGTCGGTCGGCCGCCGGTTGCATCAGAGAGGAATGAAACGCACCAGCCACCTGGAGGGGCAATGCACGCTTGGCACCGGCCTCCTTAGCCGCCGCCTCCCCTGCCGGGATCCGGTCCAGCGGTCCGGACAGGACCGTCTGCGCCGGAGAGTTGAGATTGGCCACTTCCAGACCGGAAGCCGCCGCAATGTCCTTCACCTGATCGTAGGAAAGACCGATGATGGTCAACATGCCACCCGGGGTGGCATCGCAGGCCTCCTGCATGAACTGGCCGCGAGCTTTCAGAATTCGAACGGTGTCGGCAAATGAAATCACGCCAGCCGCCTCCAAAGCCGCCCACTCACCCAGACTCAGACCGGCCAGGCCTTCCACCTTCAACGCATCGCCGGCGAAATGAGCCAGCGCGGTACGGGCAGCCGCGCTCACCACAAAGATGGCGGGCTGGGTATTGCAAGAGCGGGTCAGTTCCTCTATGGGGCCTTCCGCGCAGAGCTTCAATAAATCAAACCCCAGAATCTCGCTGGCTTCTGAGAAGAGCGCTCCGCATGCGGGCAGCCCTTCGGCCAGGTCCTTGCCCATACCTACAGATTGGGTTCCTTGTCCTGAAAATAACAGCATCTGTTTCATTGATCTTCTCCTTGGTTATCTCAACTGCATCACGACGCTGCCCCAAGACAGACCCCCGCCGAAGGCCACCATCAGTACATTGCTGCCCTTTTTGACTTTCCCTTCCGCCAGCGCTTCCGAAAGCGCAATCGGAATGGTGGCGGCCGAGGTGTTGCCATAGCGCTGCAGATTCATATAGATCCGTTCCGGTGCACCGGGACCAAGTCGTTTGGCCACGGCTTCCACAATGCGGGCATTCGCCTGATGCGGAATGATGCAATCGAGGTCAGCTACCGTCATACCCGCCCGTTTAAGCGCTTCCTTCGCGGCGCGGACCATGGTGCTGACAGCTACCTTGAACGTTTCGCGGCCGGACATGTGAATGCAGTGCAAGTGCTCCTGGATCGTGGTTTCCGAGGCGGGCTGCTGACTGCCGCCGGCCGGAATGGACAGGAAATCGGCCAGAGAGCCGTCCACGCCCAGATAACTCGAGTGAAGACCGGGCTCGTCCGAGGCCTGCACCACCACAGCGCCGGCGCCATCGCCGAACAGCACGCAGGTATCGCGGCTGGTCCAGTCGGTCACGGTGCTCAGTTTTTCGGCGCCGATGACCAGCGCATTCTTCACGCGGCCGGACTCGATGGCGGCACAGGCGGTATCCAAGCCCATGATAAAGCCCGAGCAGGCCGAGGACAGGTCAAAGCCATAGGCCTTGGTGGCGCCGAGTGCCGTCTGCACCAGGCAGGCGGTGCTGGGGAAAATCATATCGGGGGTGCAGGTCGCCACATAGATGGCTTCGACATCCTCAGGAGCCAGACCGGCCTGCTCCAGCGCCTTCCGCGCGGCCGCCGTGGCCAAGTGCGATGTAAACTCCCCCTCTCCAGCGATCCGGCGTTCGCAAATCCCGGTCCGGGTGCGGATCCACTCATCACTGGTATCCACCATCTTTTCGAGTTCGGCATTCGTCAGCACTTTTTCCGGCATATAGTGACCCGCTCCGGTGATGGCCGCATAAATCTTCTGGCTCATGATTCTGTCCCTTCTTGACGTGTGCATTTTCCGACCCCCTCAAGGATCGCTTCGTTCAGGCCAAGTGCAATGGCATTGGCCGCCTGTAAAATTCCATTTTTTGCGGCAATCTTATCCGAGCTGCCGTGCCCGATAATACAGATGCCGTTCACACCCAGCAGCGGCGCGCCGCCGTAGGTCTTCTGACTCGTTTTTTTCTTCAGCGAGCGCAACCCGCCGCTCAGTAGCAAGGAGCCCAGAATTCGGATAGGGTTCCGGGTCATCTCATGCTTCAGCCAGCGCCCGATGGCATGGGCAACACTTTCGCTGGTCTTCAAAATCACATTACCGGTGAACCCGTCGCAGACAAACACATCCACATCGCCTTCAAACAGGTCATGGCCTTCCACATTGCCGACAAAAGTCACGGGCGCCTTCTCGAGCAGCTCAAAGGTCTCCTTGCTCAGCGCATTGCCCTTGGCTTCTTCGCTGCCGACGCTCATCAACCCCACCTTCGGATCCGCCTGGCCCATCATCTTGCGGGAATAGGCTGAACCCATGATGCCGAACTGCATCAGAATCTCCGGCGTGCAGTCGGTGGTCGCACCACCGTCGATGAGGACCAGCGGCTTGTCCGCCGGCGAGGGCATCGCCACCGCGATTCCCGGGCGACGGATGCCCGGCAGCGTCCGCAGCTTCAGTTTAGCGGCGGCCACGGCCGCACCGGTGCTGCCGGCCGCAAAGACGGCATCGGCCTCGCCGTTTTTGACGAGGTCCATGGCCCGGTTGATGGAGGAATCTTTCTTGCGACGCACCGCGGTGGCCGGTGATTCACCCATCCCCACCACTTCGGAGGCATGACGGACCACCACGCGGTCGGCGTTCGCCTTGTGTCGCTGGAGCTCCGCCTGAATGGCCGTCTCATCGCCGACCAGAAACAGTCGTTCGATCTCCGGACACTCCTGCATGGCCAGCAAGGCGCCTTCCACGATGGCTTGGGGGGCAAAATCACCCCCCATGGCATCCACTGCGATTCGCATGGTTTCAGTGGGCTCCGCTCAACAGAGGGAGCCGCTCAAAATCAATCCTGCGTTTCTTTGACGACGACCTGACGGCCGTTGTACTTGCCGCACGAGGGACACACGCGGTGAGGCTGACGCGGGGCGCCGCATTCGTGGCAAACCATGATCGCGGCGTGGGGAATCTTCTTCGCCCATGCGGCTTTGCGCATGCGCAGGCGACTCTTGGATGTTTTTCTTTTCGGGACTGCCATCTTCTTCCTCCTGAATCTTCACTGTTTCCCGCGACCCGAGCCGTCTTCCGGCGTCTGGGGATCGGGAATTTCCTTCAATCCGTCCAACGCAGACCATGGCGACGGGGCCCCTTCGGGGGGGACACAGCCGCAAGGGCCTTCGTTCAAATCCTGGCCGCATTGGAGACAAAGCCCCTTGCAGCGCGTGTCGCAGAGGGGAAATCCAGGAATTTCCAATAACAGGTCCTCGCGCACATCGGCCGACACATCCAAATCATCCGGATGCTCTTCCCAGTCATAAGCGTGCAAGAATGACGAAACCTTCACGATTGTCGAGAAAAATTGCGCGCATCGGGAGCAGCGGAGCCGCACAGGAACCTCCACCTGTCCCCGGACCAGCAGGTCCTGTCCGGTCCTCTCCACGGTCAATTCATAGTGGATCGGCCCGTCGGCCCGGGCCAGGGGATCCTGCGCCAGCGCCAGCAAGTCACCGGACGCCTCACCGGAAACGGCATACCCGTCCTCACCGATCTGGCTGGTTTCAATTCGTATGACTGGAGAATCCACGAAAATCCTTCGGGTGCAGCTCGAGACAAAGCGAGCTGCCGGCACCCTATTGGGGGGCCAGCTTTTTTTTGAGGGCCTCTGCGACCGGGGCCGGCACGAACTGGTCCACATCGCCCCCCAGCGCGGAAATTTCCCGCACCATGCTGGAACTGACATAGCTGAAGTTCTGATTCGGCATCAGAAACAGGGTCTCGATATCCGGAGCGAGCTTCCGGTTGGTCAGAGCCATCTGGAATTCATATTCAAAGTCGGAAAAGGCGCGCAATCCGCGGATCAGCGTCGGGATCTTCTGTTCCCGGGCCCAGTCCACCAACAGGCCGGAAAAGGAGACCACCTCCACATACGGCAGATGCGCCACGCTGCTGCGCGCCAGCTCCATCCGCTCCTCCGTGCTGAACATCAGGGTCTTGCGCGGGTCCTCGGCCACCGCGATCGTCAGCGACTCAAACACCTGCAGGGCGCGGGCCGCCACATCCAGATGGCCATAGGTCATCGGATCAAAGGTTCCGGCATAGACGGCACGGCTCATGCCAAGTCCTCCTCATCAATGGCCGTTTCCGGTGCCGGATCCAGCTCCTCCGGGGCCGGCAGATGCGCCAGAAAACGTTTGAAGAAAAAAGGAGAAATGAAGGCGAACCAAATGCCATAGATGAACATCAGCATCGCCGAATAGAGCGCCACCCGCGGAATAAACAGCATCACAACCAGAACCATGAACGGAATCAGGATTTTGGGGTTCTTGGTGGGTTTGGCATAACGGATATGGGAAACCTGCAGTAGTAGCATAGCCAACGTGGCCGCCCAGAACAGCGCGGCCAGCGGCCCGCTGCTCAGGGAAAACAGCAGCGTAGAACTCTCCACGCTTTCCAGTCCAATCAGATAGGCCGCCACAAATCCAGCCGCCGTCGTAATCGGGAGTCCCAGGAATCCACGCTGTCCGCGATAGGGATCCACCACCCGGAAACGCGACAGACGCGAAGCACCCGACATCACAAACAGGAACGTCAGCGCCAGCCCCCAGAACGGAACCTGCTGCAAACCGTTCGGATAAAAATACAGAAGGACCGCCGGCGCAATGCCGAAGCTGGTGAGATCCACAAAGGTATCCAGTTCCGCGCCAAAGCTTGTCTGCGCCCGCAGCAGGCGCGCCAGTGTGCCATCCAGACCATCCAGAATCAGCGACACCAGAATCAGCTGGGCCGAGAGAAGAAAATTAGACTGCCCCGCCGCCAGAATGCTGCCGATACCCGCGCATAGCGCGGCAAAAGTGCACAGGCAGGGAATCGCTTTACGCCACAGAGGAGTCATCAGGCACCCGCCGTCTTCATGCGTGCAATCACGGTGACCCCTGCCACGACCTTGTCACCGGGTTTCGCGACCGCTTCCACCTCATCTGCCGGGAAATATACATCCATGCGCGAACCAAACTTCATCATGCCCAGCCGTTCACCCTTCACAATCTGCTGTCCCGGCTCCAGCCAGTACACCACACGCCGCACCACGGGACCGACAATCTGCCGGGCCAGGCAGCGGGTCTTTTCCCCTTCGATCAAAATGGAGCTATGTTCGTTGAATTCCGAGGACCGGGCATCCATCGTGAACAGATGCCTGCCGGGTGTGTACCCTGCCTCTTTCACCACCCCGCTCATCGGAATGCGGTTCACATGCACATTGAACGGATTCAGGAACACACTGACCCGTACGGTTGGACACTTCAAAAAACGTTTCTCTTCGATAAATTCCACCGAACGCACCACGCCTTCGCCGCCGGACACAAATTCATCCTCGCCGCAGGCCGGCACCCGCTCCGGATCCCGGAAAAAATACAGCATGAACAGACAGCCGACCAGGCCCAGCACATACAGCGCCACCGCCACCGGCTGACTCCGGGACTGCACCAGGGCACCCAGCACGAGACAGACCACCGGAATGCCGATAATCAACGAATATCCATCTTTCACGATCTTCATCATAATGCGCGCATCCTACCCCCCCCCTATTTTCCCTGCAAACCTTTTCAAGCCATGGGAAGCCCCCATCCTTCTACCTCCCGTGACTTGACAAGGCCCCATTATGGTCATATGCTCACAACAAGCAAGTCCAAACTAGAGACAAACGGGTCGCCGCCACAAACCACAGCGGGTCCCGTACAGAACATAGGAGAAAAAAATGCCAAGAGGAGATCAAACAGGCCCCATGGGCGCAGGACCGATGACCGGTCGCGCGATGGGCAGATGCACGGGGAGCACCGTTCCCGGAAACATCCCGGGTGGATTCGGCCGGGGATACGGAATGGGAATGGGACGAGGCCGCGGCAGCGTAGGGGGATGGCGCAATGACGGCGGAGGCTTCTCATGGGCCGCCGGGACCACACCGGCAGCGGTCCCCTTCGCCCCGCCCACAGCCGAACAGGAACTGGCCAATCTGAAGCAGCAAGCCGCCGCCTTCGGTTCGGCTCTGGAGGCAATCCAGGGTCAAATTCAGGCGTTGGAATCCAGTTCCGCCCCAACCGACACCTAAGACGACGGGAAAAGGCAAGCAGACAACGGCGGCCGGACCTTCCGATGAAGGGAGCGGCCCCCGACCCTTTTCCCCTTCCCCCTTATATACAGATTCTTTCCCAGAGACACACCATGACCTCCTCCCCCTTCCGTTATCTTTTTGGGCCCGTCCCTTCCCGCCGATTCGGGCGATCCCTCGGCGTGGATTTGACGCCCATGAAAACCTGTTCTCTCGATTGCATCTTCTGTCAGTTAGGTCACACCCCTAAAACAACCATCACCCGACGGGAATATGTGCCTACAGAAGAGGTGATTGCAGAACTGCGACGATGGCAACAGGACGGGGGACAAACCGACTTCATCACGCTGTCCGGCTCCGGCGAGCCCACCCTGCACTCCCGTATTGGAGAGGTCCTGCGTTACATTCAGCAACAAATGTCGTTTCCTTCGGTTCTGCTGTCGAATGGAACCTTATTCGGACAGCCCGAAGTACGTGAAGCAGCGCAAGCCGCCGATATCGTCAAACTGTCCCTGAGCGCATGGGACAACGAATCCTTTGGGCAGGTCAACCGGCCTCATGAGGGAATCGACCTGGAAGAGATGATTGAAGGCATGCGCACCTTCCGGAAAGCCTACACCGGCAAGATCTGGCTGGAGGTTTTTCTCATTCCAGGCCTCAACAATTCGCTCCGTGACATAGAACAGATTGTGCAGAAAGCCAAACTCATTGCCCCGGATGCCATTCATCTGAATACGGCCGTCCGCCCGCCCGCCGACGCATCGGTCCAGCCGATGACCCAGGAGGCGATGGAAGCCATCGTCCCCCAATTCCAGCCGCCGGCCACGATCATCGCGGGATTCCCCAAACACAGCGGCATCCAGATTGAGGCCAACGAAGACCGAATTCTGAATATGCTTCGTCGGCGCCCCTGCACAGCCCGGCAGATTGCAGACGCCTCGTGTTGCCTCAAATAAGTATGACACCGAAGGGGCGGTGAACGAGGGGCCGATT
>CAZGMQ010000043.1:0-26468 GCA_964526745.1 uncultured Verrucomicrobiota bacterium
GTGATAATCGGTTGCAACACAAAATACTTTTGTCGGTGGCGTCACACTATGGAAAAAATGTTTCCATAGTGTGGAAAAACCGCATGCGGCAGTTGAGTGATAAGAGCGGGATGGCGTTAGAACAGAAGGCCGGCCAGCAGCCAGAGAATCAGTGTGGTGGTGGCCACGACCTTGACCAGCAGAACCGACATGCTGGCCAGCACGGCGCCCGTGGCGATATGACTGGCGTGCTCGGCCTCCTGCAGACGGCGCTTCTCCACCCAATAGACCAAGGTGAAGCTGCCGATCATCATGCCCAGCAGGCCGCCGATGATAGGGAAGAGCATATTGCCGAGAATCATGCCGCCGATGCTGCCGAGCAGAGCCATCCAGCCGGCGGCGGTGGATCCACCGCGGCGCCGGACGCCCCAGCTGGCGGCACTCCACTCAAACAGTTCCACGCCGATGCAGATGACCCCGAATCCAATCAGCGTGATCCAGCCGGGGAATTGCTCCGGACCCGTGAGGGCCGTCGCGATTCCGGCGGCCACCAGCACGAGCCAGGTTCCGGAGATGGAGAGGGCGGAAACCAGCAGGCCGCTCAGGCACAGGAGCACGCAGAAGGTCCAGGCCAGAAAGATGCCGGTATGGGAAAGGCCACTCTGAATTATAGTCCAGACTTCGGTCATTCCTTGACCCCGCCGGAGGTCAGACCGGAGACGAGCAGTTTCTGACAGGCGAGGAAAAGGAGGGTGATCGGCAGGCCGGAGAGAACGGCCGTGGCCGCAAAGTCGCCCCAGAGATAGTTCTGCTCATACAGGAAGCTGTTGGCGCCGACCGCGAGCGTCCAGTTGTTTGTCTGCTGGAGGACAACGCTCGCCAGCGGGTATTCACCAATCAGTCCAATGAAGGCCAAAATGAACACAATGGCGAAAATGGGGAGAGAGGTGGGGAGCATGATCAGCCAGAACGTCTGCCATGGCGAAGCACCATCGATCATGGCCGATTCTTCCAGCGAGATGGGAAGGGAATCGAAGTAGCCTTTGATCATCCAGATGTGGGTGGCGATGCCGCCGAGGTACGCCAGAATGAGACCCGGGTGCGTATCCAGCCCGCAGGAGGGAACCCAGCGCCCGAGCCCTTCCAGAATGGAGTAGATGGCGATCAGGGCGAGTACCATCGGGAACATCTGCAGGATCAGCAGGCCGTTCAGCAGTTTGCCTCGGCCGGCAAAGCGCATGCGAGCAAAGGCATAGGCGCAGGTGGAGGAGAGAATCAGAATGAGAATCGAACTGATGCCCGCGATTTTGACGGAGTTCCAGAACCAGCGGAGCACGGAGACAGAGGGCACCAACCAGGTGCCATCGGTTTGCAGGACGGGGAGGCCCAGCACCATCCGCCAATGCTCCAGACTGAAGGTGTCCAGCGTGGGGAGGATGCCGCCCGTGGCGAAGTTTCCCTTCCGGAAGGAGATGGCCACCACCATGAACAATGGAATCATGACCAGAGCGATGAAGCAGACCAGAACGACATGTGCGAGGATCAGTTTACCGCGATAGGCTTTTCCCTCAACCATGGGAGCCTCCCTTCGCGGGACGGGTGGTCGTGCGGAGCTGCCACCAGGCCAGGGCCGCCACTACGATGAAAAGCAGGGTGGCCACGGCCGAGGCAAAGCCAAAGCGCGCCGAGGAGTCCTTGAACGCCATCCGGAAGGTGTAGGACACCAGCAGGTCGGTCGTGCCAGCGACAGTGGCCGAGCCGATGATGTCGGGCTTTCCGCCAGTCAGCAGATAGATTAGCGAGAAGTTGTTGAAGTTGAAGGCGAAGCTGGCGATCAGCAGCGGAAACAGCGGCGGGAAGATCTGGGGAAGGGTCACCTTGGTGAAGTTGGTCCAGGGGCCCGCACCATCGATGGCGGTGGCCTCATACAGTTCATCCGGCACGGCCTGCAGCATGCCGGCGGAAATGATCATCATGTAGGGATAGCCCAGCCAGGTATTCACAATCAGGATCATGGCGCGGGCCAGTGTCGGATCGGTGAACCAGTGGGGGGCGATGCCGAAGAGATGGGACAGGATCTGGTTGATCTCGCCGTAGCCCTCGTTGAAGAGTCCGCGGAACACGAGGATGGGGATGAAGGCCGGAATGGCGTAGGGCAGAATCAGCAGCGTGCGGTAGAGGGCCCGTCCCCGGAGCGCCTTCCATTGCAGCAAGCTGGCCAGGCTCACGCCGATGCCGAATGAGATAATCACAGAGAGAAGCGCAAACGTGACGTTCCAGCCGAAGATTTTTAGGAATGGCGAGCGGATGGCGGGATCCATGAAAATCAGACGGAAGTTTTTCGTGCCGATCCAGACGCGCCATCCCGGGCCGACCGGCTTGCGGGTTTGGATGTCGACATAGTTTCCGATGTTGGGATCGGGTACCAGCACCTGTCCAGTCACGGCATTGATGATCTGGTCTCCCTCTTGTTGCCAGAGAGGGAGGCGGGTGCCGAGGGCGCGCAGGCTGACCAGCCGCAAGGGGAGCGTGGCCCCCGGCGGGGAGAATCGCGCCTGATTCAGCCAGGGCCTCGCTTCGATGACCTTCCGAATGGAAAGAGGCTTGGAATTCGGTGATATAATGTTGAGCCCCAGCGAGACCGGATTGTTTGCCGTGGCCTCTTCTGGAGTGAAAGGACGGGAGATCAGCTGGTTCCGCCCGATGTTGCCTTGATTCAATTTGATGCTGATCTGATACTGCCCCGGTTCTGCTGCGGCATAGAGCCGGAAGGGATAGCGCTCCGGGGTGGGAGCATAAAAGTCCTGGGCAAACCAGGCTTGGACCCGCTCCTGCGTGAGCAGATGCTCGCCGCTGAAATTGGTGAACGCAATGTAGACGGTGTAGAGAAGCGGCATCACCACAAAGAGAGCGAAGGTCGCCAGGCCCGGTAGCAGATAGCGGGAGGCCTTCGCCCGGGAAGAGGTATAGACCCAGGTCACAAAGGCGGTGGCGGCGAGCATCGCCGTGCCCAGAACGGGCGCGCCCATCCAAACCATGCGGATGGTCAGGAACAGTGCTCCCATCAGAACGATACCCCACAGAATTCGTTTAAAGGTCTTTGTGATCATGGATCCTGTTGATCGGACGTGAGCGGAAGAAAGGTGCCGTGGAAGAGCGTATTGGAGGCGGGTATATAACGATAGAGATGGCGATTCGGAAAAGCGTCTTGCAGGCACGTTCTGATATTCAGCACATCACGGGCGTAGAGAATGGAATTTTGTAACGCGGGGTCGGTGTAAATGAATCCCGAAGAATAGAGGAACCCCTCGTTCGGCATCAGGATCAGGGCTGGTTGATTGAGTCCGGCCGCTTGGGCAGTTTGGTGGATCTGCGAGGAGCCTTCTTCATACCCGTTCGCATAGCGCGGCCAGAGATAAACGGGCCAGTAGTAGAAGGCCGCATACAGGAAGCCGGCGGTAACCCAGGCGGTGAGCGCATGCCGCAGCCGGCAGTCCTTCTGCGTGGCCCTGAAGCTCACCACAAGCAGTCGTGTCAGAATGAGAATCAACAGGGGGGCGGAGGTGGCGCAGTATCGCGCTTCCAGTTCAAACCCGTAGTAGTGGAAAAAGAAATAGGGCAGGTAGAGCCATGCGGCACCGATCAGCAGCAATCCATTGCGCTGACGGATGGAAGGAATACACAGGGCGGGAATCAACAGAGGAAGCACAACCGGCCAGCCGAGCAGGGCCTGGTTGAGACGCAGACTGACCCAGAAGGATTGTTTGATGGCCTTGGCCGCCGTGAATTGACTGGAGAAGCCAATGGTGTCGCGAATGATCGGTGTTTTAGAAACCGGTGTGTCGCCTGCAAAGTGATAGCCGCTGGCAAAGATGTGGCCATAGAGTTCATGATTCCACAGCAAAAGAAACAGGAGTGGAGGCAGACCACCCAGCATGATCCCGGACAGGATCGGCAGCAGTCTTTTTTTCTGTCGCCACAGAGCGGGAGCCGTGATGCAAAGCATCCAGATGCCGAACAGGACCGCATCCTGTGGCCGGGTCAATACGCCCATGCCGCTGCAGAACCCCGCCGCAATCGCCGCTGGCAGTTTTCGGCGGGGGCGAGGCGAGTTCAAGGCGATGGTTAGGAATGCCCAACTGCCGGTCATCCACATCAGAAGTGTGATGTGGGACATAAACGATGCGGAGAGCAGGAGCATCAACGGGGAGACCGCCAACAGTCCGCTGCTCACTCCCGCTGTGGTGCGGTCAAAATAGTGGGCGATGACCCGATAGGCGGCGGATAGGAAGAGGGCAAAAGACAGCGGCATCATCCACAGGCGGAGAGGCCAGATCAGCCATAGGGCATGTCCGGGGAAATACTTGCTGTACCAGAGCCCCTTCGCGTTGATGATGACATTGTGCTGGAAGAAGGCTTCCAGACAGGGTGGCTCCGGGGCCGTCAGGTGACAGGAAGCAAAAATTTGTGACTGGAACCAGTGACTGGTGGCATCCGTGATGTGAGGAATCTGCCCAAAGAGACCCCATTGTATGCCCGCGGCCAGAGCAAAGCCGGCAACGGCAATGGACAGCGGGAACAGGACGTGCGCTGGGTTCAACTGCAGAAAGCCTCGTCGTATCAACATCGTGATAAGGGCGGCCCCGATGCCCCCGGTTATCAAGGCGAGGGCCAGGGACCACTGAGAGGTTTGGAGAAGATGAACATAGGGGGCAGAGAGCCCGCTGGCATCTGCAAAACGGCCGGCCAGCATCACGCCGGGGAAAAGATCTGCCCAGGACAGAAGAAAGAGACCGAGACCGGCCCACAGCCAGGAGAATTCCAGGAGCCGATGCTGTATACGGGTGGAAGAGCTGTCTGTCATTGCGCCTTCCGCTTCATGCGTCGGGCGGCATTGTCGAGGGCGTCCTGAGGGGTGGCGCGCTCGGAGGTGATGGTGGAGAGGGCCGACTCCATCGCGCTCCAGAAGACCCCCATCTGCGGGATATTCGGCATCAGAGTTCCGACATCGATATTTTTCATCGAGCCGGCCATGTGGGGATCGCCGGCCTGCGCGTTGTAGGAATCAATCAGAGCGGGAACCCCCAGCGGCACATAGCGGTCCATGGCCTCCAGCCCCACGGGCGTGATGAGATAATGCTCCAGAAACTCCTGCGCCAAGTCCAGATTGGGACTGGACCGGCTGAAGAACGCACCGAGGACGCCGACAAAGGGGCGCCCGGGTTTGCCGTCCACTCCCGGAATGGTGGTGACGCCAAAATCAATGCCGCTCTTCTTCAGATTTTCCCAGGCAAAGGGGCCGGAGATGAACATCGCCAGTTTTCCCTGGTTCATCTGGGCCTCGGCGATGGAATACGAAAGACTCTCCGGAAGGATCTTCTCCCGGATGAGGGCAACCACCGCTTCCATGGCGCGCACCGCAGGCGGATTGTTGACTCCGATGTCGCTGACGTCATAGGAACCATCGGGTCGCTTGCCAAAGACATAGCCTCCGCCTGAGGCTAGGATCCCGAAACTGAAATAGGCATTGTTATAGTCCCACATGATCACAGAAGCGCCCTTTGCTTTGAGGCGGGGAGCCAGCCGGGCGCAGCCCGCCAGATTTCGAGGGATCTCCTCCTCAGAGATGAGCGCTTTGTTGTAGATCAGTCCGGTGGACTCCATCGCAAGCGGATAGCCCCAGAGGCGTCCGCGATGCGTGAACGCTTCCCACGCCTTGGGGAAAATCCGGTTGGTGAAGGCGGGATCCGGATCGATAGGGAGAAGCAGGCCGGTGTCAGCCCATTCCCCGAGCCGGTCATGCGCCCAGATCATGATGTCGGGGCCTTTGCCGCTCTTGGCGGCATGGAAAAACTTGTCCGTGGCCCCTTCCGGGTGCTCGACTATCACGGGAATCCCTGTATTCCGGGTGAAGGTTTCGCCGATTTCCGCGATCCCATCATACCCCTTGTCGCCATTGATCCAGATCAGCAGGCTGTCCGGCTCCCAGGCGAAGGCCGGGAGGGGGAGCGCCCAGAGCAGGGCAACGATCAACCAATGTGGGGGTCTTCTCACGCTGGTCAGAATAACGGGGGGAACGAGTTGGAGCAACGGGAAAAGGGGAGGGCATTGCCGGAAATACTGACTTTTGCCGCTTGACAGAGCAAAAGGCTTTGTCCACATTGTAAAATCGCGGTTCAAATTTAGAAAGAGTCTGGAGTACCATCCCGTTATTATGCCAAGCAAATCCAAGAAAAAAGCAGTCGTGTCCAAATCCCCCCGGAAAGCGGTTTCAAAGCCAGCTTCCAAATCTAAGGGCAAGACCCCTGCCAAGAAAAGCGCTCCAAAGGGGAGTGCTAAAAAGTCCGCCCCGAAGAAAGCCGCCTCCAAAAAGGTTGTGACGAAGAAGTCGCCTGTGAAGAAGGCTCCGGTGAAGAAGCCGGACGCAAAGAAAGTCCCCGCAAAGAAGGCTTCTGCGAAGAAGTCGGCGGTGAAGAAGTCGTTGCCGAAAAAAGCAGCACCCACGAAGGGGATCGCCAAGAAAAAGCCCGCGAAAAAAGAACCGGCTCCTAAAGCGGCTAAGAAGACGCCTGTAAAGAAGGCTTCGGCCACAAAGGCAGCGGTAAAAAAGGGGGTGACCAATAAAGTCGCCTCTAAAAAGGCGGCACCGAAGGCCGCGACCAAGAAGAAATCCGGGAAGGGTACCCACCTCGTTTCGATTACGGAAACCCGCTCGGTGACGGTCCTGCTGGAAAATGCCGGGAAGAAAAATTCCGACTATATGCAGCAGATCATCGACTTTGGCCGCGAGCTGGGCGGCAAGATTCCTCAGGATGTCCTGAATGACTATCTGCCCGCGGATATGACCACGCCCGACGAAATCGAGCGCATTATTGTCAAGTTGCGGAAGCTGGAAATCGAAGTGGTCAGTGATGTCACCATCGTCATTCCGGAAACGCCGCCGGTCGTGGCGCCCGCCGCGGAAAAGACGCGTGCTCCCACCACCCGTGCGGACAGCTCGGTCATCGAAGATCCTGTCCGGATGTATCTCAAGCAAATGGGGCAGGTTCCCTTGCTGACCCGGGAGCAGGAAGTCGAAATCTCCAAGCGGATTGAAGAAGCCGAGATCAACGCTAAACGGCTGCTTCATCGCTTTGGATTCGCCCCGCTGGCCTATTTTGACATGATTGAGCGGCTCCGGACTTCCCGCGAACGCTTTGATCGCGTGATCAGTGACAAACATGAAGTGGGACGGGACAAATACTTTGCCGACAATCCGAAACTGCTGAAGGATGTGGAGCGCGCCCGCGCCAAGGTCCGTGAGAAGTTTGTGGCCATAACCCTTTCGCGTCTGAGCAAGACCGAGCAGGAGAAGCGCACCAAAGCCTTCACAGCGGCCCGGGAAAAACTGGCCACGATGCTGGACCGCTTCCTGTTTAAGCAGAAGGCAATCGAAGATTTTGCGCCGATGGCCGAAACCTGTTGGGAACAGTTTGAAGAACAGCGGGAACTGATTCGTGTGCTTGAAAAATCACGCAATGCGGCGAAGCAGGCCCAGGCGAAGGATGCCAAGAAGGCGCTTCGAATCCTCGAACAGGCACAGTGTCTCAGTCTGGAGCAGTATGAACTCCAGCATCTGGAACTGCGGGAATGGCTCCGCAAGGGGCTGAAGGCCAAAACCGAAATGGTGGAAGCCAATCTCCGTCTGGTCATCTCCATCGCGAAGAAGTACACCAATCGCGGCCTCTCGTTCCTGGATCTGATTCAGGAAGGGAATATGGGCCTGATGAAGGCGGTCGAAAAGTTCGAGTATCGTCGGGGCTACAAGTTTAGCACCTATGCAACCTGGTGGATCCGTCAGGCCATTACGCGCTCCATCGCCGATCAGGCGCGTACCATCCGCATCCCGGTCCACATGATCGAGACCATCAACAAGCTGATGCGGATTCAGAAGCAGCTGGTGCAGGCCTTTGGCCGCGAGCCCACGCCTGAGGAAATTGCCGAGGATATGAATCTCCCGGTGGATCGGATCCGGGCCGTGCTCAAGATGGCGCAGCAGCCCATCTCGCTGCAGAGTCCTGTCGGCGACAGTGAAGACACCCATTTCGGGGACTTCATTGAAGACAAGTCTGCGGAGAACCCCAGCGAGATGACCGCCTACAGCCTGCTGAAGGACCGCCTGCAGGATGTGCTGGGCACCCTGACCGAGCGCGAGCAGGAGGTCCTGACGCTGCGCTTCGGGCTGGCGGACGGCTATTCCCGCACGCTGGAGGAAGTGGGCAAGAAGTTCAAGGTGACGCGTGAGCGCATCCGCCAGATCGAGGCCAAGGCCTTGCGGAAGATGCGCCATCCCACCCGCATCCGGAAGCTCGAAGGCTTCCTCGAAAACGATTAAAGAAACAGCACGGATAAATGAGAACCCAGGGCCAGGGGCCCGATGAGGAGAAATCATGAGCAGTTCAATCAGTAAAATTGTCAAACGGGACGGGAATCTGGTCTCCTATGACCGGGATCGGATCGCCACCGCCATTTTCAAGGCGGCAGGGTCTGTAGGCGGGGATGACCGCGCAGAAGCCGATCGTATTGCCCAGATGGTCGAGAAGAAGATGGAAGACACCTATGGGGCCGGCGGAATCCCTTCCGTGGAAGAAACCCAGGACCTGGTGGAATCCACGTTGATCAAGGAAGGCCACGCCAAAACCGCCCGAGCCTACATTCTCTATCGCCATAACCGGCAGATGGAACGCACCCAGCGTGCCTATACGTTTGAAGCCTCGGACAATATTCCTTACAAGAAGATCTATGAAGTGCTTCGTTGGAACATGGATCATGGCTGCGAGACGGTGGAAGGCATCAATGAGATCATTGCTAGCGGCAAGCTACCGGAACTGATCAATGCCTGTGAAGAGCGCTATGACCTCGAAGTCAAAGCCGGTGCCGAAAAGCTGATCGAGCGCCTGCCGGATGTCCGAGTGGCCTTTATTGCCGGCCCCAGTTCCTCCAGCAAAACCACCACCACCATCAAGGTCAGCGAAAAACTGGCCGAGGAGGGGATGGAGTTCTTGGCCATCAATCTGGATCACTACTTTTTCAATCTGGAGCATCATCCAAAGGATGAGTTTGGGGACTATGATTATGAGACCCCGCATGCGCTTGATCTGAAACTGATTGATCAGCATATCGCGGAATTGCTGGCCGGCAAGACCATCAAGACCCCGCATTATGACTTCAAGACGGGCACGCGTCAGTTGGATGTGCATGAGATGAGCCTTGCTCCGAACCAGATGCTCCTGATCGATTCCCTTCACGGCTTGTATGGGGAAATGACACAGAGCACGCCGGACAGCAAGAAGTTCAAAATCTACATTGAAACGCTGGGCCAGGTGCGGAATAAGGAAGGCCTCTTCATGCGCTGGGCGGATAACCGTCTCTTGCGCCGCATGATCCGTGACAGCTGGCACCGCAATCTGCAACCGGAACAGACGCTGACGCACTGGCATTATGTGCGCCGCAGCGAACTTCGGAATATCATCCCGTTCATTGGATCGGTGGATTACCTGGTCAACAGTGCCATGCCGTTTGAACTGCCGATCTTGAAGGCCCGTCTCTGGGATCACTTCCCGCTGGCCATTGAGAAGTTCAAAAACGACGCCAAGCGTCAGGATGCCTATGTTCGTGCCAAGCGCGTCTATGAAACCCTCAAGGATCTGACACCTGTGGTGGATGACAGCCCGGTTTCAAAGACATCCCTGCTGCGCGAATTCATCGGCGGCAGCGAATACGTCTACTAATCGCTTCGGTCACGGCCCGCTTCGGGCCAGCAAAAAAGCGCGGGAAGGATCCCGCGTTTTTTTTGTGCCTGCATGGAGCGGCTATTGCGTACGCTCTGCGAGATAGGCCTTCACCGCTTCGGCGCTGTTCGCGATGGTTTCGCATCGGGTCTCCGCCTTCTCTAGGGCCTCGAGGGAGGGGTGATGCGCCAGGTCTTCGTCTGTCGCATCTTCAATGGCCTGGGGAAACTTTGCGGGGTGGGCGGTCGCCAGACAGACGGTGGGCGGCTCTAACTCATTGTACTGCTCTGCGACATACACGCCGGCGGCGGTATGCGGATCGAGCAGATACGAATGCTTCTCTTGAAAACGCTTGATGGTAGCCAGGGTCCGTTTGGTGTCAGAGGTACCCGCCACAATCTCCAGGTCGACACTCCCATGCTCATCGCGGGGAATCTCCAGACGACCTTCTTCGGCAAACTGGGTCATCATCGCCTGGATGACCTTCGGGGCCTGGCCGACCTTGTAGTAGAGCCATCGCTCAAAATTGCTGGCCACCTGAATATCCATCGAGGGATTGACCGTCGGGACTACCTGTCCCTTGGCATAGATTCCTGTGTTGAAGAAACGGGCCAGGATGTCATTTTCGTTGGAAGCCAGAATCAGGCGGCGGATGGGGAGGCCCATCTGTTTGGCATACCAGCCGGCCAGGATATCGCCGAAGTTGCCGGTGGGAACCGAGAACTGCACTTCCGGCGCGCCGGTCTCTTCGGCCACGCGGAACGCGGCATAGAAGTAGTAGACAATCTGGCTGAGCACACGCGCCCAGTTAACGGAGTTGACCGTCCCCAGCGCATGCGCATCCTTGAATGGCAGATCGCTGAAAAGAGTCTTCATAATCAGCTGGCAGTCGTCAAAACTGCCTTCGACTGCGAGATTGAAGACGTTAGCGTCCAGCACCGAGGTCATTTGGCGCTCCTGAAGGGGGCTGACACGGCCTTTCGGGTGCATGACAAAGATTTGGATGCGGTTCTGCCCGCGCACGCCGCAGATAGCCGCCGAGCCCGTGTCGCCGCTGGTCGCCGCCAGAATGTTGAGCTGCCCGTTGCGTTCTTCCAGGATCTCCTCAAAGAGGCGTCCTAAAAATTGAAGGGCGATGTCCTTGAATGCCAGCGTGGGGCCGTGGAACAGCTCAAGGATCCAAGTGGTGCCGATGCGGCGCAGGGGGGCGACCTCGGGATGTGTAAAACTGGAGTAGGCGCTGGCAATCAGCTCGCGCAGGCGGGCCTCGGGAATGTCGTCGGTAAACAGGCGGATGATCTCAAAAGCGAGATCCGGATAGTCGAGATCCTTCCAGTCCTCCAGTTTGTCGGTGACATTCGGGATGCGGTCCGGGATGAGCAGACCGCCATCGCGGGCGAGGCCGGTCATGACGGCATCCTTGAACGTGAGGGGCGTCTGTTCGCCACGGGTACTGATATATCGAATCGGTTTCATAGGCGCGAATTTATATGACGGTTGTGCGCTGGACGCAAGTGTTTAGCGGCGGAAGTTCAGGACCTTTCGATGGAAAGGTCTAGAGATCCTTCGGTTCTTTCGTTTCGGGTTCGATCAGGGGTTGAGTGGCGTGGGCCTCTGTTTTACCTGGAAGAACAAGGTTCAACAGAACACCCACCACGCCGGCAAATCCGATTCCGCCGAGGGTAAAACTGCCCCAGGAGATGCTCAGGTTGCCGATGCCGGTGGTCAGGATGATGGAGGCAATCACGAGGTTGCGGGAGCTCGACATATCCACGCGGGCCTTGACAAGGGAATTGATGCCGATCGCCGCAATCATGCCAAACAGCAAAATCATGATGCCGCCCATGACCGGTGACGGAATGGTGCGGAGGATGGCTCCCAGTTTTCCGGCAAAGGCCAGAACGATTGCAGCGACCGCCGCAATGCGCATCAAGGCGGGATTGTAGGATTTGGTAAGGGCCACGGCTCCGGTCACTTCCGAATAGGTGGTGTTGGGGGGGCCGCCCAGCAAGCCCGCCAGCGCCGTGGCCAGCCCATCCCCCAGAAGGGTGCGGTGCAAGCCGGGGCTCTGAATGAAGTTTTTTCCTGTCACCGAGGAAATCGCCAGCACATCGCCGACATGCTCAATGGCCGGGGCGAGCGCCACAGGCAGCATGAACAGAATGGCCGTCAGATCGAAGCGGGGCATGGCAAAGGTTCCGTTCCGCAGGGCGGCGGTCCACGGCGGGGCAAACCAGACCGCTTCCTTGACCGGCGTGAAATCCACCACGCCCATGAACAGGGAGACGACATACCCGACCACAATGCCGCAGAGGATGGGGATCAGACTGAACAGTTTTTTGCCGAACATCACGCTGATGACCGCAGCCAGAAGGGAACTGGCACCTATGATCATGGCGTGGTTGTTGAAGACGCCGGATCCATCGAAACTGCGGGCCATGTTAACCGCCACCGGTGCCAGTTTCAGTCCGATCACCATGATGACAGGCCCCGTCACGATAGGCGGCAGGACGCGGTCCAGCAGTTTGCGCCCGCCGATATAGGCCATGAGGCTGAAAATCAGATACACCATCCCCGTGCAGAACAGCGCGCCGAAGGTCGCCGCGTAGCCAAATTCTTTCACCGCAAACTGGATCGGTGCAATGAAGGCGAAGGAACTCGCCAGGAAAATGGGGACTTTCCCGCCAGTGATGAAATGGAAAAGCAGCGTGCCGATCCCGGCGGTGAACAGGGCGATGGAGGGGTCGAAGCCCGTGAGAAGGGGCACCAGCACCAGGGCCCCGAAGGCGACGAACAGCATTTGAATACCCAAAACCAATTGTCTGCCTGACGGAATCGCGCTCATGGCCAAGTCCTCCTGATTCAGCGGTCTGTTCAATAAGTGCCCGGGGTGGGACTCGAACCCACACACCATTTCTGATACGAGATTTTAAGTCTCGTGCGTCTGCCATTTCGCCACCCGGGCTTTAGTGCGCTATATCTACATATTGTTCAATGTTACCAGTGTTATACTACGTTTCTCATGTTGCATACTGTCGCCTTCTGTACTGTGGTGTTTAATCTGTTTGGACCGTCTTAAAACCCACATAAATACCGCGATAGGGAAGTCTCGTATAAATCTCGTATCACTCATTGGTGCGTATTTTGCCACGATTGCCCCATGCCGTCAACCTACCACCCGCTCCCGCGCCGTCTGATTACCGCGCGCACCTTCCGGCGTCTTGTCGGCACTCCACCTGTGCCGACTCCACCATATGCCGATAACGCATAAGCCTGTGCCATCGCATCGCCGAAGTCGTTTTTCCCCGGCGCTCGGTGCCAGTTCCAAAACGTCTGCCCTCCAACGTCTCCCTTGCCGACTAGCTTGTCGCCACAAACCTGCATTGAAAATTCAGAGTGTAGCCCGTCAAATAGAGACACAGCAGCAGGACTACCGATCTCGCCCAACCATGCCCGCTGCGCAACCTCTTTCCAATAGTCACTGTTCCATGCCACCCATCGGATATTTCTTCCATGCTTTTTGTCTAGGCATCCGTGGCATTGTTCACGCAATGCACCCGAGACCGTCTTTCCATAGGGCCTGTAATTCTTGGCACCGCGCCCAGTGAATCCGTGAGCACCTATTCCGCATAGACGTGACGACTCCTGTGCAAAACGGATAACGGGATCGAATTGTGCTCCACCTGCATCAATCGCCCAGACTTCCGGCACGACGGGCATTCCTGCCAGCGCCTTGCCGTGGATCGCCAGTTGATCGAATAGGCCCTGAGCGAGTTCCGGTGCCGGTGCATCTCCAGGAATCGCCAGCTTATGCAATCCGTACCATAAAACAGCCGCCGATTGATCCTCACCGAATCCGAGTACCACGGTTGAAAGCGCATAGGACGGATTCACGTCTGAGCTGGCGACTATCCTCGTGACCCAATCGGGTTTTTCATACATCTTTCGGGTGTCGGTCCGGCTTTGAATGATGGCAGGGGTAAGGGTGTACGGTCCCGCCTCTGCTACGGGGTCCAGGGGCGCTTGCTGGCGCTCTGCCATGAAAGCCTCTCTCCCCATACGGAAATACATCCTTATAACGCCATAGAACGCGTCAGGACACTTTAAACTACCCTTGAATGCTGCCGGTGCGGATAGTTTCATTCCTGCCGTCATTGTTGCCCTGTTTTCGCGGTAGAAGGACAGGTCTCCTTTTCCGCTTCTAAATTTCTCGTTCCAGTCGGACCATGCCTCTCGTGCCGTCGAATCCTTTTCATCCCATCCATCCGGCCACGTTTCCACACACGGCACCCGCAGAGCTGTCCACCCTGCACGAGTCAAATAATGTTCGGCCACATCTCCCTGCGCGATACAGTTGCACGCCATTAGCATGGGCAGGTCTCGCCCAGCCTCACCACACCCTGCGACGTCGCCGTCGATGATGGCAATGGTTTCGATTACTTGCGCCGGTGATCGCGCCGTCCCACGGTCCTGCACGTCATCCAGCAGGACAATGGATGGCCGCAGCAGCTTCCCGTTTTCCTGTGGGTGGTTTAATCCTCTTATATTGCCATTGATGGTGCTACTTCCGATGCACCCGCGCTGATCTGGCAGGACTATGATTCCGGCCCCCACGGTCAACTGCGCTCCGGTCGGCTTCCCTGTGTCCTCCCACGATACGCTTGGCACCCGTTGAGAGATTCCTCGGGCATGGGAAAACGGTTGGCAATACTCGGGATAGTCTTTCAATAATCTCTGATTGAAACACACTGCATTTTTCCAAAAGCGGAAGGCACGTTTCAGCGCCTTATCTGCCCACGGTACACAAACCGGAAACAGTTGCCGACCTGTCAAAACAAGGTAAAGGATCATTCCATTCAGGATCGCAGTTTTCCCTTGTCCGCGCTCCGCTGCTACCACAAACCGCCCGCCGGTTTCACACGCCCCGAGGGTGCCGCGGATGATCTCCTTGTGCGGTTTCTCGAATGGCCGGGAGAAGGTTTCGGCGAGATAAAATTTCAGCCATTTTTCTGGATCTCGTTCTAGCCGGTTTCGGCGTTTTTTATTGGCACACGTTAGGCGCCGGATGGTGTTTCTAGCCTCTATTCTTTTGGCTTTTTGTTCGGCTTTTGTACTCATTTTCTACGTTCTCCTGTGCTCAAAATTGGAAACTCGGTTATAGATGCGAGCTACGTTGGGGGGGATTCTTCCCTTGAATCGGCTAGAGGTAGCTTTAACCAGTACCCCTGCAAGGTTTTGCATCATATTTATAATCATCTTAAAAAGTGCCAGCCTGCATGAACGGCGCTGGCGTACCGTGGATATATGGGTCATGCTCCAGGTCTGCCCGCCGGAGATAAGCGGGCAAAATCAATTTCATTTAAATGCGGATACATCACTTTGACCACTTCGTCAGCGCTGAGCATCCCGCGCTTGTCCAATGCTTTGGCTACTCTCTCCACACGCCACAAGTCCGGTTTCAAGAGCGCCCGCGCCCGCGCCGAAGCCATGAAACCGAAGCTAATCTCAACCAGCGGATCGCACGAGGTTGGGATAGCTGCATTGCATAACGCTCGGATTATTACCTCGTCGCCTCCTAAGACCGCTGTTTCAGTCCGCGTTGTATTGATTAGCAAGTCTTCCGAAGCGTGACCGGCTGCGACGAATGTCGCCATTGAAAGCAGCTCTTCCCACGAATCATTCCTGTGTCGTTCATATATCTTGGAATAATTGCTTATGTGTTCCATCGGTGAAGTCGCGGTCTTCGGGGCTGTGGTTGCCAGTCCACAGCCCCGATCTCCTTCGACGAATATGACCGCGCCGACGTCGGGAATGCCTAGCAGCAGAGCCGCCACGGCATGACCGGCTTCGTGCGCCGCTATTTGCCATCGCAAGGATTGCTTCTTATTCATCAAGAGCCTAAATCGATCAGCTTTTTAAGGTTGTCGGCTTCATCCCAATCGGTGAAGGCCAGCGCTCCACCTTCTCGAAGGAATTTCCATATCGATTCTTCCTCCTTCATTCGGCTTCGGGACACCTTGCCATATTTGTCTGCGATTTTGACGGCCTCGGCATTTGCCTTGAGAAGTGGCAGCTTCGAGCGGGCGTAGACCAGGGCATCAGCGTGAGAAGGAAAGCATTTCGGCAGTTGCTTCATCAATTCCTTAGCGGCGCTTTCGAGTGCATCGCCACGAGGATCAGGACGCTTTTCCTGAAGCTGTCGGGTGAGTTTGTCGAAGACCTTCAATGATGCGGTAATCTCATCAGCGCAGGTCGTGATCCTCGTGGCCCGTTTTGCATCGTCATTGTGCGCGTGCTTGCGTGCCATTTTTCTCAAGCCTTTTTCGGCAGCGGCGAATCTCTCACGCGGGGTGAGCTGCAATTTGCGATCGTGTTCCCGTTTGGCCTTATAGTACTGCTCCGCTTTTTCATGCTTTGCGTCAGCCAACAAATTGAGGCGCTTAATTTTGTCCTTATCGCTTTGATCGGTACTAGGTAGCATGGTGATGGTCTGTCCTGAGGGGCGGCGAATTACTGTCATGGTGTTCTCTTTTCTGCCGTTTTACGGCGGTTGGTTCTGTGTTTCTGTTCGTGCTTGTCCCGGCATTGGTGCCGGAAAGTAGACGTTGTGCGAGTTGTGCGAGTCGTGCGCTGGCACAACTGGCGCGTCTTAGAGGGATGTTGTGCGCGCGCCTCTTTATAGGCGCGCGCGCACAGCATCCTGCGCCCATCGCATGAATGAGTGAGGGAATTCATAATTTAAGATCCGGATTCATATATTTGCGGATGACTTCCGGCCTTCCATATTTCACCGCACCCTTCGGCTGGCCGGTGCGTGGAGTGGAGGTGATATCACCCTTACGGACAAGACCGTCGATGCAGGCACGAGCGGTGTCGCGGTTGGCTCCGGCGGCTTGTAGCTTGATGATTAACTCAGCACGGCTCATAGGCTCCCTAGCGGCCTCTAGAGCGGCTTGCTCGTAGTGTTCAGGGGGTAGCTTCGTTCCTGAGTGCAAAGCCCTCTTGCGGTCATATGAGGTGTATGGAACGGGCTGCAATTCAGAGTCCAAAACGAAGCGATCATTCTCCCATCGAATCGTGAAATCTGGAACAGGCGCAAAGTTGCGCGCCATGATTGAAATGACGCTCGCCTCGTCTGGGTCCATCTTCTGTGGAGTGATAGCGATTCGGGCATCAACATCACGACCAGACCACCCAGAACCGGCCCCACGGTCGGCGATAGCGCGATCTCCTGCGTCCCCTTTGCCGTCATGGTGAACCGTCGCGACGGCTGGCCCGGATTCGGCCACGCGGTCCAGTAGGTCAAGGATGCCTTGCAAGCCTTCCCCTGCGTTTTCGATCTCGCCGGGAAGCATCAGCTTATAGCGCGGATCGACTATGACAAACTCCGCTTTTTCGCGGGTAGCGATCTCGACCAACTTGGCGCGAACGATGGCACCACGGCTCCGAGCGTTGATAATCAGCAGCCAACCGCGCAGGACAGCGGGGTCGACTCCATGAGCGCGACAAGCGCGCCGGATTCGACGGTGTATCCATTTACGCTTTAGCTCCAAGTTGATCAGAAGAACCTTGCGACGTTTGGGAATACGCAATCCCATCCAATCGCGGCCAATTGCGATATGGATCGCCAGTTCAATCATGAGGAAAGATTTTCGACGCTTGCTCCCGCCGATAAGCTCGATCTTGTCTCCGGCCTCGCATACGTCCTCGATGATGGGGTCTATGGGTAGCGGTTCCTCTTCGATGTAGGTGGCAGCATCCTCAGAGGGGAGGTCGACTGTAGCGGTGGCTAGTTTCTCAATATCAGCGCGGAGGGCGTCGGCGTCCATGCAGTCGCGAGCTTCGAGGTATTCGACAATATCCTCCCCGTCTTGAAGTCCAGGAAGGCGAAGGGTGCGGACTCGGGCGGGTGGGTTGAGCTTGGCGAGTATGGATTTAGCTGCGACGCAATACTTCTCCCCCGGCTCATCGTTGTCGGGCATGATAATCACGTCACGTCCCGCAAGAATTGAAAAGTCTGTCTTATTGGCCGCGCCCGATCCACCCGCGGTGGTGGTTGCAGGGAGTCCTATGGATTTGACCGCTTCGACACACTTCTCGCCCTCGACAAGGTATATGTCACCAGTGGGTGGAATGTCTGATTCCTGATATAGCGGGTTCTTTTTCGACGGTGCGCCAAGCTGCCAACCAGATTTCAGTGCCTTGAATTGGCGAAACTGCTTATCATTTTCTGACTCGTACCTTGCAACCGCTAGAAACGGCTTCCCGTTCTTCGGGTATAGCGGAATGTCCACTAGCTTGTGATCTCGGGGAGTGCAGGCGGTGGCAGCGGTTTGGATGTCGGGCCATGTCTGCGCCGGTTTGGTTGGATTACTGGATACAGCGCGGGTCGGCGTCTGTTTCTTTTGCCCTTTGAGAGCGTATATCCGTTTCCTGTGTGCGGCATCGTCTGGATACTTAGCGCAGCCATACTTTCCGTCGGGCATGATGCACAGGTGGTCACCCTTTTTGTCGTGGCCTTGTTCTGCACAGGCAGGGCATCGTGCGGTGGTCTTGTCGCCTACCTGTTTCACGTTCTCTAGGAGGGATTGGTCAAGGCTCATAGCTCCACCCCTTGCGCTGCCAGCCGCTCAACTTCAGATTTGCGCCAGCGGATTGATCGCTTGCTCCGACGGATTGCGTGAATATGGCCGCGCTTCTCGTGTCGAAAGAGGGTGGCGACACAAGAGTCCAG
Source organism: uncultured Verrucomicrobiota bacterium (assembly GCA_964526745.1). Lineage (GTDB taxonomy): Bacteria > Verrucomicrobiota > Kiritimatiellia > CAIQIC01 > Lenti-01 > Lenti-01. The sequence continues at coordinate 18,484 of CAZGMQ010000043.1, forward strand.
GATCATCGCAGCCGCTTTGGAGTTGATTAGCTTCTCCCGCTCGGGTGCATTCATCGCCAGCGCCTCGAAAAGTTGCCGACGTTCCTCGGGAGTTGCCCGTCCAGCTTGCAGGGCAAGTTCGATTGCGCTCTTTAGTTCGGGGCGCATGATTAGCCTCCACTGAAGAGTTCAGGGAAAGCTTGCTCGGGATTCATCCCAAGCGCAGCCGACCAGCGCAATGCTGCGTCTTGCTTCGGTTTGGTTCTTCCGCGTTCTGTAAAATAGACTTGGTTCTCCGATACGCCGATTTGTTCGGCTAATTCTAACGCGGTCCAGCCTCTTGCGCGGCGAGCGTTCCGCAAGTGTTCTCTTTTGATCTGCATTTTCTCGACTCCTAACGCGTGCAAAAGGCACGCAACGCTAGAGGATTTTCATCCTCAATTCGCTACGTGCCCGCGTGCTAAACGTCGAACCGCAAACTATTGGACTCGCCCGACCATATCCGGTGGGGTCTGCCCATTAAATCATTACCAAGTATTCGTGAACATTCTCCCGCCACTTTTTCTGTATGGCTCAATTCCACCAAACCGCATGGTCCGCGTGATATAGAGTAACCACGCTTCTAGATCGGGAAGTAGTGGCAACGATTGAGTGCGTGGTCGATCTAAATCGCCATGCCCTCGCGAAATTCCGAATACATCACGGAATGCACGCTTCATCATTGCACCGCTGTCGTGTCCGTCAGCCTTCATCCGCGCATTGAACCGCCGGAGGCAACGCCCGTTACAAATAATATATTTTGGCTCCGTCAGTCTTTCGCGCCGGATTGCGCGTCCACACTGTAGGCAAGGGACATACTTGACGGGGTCCGCATTGAAGTTGGCTTTTTTTGCTAGTGCTTCTTGAATGGTCTGTAACTCTTCCATGCCTTGTTTATATAAAACGCAACAACTACAAGCAAGTCGCGGAGGCATTATTTCTATTGTATGCACTGGAGTGCATTACGTCATATTCCACCCCTACCGCTGAAATTATTTTAAAATAAATAGCTCTATTTGTACTACAGCAGTACAGCCCGAAGCGCTTTCAAGCTCTTTGCGTTCGTTACAGCCTCCACAATCCACTCGGGCACCGGCTCCCGCATCGGCGTGGCATCGCCGATCAGTTCGGGCAGGGCATCGGCGGCTTTAAGGACCATGCTATCGCTTGGCGTGAGGTAGTGGAGTGTCATCATCGGTGAACCGTGGCCAACGAGTTTCTGCATGGTGGCCTGTGATGTCCCCGCGTCGGCATTCAGACTCACAAACGAATGACGGAAGCTATGAAACCCTTTCAGCACCACGGCTCTCTTGCCAGTGTCTCCACCTGTTCCAGGCTTCACGGTATGGATTCCGCATTTGTGGAGGTGGGTCCGTATCCGTCTAGAGATATTGGGGCCGCGTCCTGCATTATACTCTTCTGCTAGCGATGGCAGAACATACGGCCCAGAACGGGGAAGGGTGTCTAGATGGGCTGCTAGGGGAATGGGCAAACCTATTTTGACGGCTTCACCTTTTCGCGCTGTTTTGTTCGGCACTCGGAAAATCAGTCTCCGCGCTATGTCGACCTCTCCCCATAGGAGGGTGCAACAATCACCAAAACGAAGGCCGGTTCCAGCCCCGAGCAGATACAGCGTCTGCATCTCGCCTTCGGATTGATCTACGATGTCCCGCATCTCATCGACGGTGAAAGGTTGCTTGGAGATTTGATTATATTTTTGAGCCGTGATGCTGCCGAAGGGATTATCTAATTTTGGAAGCATGACGCGGAAGAACATTTTCAGGAAACGCTTGTACTTGTTCACACTGCCATCGGTAAGCCCACTTTTGTTCAAGTGACGGACGAATGCCGTCGCGTGTGTGTCGTCAACTCTGGCCAGCGTCTTAACACTTGGGGAGTTTACTTTCATCCAATCGGCGAAGGCGCTCCATTGGCTCTCGTAATGCTCCAGCGTCCCGGGGCCGGGGTAGGGGCGTTTTTCCTTGTCCAGATCCACAAACGCGCTCCAAGCGTCAGCCAGTGTCACCACCACGCCACTTGTCGCGGCCGTGTCCTTCGCCTGTTTCATCCGTCTGTAAACTACAGCCAGTCGATCAGCTTCGGTGCCAGCTCGGTGAGGTTCAAGAATCGTATTAGCTTTCCGCTTTGCTTCGGCGGCGTTCTTTGTGCCAAGTGTCTGCCGGTATCGTTTACCCTCTACTGTGTATTCCAGCCAGTAAATTTCACCGCGTTTGAAGATATGTCCAGCTCCGGGCTTTTTCATGGTGTCGTTTCCTTTCGTGAAGTGTTGCCTTCTGTAGGCTCAGGACACAATATAGACTATCAAAAATACCACAGTCAACCGTATTCCCTAGCAATAACGCAAAAAACACGAGATTTTAAGTCTCGTGCGTCTGCCATTTCGCCACCCGGGCCCATGCGGCTTTCAAAGCCAACACCAAAGGCCAGTATGGCAGATTTCTGCCCCGTGGCAATCTTCTCTACATGGTGAAGAGGGTGAAAGATATTTAGGATTCAGGCGCTTCGGGCAATTCTATGCCTGCCGCCTTCAGTTTTTGAATATATTTCCCCGGATTGTCCCGGATGGGGGCGATGCATGCGGAGCAGCAGACATAGATGCGATATCCACCCACATCAACGTGAAGCGAGGGATTAATGGATTCACCCATCACGGGGCAGGTGGTTTGCGGATGCTCATCCGCCAGGCTTATGGATACGAACATCAGGAGTGCGAACGCGATCAGGAGGACTTTCATATACTCTCCAATTTTTCAGGGGTTGGTTGTGGCATGACCGGACAACCTATCCCGGATCCGCTTCGGCGCAAATTAGGATCAGGATAAATCGCTCCTCCGACAGAATTCGACAGTGGAGGCCGATGAGTGATCTTCAAGAGCCTTTGGCCTGTTTTCAGTCGTGGTAGGCGTCAGGACCAGGCGAGCATTTGCTCGATGGATTTTCGTGCCTGAGAGGCAATCGGTTCTTCGACGGTGATGACCGGGGCTAGATCACGAAGCGAGAAGAGCACCTTTTCCAGCGTGATCTTCTTCATGTTCGGACAAATCGCAAAAGGGGAGACGCGATAGAACACCTTGTCCGGATTTTCGTTCCGCAGGCGATGCAGCAGTCCTTCTTCGGTTGCGACTACAAATTCCTTGGCGGGGTTTTCCTGGGCAAAGGCGCACATCTGCCCCGTGGACAGGATTTCATCGGAGACGACGCGGATGGGCTTCGGGCATTCGGGGTGAGCGATGGCCACGGCGCCCGGGTGAGCGGCTTTCAGGTCCAGAATATCCTGGGGATTCATGCGGGCGTGGGTGGGGCAATAGCCGGGCCAGAGAATCAGTTTCCGCCCGAGCCGTTCCTCCACCACGCTGCCGAGGTGCTGATCGGGGACGAACAAGACCTCGTCGTCTGCGTAGTGCTCCACAATCTTGACGGCATTGCCTGACGTGCAGCAGCAGTCGCTTTCGGCCTTCACTTCTGCGGTGGAATTCACATAGCAGACCGTTTTGGCGCCGGGATGCTTGGCTTTGAATTCACGGAGCTGCTCCCCGGTCAGCATATCGGCCATCGGGCAGCCGGCATCCGGGTCGGGGAGGAGTACTTTTTTGTTCGGATTGAGGATCGCGGCCGTTTCCGCCATGAAGTGGACGCCGCAAAAGACGATCACATCGACGGTCACTTCGTTGGCTTTACGCGCCAGTTCCAGTGAGTCGCCGGTGAAATCGGCGATGTCCTGCACATCGGGGACCTGGTAGTTATGGGCCAGGATGACCGCATTGTGTTTGGCCTTGAGCTGTTGAATCTCTTCGAGAAGCTTCATGGGAGTTCGATCAGAGCGATTTGACGGCAGCAATAGCGGTCGGCACATCGATGCCGAAATACTGCCAGAGTTCCAGATGGCCCTCGGAGGGCGCGATGCGCGGATCGGTGATGCCCATATGAAGCATCGGGACGGACTGTCCTTCGGCGGCGCCGCAGACCAGACTCGCAAACCCGCGCAATCCCTTTTCGGGCGTACCGATCAGGCCGTCTTCGATGGTGACGATGCCTTCGGGATACTGTTCGAACAGGGCCGCGAGACGGCCTTCGTCCAGCGGGAGTCCGTTGACAACCCAGGCATCCGCCGCCAGTCCGTCCCCGGCCAGCACATCAGAGGCCTCGGCGGCGATGAAGGCGGTGGCACCGAAGCCGAGAATCGCTTTTTTGGCAGCGGGGTTAGCCCGGAGCTGATTCATATCAGTCCAGGGGCTGTCGGCATTCCAGAGGGCCTCTTCAGAATCGGGTTTTGTCAGGATCGGAAGGTTGTCGCGCGGGATGCCGAGAATGTGGGCGCCGTTGCGGGAGGCCAGGTCACAGATGGCCACAAAGGCGGATCGGGCATCGGCCGGAGCGTAGAAACGATCCAGATAGGGCAGATAGCCAATGGCCAGGTTGATCCAGTCGAGAGACCAGCCGGAGAAATGGTCGCGTCCGGTACAGGAACCCACATGGGACAGATGGAAGGTAACGTTGAGCCCTTCGTTGGCTCCGTTCAGATTGCGCTGATAGCGCCACATCTCCATTCCTTCGCGGGCAATGCCCTCGAAGAACGCAGCGAAGGTGGCAAAGACGACCAGTTTGGGGTCCGGGGTGGACATCGCTAGGCCGTTGGCCATAAAGGTGGCAATCTGCTCTTCAATCGAGAGCTGGAACTGGTGGTCGGAATCGAGCACCTTGAGGGCTTTGTCCACTTTGGTGGAGGGAGACAGATCGCAATCCAGAACAAACATGGCATCCGGATGTGTCTTGGCGACCAGTTCATACGCGGAGGCCACGCCGACGCGCGGGGAAACCTGTTTACCGCCGGCTTCCGGCAATGCGGCGTCAGCCTTGGACAGACTCTCCGCCGTCAGGATGAGATTCTCCTCACCGGGGGCGGGGCGGGCCTGTGTGCTGATCGAAACCGGGGAAAGAGAGCGCCAGCGTTCGAGGGCCTTGCTCTGCGCTTCAGAGAACTGCAGCATCGGATTGGCCAGCAGGGCTTCCAGGTCGCGACCTTTCATATGGCCATCGTGATGGGCCTTGCCGCCCGGGAGACCGTTGACGATGAAGAGGCACTCCATCATGGAGGGCAGATCGCGATAGCTCATCAGGCAGCCGGGCTGCCAGACGGTGGTTTCCATTTTCACGCCGTTTTTCGAGGCGAAAGCCGTCAGTTCTTCAGTGATGCCGAAGCGCTCGCCGACCTGGGAGAGGGGGACATCATTCTTGCCCGTGGGATAGATCAGGGTCGGGATGCCGTTCCGGGCGAGGGAGCGGGCCTCGCGGAGCGTCTGCCACAGCGCGCCCACATCATAGAGGGAGGGGGTTTCCAGAATCTGGACGCCCATGGCTTCCACCATGGGGCGGGGATCCAGTCCTGTCATCTGTTGGGTGGTGCCGGACAGCTGGATGCCGTTCCGGTGCATGATGAGCGTCAGGGGCGCCTTATGGATGTGTGCCGCATGGAACCCGTTCAGCGAGTGACCTGCGATCCAGCCGGCATCGCCACAATGGCAGATGACCCAGGCGTCGGAGCCGTAGGCTGCCCGTTTGCCGAGGGCCTGTCCCACGGCGGTCGGGATCATGACGCCAAGGCGTCCACCATTCAGCTGTGTGCCACCGGGAACCCACGAGACATGCCCGGGGATATCGATGCCGCGGCGGAAGGTGTCGATCACGCGTTTGCGGTCCAGGTAGCCCAGCACGGAAAGGGCCGAATAGTAACCGATGGAGGTGTGGGCATTTTCAATGGTGAAATCGCGCTCAGTGTGGTCGACGAGAGCGAGGGTCAGCAGGAGAGGGGGAATCAGATCAAGGCCGCCGCCCATATGGTCGACTTCGTTGATCTTGGACAGAGAGGCGACGGATTCAATGGCCAATCGGGCGGCATCGATCTGCATCGCTTCGAACAGGGTGATGTCGTCATCGGATAGTCGTGAGATCTGATCGATATCAAGCTGAAGGGGAGGGACGGAGGAGACCACCTCACGGCGCATATACAGGGAGTCGGCCAGGAGCGCGCGATTCCGGTCTTGTTGGAGAGAGTCGGGAGAGAATGTGTTTTTCATGCGGGAGATTCTGCCTAAAGCGGTGCCTGTAGTCAATCGCAGGAACAGGCATCGGTGTGAATATCGGGTCCAAAAAAAGACCCGGCAGAAGCCGGGTCTTCTGTCAAATCAAGCGGATTAGTCTGCCTGAATGGCGCCCGGGCCTTCTGCGTCGGGCTTTTCGATTACCTGTTTGACCTCTTCAGCGGCTGCCTTGACTTCTTCAACGGCTTTGTCTGCGCTCTTCTCAATGGCCACTTTAGTCACCTCAACCATATCTGGGGACTGCCCCATCTGGTCCGCGAGTTCATCCATAGTTGCAGGGGTTGAGACGGCTTCGGTCACAGTCTCCGCAACAGGGGCCTCGATGGGGCTCGGGGTCTCTATAGCGACCACGGCGGTTTCCGTCACGACGGATTCCGCTGCCGGAGCTGCGGCTTCCATCGATTCTTCAACGGCTTTCGGGGCTTTTTCCACGACCACTGCGGTCTCTGTCACAACGGATTCCGCTGCCGGAGCTGCGGCTTCTATCGATTCTTCAACGGCTTTCGGGGCTTCTTCAATGGCCACTTCTTCCGCGATTTCATCTTCGACTTTCAGCTCCAGCATGCTGGCATCGGCCGGGGGGCTGTCGAGGCGTTTGATGTCGGCCTGTTCACGCAGACCGTCTACATATTCGCGGACGGCATCCTGCTGAGCCTGAGAATAGAGCATATCGCGGATGCGGTCCTTGACCTCCTCAAACCCAAGCGTCTCGGAAGCGGTCCTCTCGCCGACCTTAATCAGGTGATAGCCGAACTGGGTTTCCACCACTTCGCCGACAGAACCGACCGGCTGAGAAAAGGCGGCATCTTCGAATTCAGGCACCATCTGGCCGCGGCCGAAAGATCCCAGGTCGCCGCCTGAGCTGGAGCTGGGGCAGTCAGAATTCTCGGTGGCCAGTTTGGCAAAATCTGCGCCGGCCACCACCTCGGCCCGAAGGGCCTCAATGCGGGCCTTCTTGGCGGCCTTGGCTTCATCCGTATCCGACGGGTCCACTTTGATCAGAATGTGCGAGGCGGTAACGGAATCCCCCTGGCTGAAGCCGTCCTTGTTTTCATCGTAGAAGGACTTGATCTCTTCGTCGGTCGGTTTTGCCAGCGACTCGGCCTGCCCGATGATCATCTTGCGGACAGCCATTTGTTCGCGCATTTCGGCTTCTGTGGTGCCGGTTTCCTTCATGTAGTCTTCGATGGTCGTGTCCGGAGGCAGTTCCTGAGTCAGTTCCGCCTGAATCTCAGCAAATTCGTCGTCGGACAGGCTGATGCCCTGTTTGGCGACTTCGTCCATCATGATCTGGCGCATGATGAGTTCTTCCATGATGCGTTCACGGATTTGGGGAAGGGCCTGCTGCATCTGTTCGGGGGGAACACGACTGCCCATCTGCTTCATAAACATGGTCAGCGTTTCTTCCAGATCGGCATCGGTGAGCTCTTTGCCGTTGACAATGGCCAGCACCGTGCTCGGCGCGGCTTCGGCATCTTCTTCCACTTCCAGAACGATTTCTTCCGTTGCGGGAGCGTCTTCCTGTTCGACCGTGGCCGCGGGGTCAACGGATGGAATTGCTTGATCGGTTTGATCCGCCGTGGGGGTGGTTTCCGGCGCGGATCCACCGCAGCCGCTCAGGGCCCAGCACAGGGCAAGGGCCGCCATTACAGTAAATACAGTCTGTTTCTTCATAAGAATCATCCTTTCCTTCAACAATCGGGCCGGTTAGCCCATCTTTTAAAATCAATATTCAGGGGCACATTGTGGGGTTTGGTAGAGGGGATGTCAATGCAGAGAAGCCCTGACCCCACTGGTGCGCATTGCCTCAAAATAGATGACACCGAAGGCCGAGGGTGGTGAGGGAGA
>CAZGMQ010000044.1:0-26219 GCA_964526745.1 uncultured Verrucomicrobiota bacterium
AGATTCTACCTTAAATTAGTCGCTCCGTGGTCTAAGATTGGGGGTAAGCGCAATACTGAGCAACGCTACAGCATCTGCATCTTTATTGAGCAACGCTACAGCATTGCCTTCATCGTTACTGAGGGCCGCTACAGCATTGCCTGCATCTTGGCTCAGCAATACTTCAGCACTATCTGCATCTTTTCTCAGCAATGCCTCAGCACTATCTGCATCTTGACTCAGCAATACCTCAGCACTATCTGCATCTTTTCTCAGCAATGCCTCAGCATCCACAACTTCAGCCAGCAACGCTTCATTAGATTTAATAGTCATGATGAACAGCTTTCACATTTGATCGTTCAGTCAACCCTACCACGGTATTCATCTCCGAAGTCATTTCATTTGTTCAGCGTAGTATAGGAGAGCCTTCGTATTTGCTGGGTTATGGCTGCTTTTTCCGTCAAATCCCCGTCGTTTTATTGAACTCATACTTAATCCCATGGGTTCTCCCTGGCAGATCGCCAAATAGGCTTGATAGTGGGTATTTGAAGATGCCCCAAAAATATTTCCCAGAATAGTCGACAAGAGGGCTAACATAATCGTAATATTCATCCGAATGAAAAATTTGAGTATCGCACTTCTGTGAAAACCTGAAGAAACGGGATGCTATGAATTGGAAATTAACGTTATTCGCCTGCTTGATTCCGCTCTTCGTTGCGGGATCTCAAGGGGTATGTGGCCAAGAGGTTTTTGCGACAGAGTCATTGAGTGCCCCGGTGCTGGCGGGATGCGAGCCCGATTATCCCCCTTTTTGCATCGTCACACCGGACCGGCAGGCCGATGGGTTTTCCGTGGAACTCCTACGGGCCGCGCTCCAGAGCGTGGGAGCGGCGGTCGAGTTCAAGATTGCTCCGTGGCCGGAACTCAAACAGGACCTGGCTGATGGACGCCTGCAGGTGTTGCCGCTGGTGGGACGGACCCCGGAACGGGAAGCCATTTATGACTTCACTTTTCCGTATCTGACCATGCATGGCACGCTCGTGGTGCGGGCGGATACCCTCGACATCCGGGGCCCCGCGGACCTGCAGGGAAGGCAAGTCGCGGTCCTGCAGGGAGACAATGCCGAAGAATACCTGCACCGATTCGATACCGGCGCAATCATCGTTCCTCTTCCCACGTTCGAAACCGCCCTGCGGGAGCTCTCGGCGGGGAAATACGATGCGGTCGTCATCCAAAAGCTGCTGGCCTTCCAACTCATGAAGCAAGCCGGGCTGGAGAACCTCCGGACGGTCGGACCTCCCCTCTATAAGCAGAACTTCTGCTTCGCCACGCGCAAAGACAATGATTCTCTATTGGCTACCTTGAACGAAGGATTGTCCATTGTCATGGCCAACGGAACCTTTCGTCGACTCCATCAGGAATGGTTTGCCAAAATTGAAGCGCTGGGACGGGCCAAGAGCCGGATGATCATCGGTGGCGACAGCGACTACCCCCCCTACGAATTCCTGGACGGGAATGGACAACCCGCCGGATTCAATGTCGATCTTACGCGGGCCATCGCCCGTCATCTTGGCCTGTCGATCGAAATCCGACTGGAGGCCTGGGGTGACATCCGAAAGGGATTGGAAACCGGAGAAATCGATGCGGCACAGGGCATGTTCTACTCGGTTGAGCGTGACCAGGCCTTTGACTTTTCCCCGCCCAGCACACTCGTCCAGCACGTCATCGTCGTGCGCACTGGGTCGCCAAAGCCGATCGACCTGGAAGACCTGGCCGGACGTTCCATCCTGGTCATGGCCGGAGACATCATGGAAGACCTGGCTGAAAAGCAGGGCTTGGGATCCCAACGGATTCTCGCGGCCTCCCAGGAGGAGGCCTTGCAACGGCTGTCGGAAGGAGAGGGGGATTGCGCCCTCGTCGCCAAGGTGCCCGCTCTCTATTGGATTCATAAGAACGGATGGCATAACTTGGAAGTGGTCGCCCCCCCCGTGCTTGTTGCCGAGTACTGCTATGCCGTTCCCCTCGGCAACCAGGCCTTGATCTCAGATCTCTCCCAAGGATTGGCTGCGCTCAAATCCACAGGCGAGTACCGGCAAATCCAGGCCAAATGGCTCAGTCCCTACGAAAAACTAGGTGTCAGTATTGGGAAAGTGGTCCATATCGTGCTGTTGGCGGCAGTTCCACTGCTCGCCCTGCTCCTGGCCAGCATCCTGTGGTCCCATTCCCTCCGGCGGCAGGTCGCTCAACGTACGGAAGATCTGCAACAATCCAACACCTTCCTGGATGAGATTATCGAAAACCTGCCGAATATGCTTTTCATCAAGGAGGCCAAAACCCTTCGGTTTATCCGTGTCAATCAGGCGGGAGAGAAACTCATGGGCCACGCACGGGAGGACATGATCGATAAGAGTGACTACGATTTCTTTCCGAAGGAGCAGGCCGACTTCTTTACAAAAAAGGACCACGAAGTCTTGCGGAACAAGGCTGTTGTGGACATTCCCGAAGAGCCCCTGCTGACTCCCCATAATGGCGAACGGATCCTGCACACACATAAGGTGCCCATCCTGAATAAACAGGGCGAGCCGGCGTATCTGCTGGGTATTTCCGAGGACATCACCGAGCATAAGCAGGCCGAGGCCGCGCATGATCAGATGCGGGACCGGCTGACCCAGGCGCAAAAGATGGAATCGGTGGGACGGCTGGCTGGCGGCGTGGCCCACGATTCCAACAATATGCTTCAGGCCATCCTCGGGTTTACCGAACTCGCTCTGGAGAAAACGGCCCCTTCGCAGCCCATCCACCATAACCTAATGGAAATCCAAAAAGCCGCCCAACGCTCTGCTGACCTGACCCGCCAGCTACTGACGTTCGCCAGCAAGCAACCGGTCGCCCCCCAGGTGCTTGACATGAACGCCAACATCGAAGGACTGGTCGGCATGTTGCGCCAGCTTATTGGGGAAGACATCAATATCATCTGGCGGCCGGGTCCGGAAACCGGCTCCATCCTGGCAGATGCCTCCCAACTGGCCCAGATTCTGACGAACCTGTGTATCAACGCCCGTGATGCCATCGCCGGGACCGGCACCATTGCCATCGAAACCGGAACGAGCACCTTCGATGTTGTCGACAGCACCCCCCGCTTTGAGATCGAACCCGGCGAATACGTTCGCTTGGCCGTCAGCGACTCGGGTTGCGGCATGACACCGGAGATACGAGACCATGCCTTCGAACCCTTCTATACCACCAAGGGCCACATGGGCACCGGGCTTGGACTGGCCACCATCTATGGAATCGTCCGGCAGCACAAGGGGTTCGTCCATGTCTACAGCGAACCCGACCAGGGAACGACCTTTAAAATATTTATCCCCCGGCATCGCGGTCAGGCCGAAACGTCTCCTCAGACACTTGCAGAGCCCCCACCCCCAACCGGATCCGAGACTCTCCTGCTGGTGGAAGACGAACCCGCGCTCCTCCAAATGGCTACCGTCCTGCTCAAAGGGTTGGGCTATGCCGTGCTGGCCGCGGCCACACCGGAACACGCCCTCCACCTGGCCCAAACCAACCCCGAAACCATCCATCTGCTTATCACCGATGTCATCATGCCCGGAATCAATGGACGGGATCTGTCCCAACAACTCCAGGCCCGGTCTCCGTCTCTTCGGACCCTCTTCATGTCGGGCCACACCGCCGACATCATCAACCGTCAGGGCATCATCGACAACGGACTCAATTTCATCCAGAAGCCCTTCTCGATGAAACAAATGGCCGTAAAAGTGCGGCAAGCCCTCGACCACGCCTGACCCCCAATAGAGACAGGCCAGTTTTTATGATATGCCTCTCGGAGCATTCTTTGGGGTACATTTTCGGCATAGAAGCCTCGGGCGGGATATAATGAAAATGCCTTGAGGGGGTAGGATGTCTATCGACAAAGGCGTCGGCGACTTTGTCATGGGAAAGGCAGGGGTTTTCGCCCAGCCCCAAAAGTGGCAGTTAAGTGGCGATTGAAATGTTCAATCATGCGTTCTGTGCGTCATGTGCGTTCTGTGGGGATATGCACAAGACTTTGTATATCTGTAAGTAGTGTATAATCAAGGGGATGCGTAATTCTTCTGGTGTTGCTTGGGGTGCAAAAGGTCAGGGAACCAAATCTCTTGCGTGGAGTATGAAATTTCCTAGGGTAGAGGCCCCCCTTGAACACTTTGTGTCTGAACGGCCAGATATGAAGATGACTTTGAACCCTGCTCAAATCAGCCTCTATTATAAGGATCGAGAGATCCGAGCCTCTACGGCCTCTAGTGTAGCGGGAAAGTATTGGGATGCCGATTACACCACTAGGGTATTATTACGAAGAGTAAGAGGAGGGGTAGGAATCTAAATCTTAGCCGCTGCCATTTATCTGTTCAGTCTTCCCCAGTGATTTCCTTCAGCACATCTTCGAGGGTGATGAGGCCGATCACCTCATAGCGTTCATCGGTCACCAGGAAGAGGGGCAGGCGGGTCACGCGCATCCGGGGCAGGAGATGATCCACCGGGAGATAGCCGGCGACCAGCTGCGGCGGGCGCATATAGTCGGAGGCGGTTTTGCCTTCCGGGGTATCGTCGGAGAGCAGGTCGAAGATGTGGACAATGCCGACGAAGGCCTTCTGCTCGGTATCATAGACCGGCAGCCGGTTGAATACGCGGGTGCGGGCCAGCGCCAGCACCTCCTCGGGAGTGGCGGTGGAGGAGACCGTCGCCATCTTGTCCCGGGAGGTCATGAGAGATCCGCAGGTCTTGTGGGTCAGGTCAAAGACGCCATGAATCATTTCAGACTCATGGGTGGTGAGCACGCCGGATTTGGCTCCCTCGCGGGCCAGATGCAGGAGCTCCTCGCGGTTGACCAGCATCTTGTCTTCGGCGCGCTTGTTGTCGCGCTGCGGCATGGTCCAGCGCACGAGCGTAGTGACGATGAGGCTGAAGGGCCGCAGGATCCAGGCGGTGGTTTGGAGCAGTCCGGCAAAGGGGAGGGTGCGTCGGGCGGGTGCGGCCTGGAACCAAGCCTTGGGGATGTATTCGCAGAAGACCAGCATGACCAGCAAAAGTCCGATTCCGGCGAGGGCGGCCCCGAGGGTGCCGAAGAGCTGCTGTCCGATGGAGGCGGCCAGCACGGCACTGACCACATGGAGGAGATTGGTTCCGATGAGCGTCGTGCCCAGCAGTCGGTCGGAATGGGCCAGAAAATGACGAATCGTTCGCGCACCGGGCACCTGTCGCCGCACCAGATGCTGCAGGCGAAGGCGATTGATGGAGATGATGCCCGTCTCCATGCCGGCAAAGAAGGCACTGCCCAGCAGGCAGAAGAACAACAGGAATACCTGGAGGGTCATCATGTGACAGGCCCTCTCCGGGGAAGATCAAGCTTCTCGATGTGGGCGAGGGTGACGCGAAGCCGGATGGTCTGCATGACGCGGACGCGGACGCCCTGAGCTTCGACCACATTATCCTGCCGGGGAACGCTGCCGAGATGTTCGGTGATCCAACCGGCAAGCCGATCGGAGGTTTCGGCCTCTAGATCAAGGCGGAGCTTCTTGTTGATTTCCTCGAGGGAGATATTGGCATCCACCAGCCAGGCATAGGGCCCGGCCGACTGGAAGATGGGGCGGGGCTTTGACAGCTCGTTATAGATGTCGCCGGTGATCTCCTCGAGAATGTCGCCGCGAGTCACCAGGCCGGCCACCCCGCCGTATTCATCCACGACGATGGCCAGCCGAATCTTGTCTTTCTGAAAACGAGTCAGCAGGCGGTTCAACGGTACGCTCTCCGGCACGAAGACCGGCGGCAGGGTCGCGGCTTTGATGGAGTGCTCCGGGTCCAACAGGAACTTGCGTACATTCAGGAAGCCGGCGATTTCATCAAACTGGTCCTTATAGAGGATCAGGAAGTTTCGACGGGACTTTCGCGCCAGCTCAACGGGATTCTCGTCAGGGTCCTCCAGATCGATACCGATGAAATCCACGCGCGGGGTCATGATGTCGGAGGCGTGCATATCTTCCAGGTCCACGATGGCCTTGATCATGGCCAGTTCATCCGCGTTCAGGATGCCTTCTTCGCGGGAGATATCGAGAACGGTCTCGAATTCCTCTTCGGAGAGGGTTTTGCCCGCGGGCCGGAAGAGGGGGCGGAGCCGCCGGCTGGCCAGTTCGAGCAGAAAGCGAAGCGGGGTCAGCAGGCGGTCGCAGAATCGCAGCGTGGGGCCATACAGGCGGACCAGGGTGGCGGTATAGTACAGACCCAGATTCTTGGGGCCAAGCTCACCAAAGAAGATCAGCAGGAGGGTGATGGCGGGAATCGCGACCAGCTCGCTGTATTCGGGGATCCAGTGGCGGGCGATGATGTAGCCCACATTGGAGAGGGCGATGTTGACCAGGGTATTGCCGATCAGGATGGTCGAGAGCAGGCGCGTGGGGTTCGCCAGCATCCCGCGCAGCCGATCGCCGGTTGCCGGGTGCTGTTCGCCGATGCGGCGGAGCTGGATGGGATCCACGGAGAAATAAGCGGTTTCCGCGCTGGAGAAGAAGGCGGAGCCGGCCAGCAGGAAGAGAAAAAGGACAGGCAGAAGGAACACCATTATGGGCGCTCCTTCAAAATCTTGAAATGGGTTGTGGGTGCAGGTTTCACTTTCCGCCAACGAAAACAATGCGTATAGTATGCGGATATGGTCAAAATATCCATCACAACTTCTACACGAACGGAAATGGTTGCCGTGACGTGGGCGATTCAGGCCGCGCTGAAGGACCTGCCCCCCTGGACCGGCCTGTTGCATGTGCACTCGCCGCATACCACGGCGGGGGTCACCGTGAACGAGCAGGCGGACCCGGATGTGGCGGCCGATATGGCAAAGGCGTTTTCCAAGCTGATCCCGTGGCGGGACGGCTATGCGCATGCCGAAGGCAATTCCGCCGCCCACATCCAGACCACGCTCGTCGGCGTGTCGCAGTGGGTGCCGGTGCGCAACGGGCAGCTGAACCTGGGCACCTGGCAGGGGCTGTATCTATGTGAATTTGACGGCCCCCGCACGCGGGAGCTGTGGTTGACGCCGATTGAGGAGGCCAAATGAGGATTCAGGAGACAGGATTCAGAATGGGCGGACGGATGATCCGGATGGCGGTCGGTCTGTTTCTGATGGCCCTGGTGCTGGGTGCCGGGTGCGGAAAAGCGACGCCGGAGAAGGACTTTCGGTCCGGATTGATTGCCCTGCAGAAGGGGGATCTGGCTCGCGGCAAAGCCAAGCTGGAACTGGCGCTGGAGGCGGATCCGAACGGATCCTTCGCCGCGGAAGCGCAGAACTGGCTGGGCCTGGCCAACTGGGGACTCGATGCCACAACAGAGGCGATTGCCAATTTTGAGATGGCCTCCAAGTTGAATTCGGCCGCCTTTGAGCCGGTCTACAATCTCGGCTGCCTGTCGCTGGAACTGGGCGACATGTCCCGCGGAATTTCGCTGTTGCGCCGCGCGGCCGATCTGGATGACGAGGATACCAAGGCCCTGCTTCGGATCGGCGACTGGACCACGCATCATGGCCGCTGGGATCTCGCGCGGCGAATGTACTTTGAGGCCCAGAAGCGTAATCCCCAGTCCGCGCAGGCTGCCGCGGGTCTCGGACGCGTCGCCCTGCTGGAGGGGCACCTGGCTCAGGCCGAAACCTTCTTCATGCAGGCGCTGGAGATGAACAAGAATTATCCCACCGCCCTCTACAACCTGGGCGTGCTGTATTCGCAGCAGGACGGTCACGACGAGCAGGCCCGCGAATACTTTCGCCAGTATCTGGCGGTGTCGCCTCAGGGCGCGCGCGCAGAAGCCGCCGCCACCCGCGTCGGCGGGCAGGTGATTGAGCAGACATCCTTTACGCCGCAGGCTTCGACAAAGCCGAAGATGACCGCCGGGGTGCTGTGGTCGCAGGCTCGAGAGGCGCTGGACAGCGGTGACACCGAAGAAGCCTATCTCCAGACGCTGCGCGCGCTGGAACTGGCCCGCGAAGGCGGCGACTCGGCGCAGGCCGGTGAGATTCTCCGCCGAGCGCTGGAGGTGTTTGGTGACCGGGCCGCGATTCAGCTGCAGGCCGGGCAATACTGGCTGGCGGAGCGTCAGCCGCGCGAGGCGCAGACGGCCCTGCTGAAAGCCCGTGCGCTCGAGCCCGATAATCCAATGGTTCTGCTGGGGTTGGCGCGCTCGTCCTCCGCGCTGGAGGAATACGACACGACGGTGGTCTCGCTCCGCAAGCTGGTGGAATTGGAGCCCGGCAACGCGGATGCGCTCTGGACACTTGCGGACGTATACGGCGACAAGCTGGGGATGGCCCGAAAGGGGATTGCCACCTACAGTGATTTTGAGCAGCGTTTCCCCTCCGATTCCCGGGCGGCCCAGGTGGCCGCGCACGTGAAAGTCCTGAACGAAGCGGCTGCTGCTTTCGCGCTGCCTGCCCCCTAGGACGACCGGACGACCCTCTCAAACAGGAGCGGATATGAAGCAAGAGAACGAACAGTTGGTGGCGGCCATCCCGATGCGCAAGGTCGGCCCGGTCAAGTTGTCAGGTCCCGAGGTGGAATGGGAAGGCCTGCTGCCGCTGGCGACCTATGAATCCCCCCTGTGGCCATCGGTGGAACGCGGCGCGCGCGTCACGGCGAAAGCCGGCGGCATCCGCACCGTGGTGCTGGATGAGCGGATGACCCGCTCCGTGCTCGTGGATGCTCCCGATGCGCAGGGTGCTCAGGCCCTCGTAGAATTTGTGCAGGACCAGCGCGAGGCGCTGGCAGCGGTCGCTGCTGGCACCAGCCGCTTTGCCCGCCTCAAAGATATCCACTTCGAGGTTGTGGGCCATCTGGTCTATATCCGGTTAGAGTTTTCCACCGGCGATGCCTCCGGTCATAACATGGTCACGCGGGCGGCCGATGCGATGCTCTCCTGGATTCTGGACCAGCGCCCGGAATGTAAATACGGGTCCATTTCGGGCAACACCTGCTGCGACAAGAAACCCTCGGCGGTGAACGGCATTCTGGGACGCGGAAAATACACAGTGGCCGAGGTGATCATCCCGACCCGGCTGGTTGAACGCTTCCTGCACACCACGCCTGAAAAGATCGTGGAACTGAACCTGCGGAAGAACTGGATCGGCACCTCGCTGGCCGGTGGGGTGCGCGCCGCCAATGCGCACTTTGCCAACATGCTGCTGGCTTTCTATCTGGCCACCGGGCAGGACGCCGCCAACATCGTGGAGGCCTCGCAGGGCTTTGTGCTGACCGAAGTGCGTGAGGAGGGGCTCTATTTCTCCTGCACGCTTCCCAATCTGATTGTCGGCACCGTCGGCAACGGCAAGGGGCTGCCCTTTGTGGAAGAGAATCTCCGCGAGCTGGGCTGCATGGAAGAACGTGAACCCGGCGCCAATGCGCGCCGCCTGGCCATGATCTGTGCTGCGGCCGTTCTCTGTGGCGAACTCTCGCTGCTGGCCGCCCAGACCAATCCGGGCGAACTCATGGCCGCGCACCTGAAGATGGAGAGGGGATAACCCACCCCGCCCATGGCTGAAGAGCTTGTCATTTTGGTGGACGAACAGGACCGCGAGATCGGGTCCATGGAAAAGCTGGCCGCGCACGAAAACGGCGGGACCCGCCATCGCGCCTTCTCTGTCTTTTTGGTTGATGTGCGGGGCCGTTGGCTCCTGCAGCAGCGGGCTGCCGGTAAATATCACTTTCCCGGCCTCTGGACCAACGCCTGCTGTAGTCATCCGCGCCCCGGCGAGACCACCAGCGATGCTGCGCACCGCCGCCTCCAGGAGGAGCTGGGTTGCGACTGCCCCGTCCAGGAGCGCTTTCAGTTTGAATATAAGGCGACATCGCCTGCCGAAGGGTTGACCGAGCACGAACTCGACCATGTGTTCACCGGTCAGTTTGAAGGTCCGTTTGAACTGAATCCGGATGAAGTGGGGGCGATCCGATGGGTGGAGCCCGCCGCCCTGGCACAGGAGCTGGAAACCAACCCGGAAGGCTTCACTCCCTGGTTCAAACTCGCATGGGAACAGGTCCGCGATCTGCTGTAAGCGGAACCAGCTCCTCAGCCTCTGTTTTGTGTTTTTATTGTTTTTCTAATGAACTTTTGTGCCGGGTGGGGTAGGATTTGAGTCCACAAAGGAGCAGAACACGGATGAAAACAACTTGTTTAGACGGTCTTTGGAACACAGGACGTGAATTTCTCGGCGTCCGTTATCCCATTATGTGCGGCGCGATGACCTGGATCAGCGACTCCACGCTGGTGAAGGCAGTCAGCGCTCAGGGCGGGTTTGGCTGTCTGGCCGCCGGCAACATGCCGGGCGACATCCTCGCGGAAGAAATTGAAAGTTGCTCCGAAGGCATCGAGGGTCCCTTTGCCGTCAACCTGGTCACGATTGCCCCTCGTTTCCCGGAACACAAGGAAGTCGTGAAGGCCTCGAAGGCACCCATCGTCATTTTTGCAGGGATGTTCCCTCGCCGCCGGGATGTGGAGGAAATGAAGGCCGCGGGCAAAAAAGTCCTATCCTTTGCCTCCACCGATTCCATCGCGGCCCAGATGGTCCGTTTTGGTGTGGATGGTCTCCTGCTGGAAGGCAGCGAGGCCGGTGGCCACATTGGTCATGTGTCCCTGATGATTCTACTCCAGCAGGTGCTTTTCAAAAATCCCGGTGTACCCGTGTTTGTGGCCGGCGGCATCGCCACCGGGAAAATGATGGCGCATATGCTGCTGATGGGCGCGGCTGGCGTGCAGATGGGCACCCGGTTCGTAATGGCCGAGGAGTGCAATGCCCATAAGAATCTCAAGGAACGATTTGCAGCCGCCCGTGCACGCGAAGCGACAAGCACGCCCGAATATGACAAGCGTCTGCCGATTGTGGCCGTGCGCGCACTGAAGAACAAATCCTCAGACGAATTCGGCCAGTTGCAGCTGGATTTGCTCCAGAAGATGAACAAGGGCGAGATCGGGCGAGCTGAGGCGCAGTTACAGGTGGAAAGCTTCTGGATGGGCGGTCTCCGTAAAGCGGCCATCGACGGCGACGTGGAAGGCGGCTCCTGCATGGCCGGCCAAAGCGTCGGCCTTGTCGAAAAAATCCAGCCGATGAAGGAGATCTTTGCTGAACTGGTGAACGATGGTGAAACGGAGCTCGAAACCGTGAAGGCCCGCATGGCCGCCATCGGCGGATAGACACAGCGATACATAAGTTCTGTTGTAGGCGCGCCCGCTGGGCGCGCCACTTTTTTGCCTACAGCCTACAGTCTTCCCACCTACGGCCTGACTCAATCAGTTCCGGATGCCGCGATATTCCAGCACCGGGGCGGGGGCCTCTTCTCCGTCTTCCGTCGTACCCTTTTCGGTCTCCGGCGTGATGCGGTCCTCCAGCCAGACAAAGTGCTGCTTGTAGTCGAGGGTCAGCAGATAATTTGAAAGGATGCCCAGCCCGATGCGGGCGGGGAAGTTCTCCGGCAGGCCCAGTTCGGAATGGGTATAGATTTCTACATCGTCTAGCTCCAGATCGCCCAGAACCAGCGAACCGACCAATTCCTCCATTTCGCCCGGAACCGAGATGTCAAAATCCCCGCCGGTGTCGACCACCAGCTGAATCGGCTCACCGTTCAGCACCGCGTTGACGACCGGGCGTCCGCGCCAGTTCAGCATCGGCAGTTGAGCCCGGACGGCCGAGGCCGCAGCAGGACGGAAGGACTTGTGCGACGTAAAGCGGATTTTGCGTGCGGTGAAATCGAAGCGGATGGAAGAAAACTTACGCATCAGGGCCGATCCCATGACGGCATGGGTCCGGTTCCCCAATTTTGTCCGGGCGGTGACCCACTTGGGATCCAGATCCTCCTCGGGGAGTTCGTTTGCGCGGGAGAGGGGCCCCAGACTTCCGGTCGCTGGTGCCACGAAGAAAATGGGTGATTCCACATGCAGGGTGTCCATCACGATCTTGTTGGCCACTCCCGCATAGCCGGGGATCGTGGAGTCGACATGGTCCGGATACTCCCCGGTGGCGGGGGCAAACGCACGGTAATCCATGGCCTCTATTGTCTGCAACAGCAGCCAGTTCTGACGGGCAGAGGAATCCAATAGCAAGTTGAAGTCGACAAAGGTAGAGGTTCGCGCCTCGATGAGCGGTACCTTCAAGTTCCGGGGCGAAAAGAAATCCATCTCGGCCCCGCGATCCCGATGCAGGCGATTGGCGAACTCAAAGCGGTCGCCGGCGGCATCGTGATAGATTGTGATGCCGTAGTAGCGCGCATCGCGTCCACTGCTCAGAAAGGTATCCAGGGCATCCTGGGCCAGCGGCATCTGCGGGCGGGCGTCGGGAGAGGCGCAGCCCGCGGCCATCAGGAGGACAAAGAGGGGAAGGATCAGATTCTTCATGATGCAAACTATGGCAGAGCCTCGTTGGAAAGCAAGAACGGGGTTATCCATTCCGATACCGGATCGAGAGGACGAGATCGATTCCAACCAGGACGAAGTTCAGGATATAGAGGTAGAGGACGGCATTGAATTTTCCGACCACCTGAAACAGGATTCCGGCCGCATAGCCGACCAGCAGGATAGAGACAAAAAATAGACTTTTTCCTTTGGAGCTTTTGGTCTTCCAGGTCTTGTAGATGGAAAAGGGCCAGGCCGAGCCGAAGCACAGGAGCATGATGGATTCAAAGATGGCTGGATTCATTCGGAGCTTTCTTTCTAACGGCTCTGTCCAAGGGTGGGACTATTCGGCGTCGGCCGGCTTTTCTTTCGACTTCATGGAATTCACCCCGCGGGCGACAGCGGCAATCACCGGGCCGACAGCTGGCAGCAGGGCTTCGCCCGGATGATGCACAAAGCGGCCGATATCGTTCCGCAGCGCGGTCACATCGGCTGCGATCATGGAGGCTTCTTCCTCCAAATCGTCCATCGCTAGGTCGCGCATTTCCTTCACCAGTTCGATTTCGACCGGTGGCTTCAGGGTGCGCGCGCGCAACAGAAGGATGACCGCCAGCAGCAGGTTGATGCCGGTAACCGCCAGCGCGGCCATCGGCCGGCCGATACGCGGAACCAGGGCGAAAAAACCCGCCAGTTCCAGCATGATGAGGCCGAAGAGCGCGATGAGTGCCGCGCAGGAAATAATCAGGACTTTCAGTACGCCCACGCGCATCTCCTGCTTGCGCAGAATCCGTTCGGATTTCCAGAGTTGTTTGAGACTGTGTGTGATTCGTTGCATGGGTTCTCCTATCTGCGGGCCATCAAGTGCCCCACGGCGATGCCTGTGGCAAAGGCCGCCAGTACGGCGATTGCGGGACGTTCTTTTGCGACGGTTTCCATCTCTTTTGCAATCTCTTCGACCTGGGTCACCAGATCCTGAAGCATGGGATTTGGGGCGCTGGGTTCTTCCGCCGCAGCGGGCGCGGATCCGGGAGGGGGGGAGGACAGGACCTTCTTTCGTTCAGTGCGCCGTTCGGCCGAATGGCTTTCCATCGCCTTCAGTTCTTCCAACTCCGTTTTGGACTGTGCCATCGAATGGTCCTCCCTCGTATGGTGCAATCGGCTCCGCACCAAGCGGTACAGGCTGAAGCATCGCATTCATGATGGAGAGTATTGCCAGCCCCATCGCTCAATGCAAGTGCCATATCGGGGGGGAGGGTATGGGCCTCTGGCTCATTTTTGGAGGCGCAGAATCAACAGTTGCGAGAGTCGGGCGTTCAAAACAGCCGAAAATTGTTCGAAATCATCAAAAATCCGGAAAAACGGGCCCCCCAAGTCAAAAAATTCGCAGTAAAACATCTCAAAAAGGCGAAAAGGGTCATTCTTCGAATGTTTTGGGCGATTTCGGTTTTTCTTGGTCAGGTGTGGCCGGGTCGGGTAAACTGATGACAGAAGTAGGGTTCCGGCAGCTTGCTGGAGAAAATCATGAGGGTATGGATGAATGCGAAAACGATTTGTGGATTGGTTTGTGCGGCGGCTTTGCTTTGCGGCGTGGGGAGCGCTCAGGCGGAGTTCGTCCAAGGTGATATCAATGGGTGGACCGCGACCAGCGGTATGGATACCAATCGCGCGTTTGTCGGCGATACGATTTATTCCGTCGAACAGACCAGTTCCACGACCCGGGCCAGCTCCGGAATGCAGTTTACTCAGTATGTGACCTGGGATCCGCAGTGGGGAACGGGCACCTCTTCGACCAATGCTGCGGTCAACAGCACGATCGGGCAGGGGCACAGTGACCTCGATAGCAGCAACCCGGGCAATCTGACATTCGCAGAGACGAGTGGGATGGTGTATTCCTTCCGTCTGAAGGGGGACTCCACCTGGTGGTACCGCCCGTATGCCATCCAGGCCACGACCAACAGCCCCGTGGAAATCACCTCCGTTTCCGACAATAGCGCGGCCGAGACGACGAACATCGTGACGGTGTCGGCGGGCCTTAGCGCGGCGCCCGGCGGCGAGACCCTTTATGTCCGCTACACGACCAACGATTTTGCGAACGAGGCGTTTGTCGCCGGTTCGGTGACGGGCACGAACGCCAGCCTGAGCATCCCGGCGATGGATGCCGGCAGCACGGTGAGCTATTACGTGCTCAGCAGCACGCTGCCGATCACTGTGGTGGCGACGGATGCCGACCTGTGCACGCTGCGCGCCAACAATGCAGGCGGCACCAACTATAGCTATGTCGCGGGTGCGCCGGCGGCGGATCTGGGCAACGCGTGGCATGTGCCCGCAAACGCAGAACCGGCGGGTGCGACCATGCGCAATCCGCGGCACCCGTATGCGACGAACGCGGTGACGATCTACAACGGCAACCAGTTTGCCGGCACCGGCACGACAGGGGACCAGAGCGGCGGGACGCTCTATTACCGCCTGCAAGGGGCTGGGGGATGGAGCAGTGCCGCGCTGGCATTCGATTCGGAATCGGGCAACAACAAGTATTGGAAGGGTGAGATTCCTTCGGGCACCTTCCTCACGAACCAAACGGTGGAATATGCGCTGGCGATCACCTATAACGACCGAGATACGACCTATCTGGGCACGACGAACCAGACAGCCACCGTCATGTATGCGGCGCTCGCGTCGGCGCAGGCGAACCCCTTTTCCTTCTCCTATGGCGGCGATCCGGGCAAAGAGCCGGGCTATGTGTGGCACGGGGGAAACGTGGTACGGGTGGCGAGCGACACGATCCAGATTTGGGCTAAAATTGGCTATCAGGCCAGCGATGGCTATCAATGGGCGGATCACGCCGAGGTGCGCTACGTCATCACGAATGGGCTGAGCCCGTCGAAGCGTCAAGGCATCACGAAGCTAAACAAATTGGAGCCTACGCCGAAAGGGATTCCCAACCCCGAGTTGACCACAACAAACACAATGATTTTCAGCCACACCGAGCCGGATTCGAGCGAAAACGGCAACGCCATGTGGTGGGTGGGGACGATCCAGGACGACGCGCTGACCAATCTGGAATCGGAAGTTCAGTATCAGGTGGCCGCATGGAATTCCGGCGTGAACGGGGGCAACGACGTCGTGCAACTGGCGGAATATAATGCGGATGGCGAAAGCGGAACAAACTTCCTCTATCGCATGTACAGCGGCGGCGCGGACGCGCTGACCGTCAACGGCCAGAACGCGGACTACACGACCACCAAGTTCTTCATCGACGAGGCCACCAGCAACACGGCGGCCATCACGGTGCTCTATACCCCCCCCGGTGTCCCGTCAAACGTGGAGGTGTTCTCCAACGTCGGCCGTCGCGATCTCGTGGACGCGGATTGGAACAGCGACGGCGTGCCCGACGGCATCCAGCCGCCGGATGGCAACCTGCTCACGACCAACGACACGGGGGCGTATTTCACCGCGTTTCCGATGACGTGGAATGGTTCGGCATACGAATGGACGACGAATGTGGGCAAGTGCGGCGCCTACCGGCTCACGGCGCGTTACCACGCCTCCGGCCAGACCGGCACGAACTGGACGTGGTACTCCTCCGAAGGGCGTCGCGACCACGCCATCGTGATCTCGCCGAAGAAGGTCCTCGAACAGACGATGTACGAGCTGAACACGCTGACGGTCAAGGCCACCAACAACACCCTGGAAGGGCGCAGCACATTCGCGGACCTCATTTCCCCCACCGAGGCCAACCGGGGCACGTTTGATGAATTCAGCATCGAATACCTCAACAAGATCCAGGCGAATTGTCTTTGGTTCCAGCCCATCCATCCGGCGGGCATCAACCGCTCGGAAAATGTGCCGGGTACGGACACGCCCTATGTGCCCGGCAGCCCGTATGCGACCCGCGACTATTTCGCCGTGAACGGCTTCTTCGGCAGCGACGGCTCCGAGGCGACCGCGCTGACGGAGTTCACGAACTTCGTAGCCCGTTGCGACGCAGGCAAGGACGTCGAAACCGCCACCAACCACATTGGCACGATCAATGTGATGCTCGACGGCGTGTTCAACCACACCTCGTGGGATGCGGAGTTCGGCGAGATGGGCGTGACGAATGGCCTCTGCGCGACCAAGGATGTCAAGATCGGCGCCATCCGCCCCGGCTGGTATTCGCGCATGGACGACTATGGCGAGCCGGCGACCACCTATACGGACGCCTGGACCAATGATATCGCGACCGCCCCGGACCGCGGCGACTTCGGCAAATGGGCGGACGTGGCCGAGCTGTACTACGGCAAGTATTCCTGCCTGGTTCGCCACAACCCCGATAACAACGGCGACTATCTCAACGAGGAGGACGTCTACGATTTCGAGGGGATGTCGTCGGACACGATCGAGCTCTGGGAATACATCGGACGCTACACCGAATTTTGGCTCCAGAAGACCGGAAACAGCCTGACCAACCGGCCCGGCGAGGTGGATCCCGCCACCGGCATTGCCTATGATGATTATGGCATCGACGGCCTGCGCTGCGACTTTGGGCAGGGCCTGCCGCCGCAGCTCTGGGAATACATCATCAATCGCACCCGCAGCATGAAGTGGAACTTCATGTTCATGGCCGAGACCCTCGACGGCGGCGTGCCGGGCTACCGCTCGAACCGCCATTTCGACATCCTCAACGAAAACATGGTCTTCCAGTTCACGCAGGCTCATGTCAGCGATCCGGCAGATCTGCGCACGCAGTTGGAGAACCGCCGTACGGCCTACAACGGCGGCGCCATCCTCCTGAACCTGACCGGTCACGACGAGGTCATGCCCTGGAGCGATTCGTGGGTCACCGCCTCGCGCTACGCCATGGTCGCCTCGGTCATGGGCGTGCCCATGACCTTCTACGGCCAGGAGCAGGGCATCGGGCCTTACGATGCCGCCACGGGTGCCGGCGATTGGACGGGCTTTGCCGACTTTGAGCTGAACTTCGGAAAGTACATCCCGCATTTCAAGCGCTGGAACAAGCTGCGCGTGTGGGGCGAGCCGCCGCTGGACGCGGCCAGCCGCGAGATGGCGCAGTGGTACGGACACGTCAACTGGGCGCGCCTCAACAGCCCGGCCTTGCAGAGCCCCAACCAGTATTTCCTCAGCCGGACGGGCGGGGGCGACAACAGCAAGATCTTCGCCGTGGCCAAGTATGAATCCGCCGGGGCCGTGGCCAATGGCGACGATGCGGTGCTGGCGTTCTCGCTGTTCGTGAACGATGGCGACCACTCCGGCAGTAGCGACACTTATGACCTGGCGGGCTGCTGGGACCTGCTGGGTCTGAGCAACAGCGCCTCGGTCTACTACAACGTGAAGAACCTGGCCTCCAGCGATGCCTCCAGCGAAGTCTGGCCCACACCAAGGACGGGTGCGGATCTCTACAGCAACGGCATCTGGGTCGGCTTCACCTTTGATGAAAGCGGGGGTTCGACCAACCCCATTTACAGTGATGGAGCTATTGTGCAGTTCCTGAAGATCGAGGAAGCCGATGCGCCGGTGGAACTGGAAATCACCTTCAATCCGGTCAGCCCGATCCTCGTTCCGTATCTGGAAGAGGCGACGTTCACGGTTACGGTGGCCGATACGAATGGCTCCCCGGTCGCGGATGTGGTGACGAATTTGGAAGGGAGTATCACCGGCGCCATCTTTACGGGTGGAACCTTCAGTTATACGGTCTCCAACACGGCCTGGGTCGGACAGACCAACTGGATCGAGTTCTCCGCCACAAATGCCGCCGCTGCGACCAACGGATGGATAGGGGTCGTCGTTCCGGTGGATTCCAACACCAATGGCATGCAGGATGTCTGGGAACGGACCTATTTCACCAATTATAGCGAAACCGCCAGCGGTGACACTGACGGCGACGGCATTTCGAATGACGACGAATACACCGCCAACACGGATCCGACCGTTTCCAATGCCGTCTTCGGGGTAGAGAATGTGGAGAGTACTTCCGGTGCAGAAATCTCCGTTCCGGTGCAGCCGGACCGAGCCTATCGGATCGAGTTTGCGGATGGCACTTTGACGAACACCCCGCAGGGCTGGACGGGCTTCCAGGCCAATGGCCACTGGACCAATGTCGTTCCCTATACGAACCTACATTTGTTCACCGATGACGGCACGGCCGCCAGCAGCGGTTCACCGGTCCAGACCCAGCGCAACTATCGCGTCTGGGTTGGACTGCCGTAGCCAATGAAAGAAGTCAGAAGTCAGGATTCAGAATGGAAAAGTCTCATCGCAGTCCGACCGATCGGAGAGCCAGGATTCAAAGAGAGTTGTTGGAGCCGGTACTCCCTCGTGCCGTGACGCCAAGGAGCTAGATCATGTGGATTGCACGCGGAATACTGGGTATCGTGGTGTTGCTGGCCCTGAGCTGGCTCTTCAGCGAAAACCGTCGCAAGGTGCAGTGGCGTGTAATGGCCTGGGGCGTAGGCCTGCAGTTTAGCGTCGCGCTTCTTCTCGTCCATGTGCCGTTCTTTCAGAAGGTCCTGATCTTTATGAACCGGGGAGTGAATGCCATCGAGCGCGCCAGCCATGAAGGCGGCGCCTTCGTGTTCGGCTATCTCACCGGCGGGGAGGCCCCCTTTGCGTTGAAGGAAGGGTTTGCCGCGGCGCCTTCCGTCTTTTTCTTTGGCCCGTTGATGATGCTGATCGTGGTGGGGGCCATCAGCGCCGTGCTGTTCTATCTGGGCATCATGCAGAAGATCGTCGGGGCCTTTGCGCGGTTCCTGCATCACACCATGGGCCTTGGCGGGGCCGAAGGGGTGGCTGTAGCCGCGAATGTGTTCATGGGGCAGAGTGATGCTCCGCTACTGATCAAGCCCTATGTCAGCAAACTCGACCGTGCGGGCCTGATGTGTGTGATGACCGCCGGCATGACGACGATCTCCGGCTCCCTGATGGTGGTTTACACCTCGATGCTCAATCCGGTGATGCCTGGCATCGTATTGGGTCATCTCGTGACCGCCTCGCTCATCAGTGCGCCCGCCGCCGTGATGATTGCGCGCATGATGGTGCCCGCCACGGAACCCGTGGATGGCGAAACCCCGGATATGAGTTCGGAACACCACGGCGTGGTGGATGCGCTGCTGTCGGGCGCGAATGACGGTGCCAAGGTCATGGTCAATGTGGCTGTGATGCTCGTGGCGATTATTGCCGTCGTTTCGCTGGTGAATCAGGTGCTGGCGTTTCTTCCTTTTGAGGAGCCCCTTTCCCTTCAGCGGATGCTGGGCTGGATCATGGCGCCGGTGATGTGGCTGGTGGGCATTCCGTGGTCGGAGGCGCAGGTCGCCGGCAAACTGATGAGTCTGAAGACGGTCTTTAACGAGTTTGTAGCGTACATGGCACTGGCGCACCAGCCCGAGGGCGTGATGTCGCTGCACAGCCGCCTGATCACGATCTATTCGCTCTGCGGGTTTGCCAACTTCAGCAGCATCGGCATCATCGTCGGTTCGCTCTCCGCGCTCTGCCCTGAGAAGAAGCGGGAAATCGCCTCCCTCGGTCTCAAAGCGATGATTGCCGGCACCATCGCCACGCTGATGACGGGTGCCGTCATCGGGATCATCCTCAAGCCCTGAGGAACCGGCGATGCCGGAAGGAAACGCGGTTGTCCCGTGCTAGCGAGGAATGATAGGGTGCGTGTATGAAAACCCTTCTGGATGGAAAGACCCCCTGGTGGATACTGGCGCTGGTGATCGGCGTCTGCCTGGTCGGGATTGTAGACCGGGATCTCTGGACCCCCGATGAGCCGCGTGTTGCCGCCATTTCAGTCGAGATGGCTCGGACCGGTAACCTCGTGATTCCGGTGCTGGCGGACGAACCCTTTCTTGAAAAACCCCCGATGTATTTCGCGGCCGCCGGTGTGGCCGAGCGGGCCCTGGGCTGGGCCTTTGGCTCGGTGGGAGCCATCCGTCTGACGACAGCTCTGTGGGGATTGGGCGTGCTGGCAATGATGTTCCTGCTGGCGCGTCGCCTGGGGGCGGGGAGCCTGGCCCTGTCGGCCGTTCTGCTGCTGGGTACGTCTGTCGGGTTTGTTGAAAATATGCATTTTATCCGCGTGGATGCGGCGCTGGCCTTTTTTGTGATGGCGGCGCTGACCTGCTTCGGCGAGGTGTTCATCGCGGACCGCAAGGGATTCTGCATTCCGGCTGGTCTGTGCACCGCTGGCGCTTTCCTTTCCAAGGGAACCATCGGGCTGGTCTTCATCGCAGTCGGCTGGGCCGCCCTGGCCTTTCCGCGCTGGTTCCTGCAGATCCGCGAGAAACAGAAATTAAAATTATTTATCGGCCCGCATCTGCTGGCACTGGCGGCGTTGCTTCTGGCGGCCGGCACCTGGGTGATTTTGTTGCGCACGGTGGGCGGCGAGAAACTGTGGCATGAATGGTTCTGGGACAATCAGGTGGGGCGTCTTCTCGGGAAAGTTCCGGCTCTGGGTCACCGGAAGCCGGGCGAGTGGTGGTATTACATCCAGTCGGTGGCCCTCTATATGCTCCCCTGGGTGCCGGTTCTGCTGGTTGGGTTCTGGCGCATCGGCCGGGACGGGCTGAACAGCTTCCGTTCCAAGTCAATTCATGACTGGCTGCTGTCACCCGGTGTCTTCGCGCTCTTCTGGGGCGTGGGCTCCGCTGCGGTGCTGACCCTGTCGGTGACCAAGCGCGAAATGTATCTGCTGCCGATCCTGCCAGCCTTCGCCATGATTTGTGCTGAAGGATTTCGTGAACCCATGCCCCGCTGGTGTTCCGGATTCTATCGCTTCTGGCTCTGGCTGTGCGTGGTGGCGCTGGTTGCCCTGACGATTTCGCCGTGGGTTCTCATGCGGCTGCCGGCCTCCATAACGGAACAAGTTCCTCCCTTCCTGATGGGCTGGAGTCTGCGTCATGCCCTGGTGGCTGCGGCGGGTGTGGGTGCCCTCTGGCTGGCCCTCCGATCTTCCTTGAGTCTGGGGCTGCGCGTCATTGCCGCCTCGGCTTTGATGTTCATGGCCCTGTTCCTGGTTCCTGGCGAGGCGGTGGATCGGCAGAAGAGCATGGGGGAGGCCTACCGCACCTTCGCAGAACAGATTCCGGTGGAGGCCCGGTCTCGAATCGCGGTGTGGGGCTTCAGCGAGACCACCCGCGGCGGCCTGGCGTTCTATGGCAATCTGTCGCTGCCGAACCGGGTTGAGGATGAGCAGATGCACGCCATCCTCGCTGGGCAGGATGCCGACTATGACAGCGTGATTCTGAACTGGAAAAAGGACCTCGATCAGCTGGAGCTGCCTCCCTATCAGATTCTGCTCGAAGCCCGCCCCGGGTACGGCCGACGCGCGCGCCCCCTGTACTGGATTGAAGGGGTGAAGAAGGAATAGCCGGATGAACGGGGAGGGAATAGGTCTGGCTTCGCGCGAGCGCCGATGGCTGCTCTTGCTTCTGGTTCTGTATTTCCTGTCCGGTCTGTTTGACCATTCCCTGTGGGGACCGAACGACTGCCGCGAAGGCGCGATGATTGCGGACATGGTGCGCAACGGGGAGTGGGTGACGCCCACCCTCAACGGCGTTTCCTATCTGGAGAAGCCGCCGCTGCTGCATTGGACAGGCGTTGTCTTCTGCCGGGCCGCCGGAACGGTTAACGAGGGGCTGGTGCGCCTGCCAGCGGCTCTCTACGGACTGGGCGCGGTCCTGCTGGTCTGGCTCTGGGGCCGGCGCATGGGTCGAGAGCGAGCCGGGCTGGCGGCCGCCTTCTTCTGCGGCACCTCCTTCAAGTTTATGGAGTATTCCAAGATCGTTCTGACCGATACCTGCCTGTCGTTCATGGTGATGCTGTCGCTATTCCTGTTCTGGGGGGCGTATACCGCGACCGGGCGGAAAGGGCCTCGCTATGCCGCATTCCTGCTGGTCTCCGCACTGTCCTTCTATGCCAAAGGCCTGCTCGGGCCGGGCTTTGTCTGGGTCCCGGTGGGCCTGTTCCTCCTGTTCCAGCGGAAATGGAAACTCGCCGTCGTGCTGCCCCTGCTGTTCCTTCCGCTCTTCCTGCTGGTGGTTGCGCCGTGGGCGTGGGCGTTATGGAAAGCGGGGGGCATGGACTTCCTGCGCGGCGTGTTCTGGGATAATCAGGTAGGGCGCTTCATAACCTTCAGCGATGCCTCGCTGCCGCACGACCCCTATTATATTCATAAGGAAGCGATTACCTATTATCTGATAACGCTGCCTGGTGCCTTGCTCCCATGGACGCTTCTGGTGATCCCTGCCATGTTCCGGTGGTTCCGGCGGGGGCAGGGACTGGATCATCCGCTGGGTGTTTTCATGCGGTTTTGCGTAGTCGGAATGTTGCTGATTCTGCATGCCTCTGCGGCCAAGGTCAGCATCTATGCACTTCCGCTATTCCCGATCTTGTTCCTGATGACCGCCATCTGGGTGGAGGATGCCGCCACCCGCTGGGAAACGAAGCTCGATCGATGGCCCTTGCTCTGGACCGGATGGGTTCTGACTGGGGGGATGCTGCTGGCGCCCATCGCTTATGGCCTGCTCTTTGTTCTGCCGCAATCAATTCGCTGGAAATACCTCGAGCATATGGATGTGGTGCGTGATATCGGCCGGCCGAAAGCCGTCTTCACCGCACTGCTGGCGGTGGCACTGTTCGGCCTGGTTCTGTTCCTGGTACGACGCCTGCGTGCGGGGATCCGCCGCGGAGGCCGCGCCAGGGTCTTTTTACTGATGCCCGCCGCGCTCGCCGGTGCCGTGATGCTCAGCATGGCCGTGGTGTATCCGGTCTATGATTTCCAACGGACACAGAAGCCGTTTGCTGAACTGCTGGCCAGAGAGATGGCCCAGGGGCGTTTCATCGGACTGGCGCTGAACGAAGAAAAGTATATCGGTGCCTTCACCTTTTACACCGGTCAGCGCATCCCGCTGCTAAGCACCCCGCGAGCGATTCCACGCAAGCTGTCCGAAGCGACCGGTTCCACCGGGTTTGTCGTAAAGACCTCTGACCTGGAGGAAGCTGGCGAAAAGTGGGGGCTGGATGCCTTCCCGGCCCTCAAAGCCGAGCATGCCGGCTATGGCTCAGATAAGTTCCGCCTGCTGATTACAGATCCTATTTGAAACCGGGGTCTCAGGGGGCGCGGGGAAGTCCCAGGCGTTTGCGGGCGCGCAGAAGCATCGTTCGATCGAGGGGGAGGCTGGCGGTTTTGGCCACTTCGGTCTGTCCCTCGTAGCTCAGCAGATAGTTCAGAAATTCGCGGGTTTCAGCCGGCAGATCCTCCACCGCGGGGGCATTGACATAAACAGTGAAATACCGGGTCAGGGGATACTCTTCGCCATAGATGTGCGAGGGGAGGGGTGGATAGGGCTGTTCTTCGGTCTGGCGCGCGATGGCTAGCACTTTGACCCGGCTGTCGCGCGGTCGGTAGTTGCTGAATACGATGGCGGCCGGATCATCAACAACCGCGGGTTCCGGGTGCTGGATGACACCCAACGTCTGGATATCCTCACGCCAGGGCCCACCCTCCAGCACCGTTTCCTGGAAGAATTTTGAGGTTCCGTAGTGGAGCCAGCCTGCATACGCCGTGATCGGGTTGTTCGCGCCCCAGCCCGAAGCCCCCGCTTCTTCCCATGTGCGGATAGGCTTTAACGCCCCTGCCCGGAGTTCGGAGCCATAGATTGCGTCCAGCTGCGGCACGGTCAGGCTGTCCAGGGGATTGGACGGATGAACCAGAATCTGCAGGGCATCCAGCGCCACCCGCGCCTCCAGAATCGGATAGCCAAAGCGGCGGACAAAGGCCTCGCGCTGGGCGGACGTCATCGGGATGCTGCTGATACCGAGGTCGGCCTTGCCGTTCAGGAGAAGCCGCAGCACGCCGGAACTGCAGTCGAATTGAATGGTCTTCCCCCAGATCCCTTCGGGATGGATAACCCGCAGATTGGCCAGCACACCTTTCATGAAGGCCTCCGATGTGCCGGAGTAGGCGGGAACAAAGGCGCCGGAACAGGATTCCTCCGCAGGAGTGAAGTGAAGATAATCTTCCACGGAAAGCATTTGGTGTCCCAGGGGATTGCTTTGCTGCAGCGATTCCGATGCGGCGGCCGCTGAAAGAGCGGTCAGTAAACAAAGAAGTAGAATCCATTTCCAAGCGGTATTCATCAGTGGCCTCCGGTGGGGGGGTGTCATCCTGCTCATCTGCGAGCAGAATAATCCTTCTTCCAGGGGAAAGCAATCGTTCCCGGCCGCCTGCAGATTATCGATGCAGATAAATTGCCGGATTGATTGCCGGAGCGGTTTGGGTAGAATCGCCCCATGCCAAAAACAAGTCAACGAGTCGGACGCTTCACAGAATCGGTCATCCGCGAAATGACGCGGGTCGCCATGGAATGCGGAGCAGTGAATTTGTCGCAGGGCTTCCCGGATTTCGATCCGCCCGAGGAGCTGAAGAACTCCCTCGAAAAGGTGGCTCACGCCGGCCCACACCAGTATGCCGTGACATGGGGCGCTCCGGAGTTCCGCCAGGCCCTGGCCCGAAAGCAGAGCCGCTTCACCGGGCTGGAGATCAATCCGAACGAGCACCTCGTGGTCACCTGCGGTAGCACGGAGGCCATGATGGCTGCGATGATGACCGCCTGCAATCCGGGCGACAAGGTCATCGTCTTCTCGCCGTTCTATGAGAATTATGTCGCCGACATGATTCTCACCGGCGCGGAACCCATCTATGTACCGCTGCGGCCGCCGGACTTTTCCTTCGACCCCACCGCCCTGCGCCGTGCCTTCGAACAGCGCCCCAAGGCCCTGATCTTGTGCAACCCGTCCAACCCGACGGGCAAGGTCTTCACGCGGGAGGAACTCCTGCAAATTGCCGCGCTAGCCGAAGAGTTCGACACGTTTGTCATCACCGATGAGGTGTATGAGCACATCGTATATGCCCCTCATAAGCACACCTATTTCTCGACCCTGCCCGGGATGTTTGACCGCACCATTTCCTGCAGCTCGCTCTCCAAGACCTACTCGATCACGGGCTGGCGACTGGGCTATATCATCGCGCCACCTTGGTTCATTCAGGACGCACGCAAGGTACACGACTTTCTGACCGTCGGGGCCGCGTCGCCTCTTCAGGAGGCGGCTATCGTCGGACTGGATCTGCCGGATGCCTATTATGAGGCGCTGACCGCTACCTACACCAGGAAGCGCGACCTCTTCCTAGGGGGCTTGCGCGAGGCCGGGCTGACGTTCACCGAACCCGAAGGCGCCTACTATGTGATGGTGGACGTGTCCGAATTCGGCGTCACCGATGACCGGGCCTTCTGCGAGTGGCTGGCGCGGGAGGTGGGGGTAGCCGCCGTGCCGGGCTCCAGTTTCTTCCGCGAGCCGGTGCATCACCTGATCCGGTTCCACTACGCCAAGCAGGAGAGCACGCTGCTCGAGGCCGTTTCCCGTCTGTCCAAACTGCGCGAGAAAGCCGCGGGCTGGTTGGGGAGCTGAAGTCATCACCGGCCGCGCCCGCGGGCGCAGCTACAGCAGAACGAGTTAGAGTGATTTTTTCGCCGGTTGCGAGCGATTCTGTTTGGCAGACTCCATGAAATTCTGCTGCGAGCCCCCGAAAATATATAATAGGGAAAGGAGGGGTCGTTTTCAGAGTTCCCGTCCCTCCCAGTACCCCTGTGGTTCAATCCCCCCACCTTTTGGGGCTCCCAAAGCCTGTTTTTTCTAAAATTAGTGCGTTTTCATATTTTCTGTAGCCGTTGTGGCTTGTAGGCCGGACCTCTGCGTCCGGCGGAATTCGCGCCCGCCACAGAGGGCGGCCCTAGTGTGCCCGGCATGGGCATGAACTCATCATCTGAAAGGAGATGATCGGA